>QHTD01000230.1 GCA_003220675.1 Candidatus Rokuibacteriota bacterium | reverse complement strand
CCCAGCCAGAAGGTCGGCATCGACTGGCCCAGCAGGGCGACGATCGTGGAGACATAGTCGAGCATCGTGTTGCGTCGGACCGCCGAGATGATGCCCGCGGGGATCGCGAGGACCAGCGCGACCCCCAGGGCGGCGCCCGCCAACTCGAACGTGGCCGGCATCCGCTCGACGACGAGGTTGAACGCGGGCTCGCCGTGGCGCACCGACTGGCCGAAGTCGCCGCGCAGCGCGCCCGAGAGGAACCGCCCGTACTGGACGATGAACGGATCGTTGAATCCCATCGCCTCACGGAAGCGCTGCACGTCTTCGGCCGACGCGTCCGGCGGCAGCAGCACGAGCGCCGGGTCGCCCGTGAGGTGGAGGATGAAAAAAACCACGAACGAGACGCCGAAGAGGACGAGCAAGGACTGCAGCAGCCGGCGGGCGAGGTACGTCTTCATGAAGCCCGTCGGAGACGGGCGACCGCCTCGATGTGCGGTGTCTGCGGGAACATGTCCACCGGGTGCTCCCACTCGAGCCGATAGCCCGCACGCACGAGGTCGCCGAGGTCGCGCGCGAGCGTCGCCGGGTTACAGGAGACATAGACGAGCCGCTCGGCCCCGAGCGCGGCGAGCGCCTGGAGGGCCTTGGGATGAAATCCGGCGCGCGGCGGATCGGCGACCACGACATCCGCCCTGACGCCGTCACGCATCAGCGTCGGGAGCACGACGCGCACTTCGCCCGCCAGGAACGTGCAGTTCGCGATCCCGTTCGCACGGGCGTTCCGCACGGCGTCGGTGACCGCCGCCGCCGCCACCTCGATCCCATACACCCACCGAGCGCGGCGCGCGAGCAGGAGGCTGATCGTGCCCGTGCCGGAGTAGAGGTCCATGACAGTCTCTCCGCCCGCGAGGCCGCACGCGCCCTCGACGACGGCGAAGAGCCGCTCCGCCTGGACCGTGTTGGTCTGGAAGAAGGAATTCGCCGACACCTGGAAACTGAGCCCGCCGAGCGACGCCCGGATGTGGTCTCGCCCGCGAAGCAGGTGCTCCTCCGTCCCGACCGCCACGCTCGCCTTCTTCGCGTTCACGT
Source organism: Candidatus Rokuibacteriota bacterium (assembly GCA_003220675.1). Classification (GTDB taxonomy): domain Bacteria; phylum Methylomirabilota; class Methylomirabilia; order Rokubacteriales; family CSP1-6; genus 20CM-2-70-11. Next base: position 3,388 of record QHTD01000230.1, on the reverse strand, counting down.
TGAGCACGACGCTCGCCGTTTCCGGCACGCGGGCCGCGAGCCGATCGGCGACGGGGCCGAACGCCTCCACATCGGGCGCCGTCGCGACGATGTTCACCATCGCCTCGCCGGTGGACCGGCCCTCGCGCAGCGACACGAAGCGCAGGAGCCCCGCGCCGGAGTCCTGGTCGTAGACGGAGAGCGCGCGCGCCCGGATCTCCTGCCGGAACGCATCGAGCAACGCGTTCATCGTCTCCGACTGGAGCAGGCACCGCTCGATGTCGAGGACGACATCGTAGCGATCGGCCTGGTGCAGGCCGACGACCGTTGTCGCGGGGTCCGCGACGCCGCAACCACCGTCGGTGGCCTGAGAGGGACGGGTGATCGTGAACTCCATCTTGTTCCGGTACCCGTACGGCTCTGGGCCCGGGAGGATCGGCCGGAGTTCGAACGCTCCCAGGCCGCCGATCCGCTCGAGGCAGTCGCGTACCTGCTTCTCTTTGAACGCGAGCTGCGCGGGATACGCGATGTGCTGGAGCCGACACCCGCCACAGCGCCCGAAGTACGGGCACGGCGGCTCGACCCGGTCGGGGGATGGCACCTCGATCGACTCGATGACGGCACGGCCGAACCGTGAGCGGGCGTCCACCAGCTTCACGCGGACGCGGTCACCCGGCACGGCGCCGCGCACGAACACGACGTACCCGTTCACGCGCCCGACGCCCTCGCCCCCGAACGCGAGGTCGTCGATGACGAGCTCCAGACTGTCCCCACGCCGAGGTTTCGCCATGACCGCCGCCACTATAGCACTCCGGCCTCGCGGCATTCGCGCCGACGGGGTATGATACAGAGGGATGAGAGTCGGAGCGCCGCGCGCCGTCGCCGATCTGCTCGTGACCGCCGTCCCCGAGCTCCGCGAGCGGCTCGCCGAGCACCACGTCAGGCGCGTGTGGTCCACCCTCGTCGGCGCCGACGTCGCGCGGCGGGCCAAGCCCCAGGCGCTCGTCGAGGGTTGCCTCACCGTGATCGTCGACAACTCCCCGTGGCTCCACGAGCTCACGCTGCGCGCCGACGAGCTGACGGCGCGGCTTCGCGCGCGGTTCCCCGCCGTACGCGCGCTCCGGTTCACCCTCGGGACGCTCGAGGAGGCGGGGCCCTCGGCCGCTCCGCGGAGGCGCCCGCGCTCCTCCGCGCCGCTCGGCGCCGCCGATCTACGGGCGATCGACGAGGCGATCTCCCCGATCCCCGATCCGGCCCTCGCGGCCGCCGCGCGGCGCCTGCTCACGAAGGCCTGGCGGTTCCCCGCAGAACGAGGCGCTGAGCGGTGATCCGCCGCCTCCTCGTCCGAACCGCGCTTCTCCTGGCGAGCGTGACGCTCGCCGCGTGCGCCGCCGCTGGGACGGTCGCGACGTCCTTCGACGCGACGCCGCGGCGTTCCGTGCCCTCGCTGGACACCCGGGCCCACGCGTACCACGAGTTCGTGGTCGCGCAGATGGCCGCGCAGGCGGGGCGGTTCACCGAGGCGATCCCCGCGCTCCGGGAGGCCCTCAAGCGCGATCCGAACTCGGCCTATCTCTGGACCACGCTCGCGCAGTGGCTCGTGCGCACCGACGCGGCCGACGAGGCGCTTGCCGCCGCGCGGCGCGCCGTCGAACTCGCGCCGGACGAGGTCGCGTCCCACACGACGCTCGCCGAGCTGCTGCGCGCGCAAAAGAAGTGGGCCGAGGCCGAGGCGGAGCTCGAGAAGGCCATCGCCCTGAACCCGAGTGCAGAGGACCCCTATCTGACGCTCGCGCGCTACCAGGTCGAGCAGAAGGCTTACGACCGCGCGCGCGCCGTGCTGCTCCGCCTCATCAACACGAACCCTCGGCTGGCACAGGCCCGCTTCCTGCTCGGGCGCCTCGCCATCGAAACCGAGTCGTGGGACGAGGCGATCGCCGAGCTCCAGAAGGCCGTCGAGCTCGATCCCGACCACGACGGCGCCTGGACTGCCCTCGGCTATGTGTACGAGACGCGCCGCAAGCCCGACGAGGCGGTCGAGATCTACCGGCGCGCCGCCAAGGCGAACCCCGACAACCCGGCGTTCGTCGAACGGCTCGGCGACCTGCTGATCAGGCTCGGCCGCTTCCAGGAGGCGCAGGCGGAGATCGAGGCGCTCGCCGAGGTCGCGCCGCGCGACGCGCGCGTGTGGATGAAGCTCGGGGCGGTCTTCTACGAGCAGAAACAGTGGGACCGGGCGGCCGACGCCTTCCGGCGCGCCGTCACGCTCGAGCCGACGAACCTTCGGGCGCGGTACTTCCTCGCCACCACGTACATGGACGGCGGGAAGGACACCGAGGCCCGCGCGGAGCTCGAGCGCATCCTGCGCGTCGACCCCCGCTCGATCGACGCGCGCGTCCAGCTCGGATTCCTCCACGGACGGGCCAAGCGCCACGACGAGGCGATCGCAGTCCTCCGCGACGCCGTCAACCTCGAGCCGAAGCGGCCCGAGCTCTTTCTCTACCTCGGCACCGCATACTTCCGCGGCAAGCAGTACGACCGCGCCGTGGAGACCCTCCGGGAGGGACTGAGCCTCGACGACAAGAACAAGGACCTCCACTTTCAGCTCGGCGTCGTCTTCGAGAAGCAGGCGAAGTTCGACGACGCCGTCCGCGCGTTCCGGCAGGTGATCGCACTCGATCCCAAGCACGCCGAGGCGTACAACTACGTCGGCTACATGTACGCCGAGCGCGGGCAGAACCTCGACGAGGCGATCCAGCTCATCAGCGAGGCGCTCACGATCGAGCCGGACAACGGCTATTTCATCGACAGCCTCGGCTGGGCGTACTACCAGAAGGGTCGCTACCCCGACGCTCTGAAGGAGCTCAAGCGCGCCGTTGACAAGACGAAGGAACCCGACCCGGTGATCTACGAGCACCTCGGCGACGCCTATCTGAAGAACGGACTCGAGACCGAGGCGCTCGCCGCGTGGGAGAAGGCCCTGCAGCTCGACCCGGCCGCCGAGGGGGTCAAGAAGAAGATCGAGGACCTCAAGGATAGCGGGCGCCGGGCCAAGAGTGGCTCGAAGGCGTCTCAGTAGCCTCCTCTGCCTGCTGGGGCTCTTAAGCGGGTGCGCGACCGCACCCCCGCGCCAGCCGGTCGCCGACGACGCCCGCCACGCGCTCGGGCTCCTCGAGGCGCGCTGGCACGAGTTCACCGACCTCCGCGCCCTCGCCGACATCGTCCTCACGCGCGGGGGGGAGAGCCAGCAACTCACCGGTGCCCTCCTCGTGAAGGGCCCCGACTCGGTGCGCTTCGAGGCGCTCTCTCCGTTCGGCCAGCCCTACTTTCTCGTCACCGTCCACGAGGGCCGGCTCACCGCGTACGACGCCGCGAAGAACGAGGCGCTCGTGGGGCCGGCCAACGCGGC
>QHTD01000229.1 GCA_003220675.1 Candidatus Rokuibacteriota bacterium | reverse complement strand
TGCCGCGCATTCCGCGCACGTGCCAGGTGTCGGGAAGCTCGGCTTCGGCGACCGGGACGAAGAAGTAGCGCCGCTCCGGTTGTCCGTCCGCCTCCAGTCTGAGCCGGCCGTTCTCGACGACCTGAGCGTGCGCGGCCACCCACGCGGCATGCCGGCAACCCGTGCTGAAGCCCTGGCGGCCGGTGACCCGGTAGCCGCCCGGGACGACGACCGCCGTGGCGCTCGGGGCCGGACTGTTAGCGACGACGCTGCGCGGCGTGTCGATCCAGATCGAGCGAGCGACGTGGCGCGGCATTCGTGCCGCGTAGGTTGCGAAGATGGCGCCCTGGTTGACCGTCCAGGCGGTGCTCGCGTCCGCCTTGCCGAGCTCCTCGATCACCTGGATGTAGGTCGGCAGGTCGAGCTCGGGGCAGCCGAGGGCGCGTGGCAACGCCAGGTGGAACAACCCGGCGTCCGCCAGCGCCTCGAAGAGCGGCCGCGGGAGCTCCCGTGCGGCCTCGATCTCGTCGGCGCACGACCGGATCTGAGGGGCCAGCTTCCGTGCGGCGTCGAGCGGCGATTGGGCCTCGGTGGCACTCATGGGTCGCAAGAGTACACGAGAGTGTATGATCCTGTCCCAATGATGCGCATCGAGATCATCTGCACGGGTGACGAGGTCCTGACGGGGAAGATCGTCAACACCAACTTCAGCTACATCAGTCAGAAGCTCGAGGACGTCGGGCTCTCGGTCCGGTGGGAAACGACGGTCGGTGACGATCGGGAGAGCCTGCTGCGGGCGCTTCGGCTGGCGGGGGAACGCGCCGACGCGGTCATCGTCAACGGCGGCCTGGGCCCCACGGTCGACGACCTGTCCCAGGAAGTCGCGGCGCAGGCCGCCGGCGTCGAGCTCGTTCTCAATGACGAGTGGCTCGCGCGGATGGAAGAGTTCTTCCGCCGGCGCAGCCGCGTGATGCCACCCAACAACCGGAAGCAGGCCATGCTGCCCGCCACCGCAGAAGTGATCGACAACCCGATCGGCACGGCCTGCGGTTTCGCGCTCGACATCGGCCAGGCCCGCTTCTTCTTCACCCCGGGGGTGCCACGCGAGCTCCATCGGATGCTCGAGGAGCAGATCATCCCACGACTCCTCGCGAAGAGCGGCATGCAGACGGCCATCGTGCTGAAGCGGTTCCATTCGTACGGGCTCGGCGAATCGCATGTCGACGCTCTGCTCAGGGGGGTGGAAGAGCTCGTGCCCGACGGGAGCGTGAAGCTCGGCTTCCGGGCCCACTATCCGCAGCTCGAGACCAAGCTGACCGTACGCGGCACGGACACGGACGACACCCGGAGGAAGCTCGCGCCGGTTGAGCGGGAGGTGCGCAAGCGGCTCGGCAACTTCATCCTCAGTGAAGACGATGCGACGCTGGAGGGCGTCGTCCTGGCGGAGCTCGCGAGTCGTCAGGGCTCGCTGTCGATCGTGGAGACGTTTACGAGCGGCGCGATCGCCGCACGCCTCGCTCACCTCCCGGGAGCGGACAAGGTCTTCCGGCGCGGCGTCGTGGCGCGCGCGCTCGGCGAGGTGTACGCGGCCGTCGGCCTCGAGGGCGCGTCAGCGACGGGCGAGCTCACACGCGAGACGGCCGAGGCCGTGGCGCGCGCGGCGCGACGCCAGACCGGCGCCACGCATGCGCTGGCGGTGCTGATCGATCTCGACGACGGCGCAGACCGGATCGACCTCGGGGGGACCATCTGCCTGGCGATCGCGACCGAGCACGAGGTCGCGTCCCGGCGCAGTCGCATTCTCGGCGGCCGCGAGTGGGTGCGGCTGGGAGCGGTCGAGATGGGGCTGGACTGCCTGCGCCGCTACCTCCAGAACTTGCCCGTGTACGAGCGGATCGACTTCGAGAAAGCGTGAGGAGGTCTCGGTGAGCAACGAAATCAGTATCCAGTTCACGCGCTTTTCCGCCTTCTATTCGCCGCTGATCGCCACGCTCGCGGGTGGCTTCCTGAGGGAGGCGGGGTTCCAGCCGAAGCACTCGGTCGCTCCGCCCGGCAAGTCGGCGATCGAGGCGCTCGTGAGCGGGACGGCGCACGTCGCCCAGTCGGCGCCCTCGCAGGGCTTCGGTCCACTGGAGAAGGGCCAGCGGCCGCCCGCCGTCCATTTCGCCCAGATCAACGAGAAGGACGGCTTTTTCCTCACCGCCCGCGCGCCCGACCCGGCTTTCACCTGGGACAAGCTCAAGGGCAGGCAGGTCCTCGTCGACCACGGCGGCCAGCCGCTCGCGATGTTCAAATATGCGTGTCATCGGCGGGGCCTGGACTACTCGGCCATCCACGCCGTGGACATTCCGAGCGGGCAGATGGATCGAGCCTTCCGAAAGGGCGACGGCGACTACATCCACCAGCAGGGGCCGGCCCCGCAGCAGCTCGAGCACGACGGCGTCGGCCACGTCGTCGCCTCCGTCGGCGAGGCGATCGGCCCGTGCGCATTCTCGAGCCTCGCCGCGACGCGCGAATGGCTCGGGACGGACACGGCCAAGCGCTTCATGGGTGCGTACCGCAAGGCGCGCGCCTGGCTCATCGACACGCCAGCGGCCAAGGTCGCCGAGGCGGAGGCCTCGTTCTTTCCCGAGATCGACCGGGCCGTGCTCGCCTCGACGATCGCCTACTACCAGAGGCTGGGCTGCTGGACGCCGCACGTCGAGATCACGCGCCCGGCCTTCGAGGTGACCCTCGACGTCTTCGGGCATTCGCGCTTGATCACCAAGCGGCACCGGTACGAGGACGTCGTCGTGCCGCCGCCTGATGCAGCCTGATCGTCACACACCCTCTCGACGGAGGTGACCCGTGAGCGATAATCGTGCCGTCGTCGTCGATCCTGAAGCGCCGGGCCGGCTCGTCATCCGCCCCGTGGCCGACCCTGTCCCCGACCGCGGTGAGGCGGTCGTGCGCGTTCGGGCGGTCTCGCTCAACCGCGGCGAGGTGAGGCGCTCGGCCATGGCCGCGGCCGGCTGGCGGCCGGGCTGGGACCTGGCCGGTGAGGTCGAGCGCGCCGCCGCGGACGGCTCGGGCCCCCGCGTCGGGGCGCGAGTCGTCGGGCTCTTGCCCGAAGGGGCGTGGGCGAAGCGGGTCGCGGTGCCGACGCACGCCCTCGCCGAGCTGCCCGACAAGGTGACGTTCTCTCAGGCCGCGACCTTCCCCGTGGCCGGGCTTACCGCGCTCCACGCCCTCGCGAAGGGAGGGCTGCTCCTCGGTCGTCGCGTGCTCGTAACGGGCGCCTCCGGCGGTGTCGGCGACTTTGCCGTGCAGCTCGCGCGGCTCGCCGGCGCGCACGTGACGGCGAGCGCCCGACGCGCCGACCAGGGGCCGGCGCTGCGCCAGCTCGGTGCCCACGAGGTCGTGGTGGGCGACGAGATTCCGCCCTCGCCCAAGCACAACCTCGTCATCGAGTCCGTGGGCGGACGGACCCTCGGCACCGCACTGGCCGCCCTCGAGCGTGGCGCCGTGTGCGTCACGCTCGGTGTCTCCGCCGCCGCCGAGGTCACGTTCGATGCGCGGCAGTTCTTCGTCAACGGGCGCACGACGCTGTACGGCTTCTACCTTTTCACGGAGCTCGGGATCGAGCCGGCGTCGGTGGGCCTCCGCCGGCTCGCCGATCTGGTCGCGGAGGGGAAGCTCGCGCCCCACATCAGCGTGGAGCGGCCGTGGGGGGAGATCGGCCAGGTC
>QHTD01000186.1 GCA_003220675.1 Candidatus Rokuibacteriota bacterium | reverse complement strand
GTCTGTCTCGTGGCCTATCCGTTTGCGATGGCCATCTACTTCAGCCTGTCCGATTACTGGGTCGGCTCGCCCGGGAAGTTCACCGGGCTGCAGAACTTCCGGGACATTCTCGGTAACGAGATCTTCCAGCGCACCGTCTACAATTCGTTCGTCTTCACGTCGATCGCGGTCGCCTTCAAGACGGTGCTCGGTATCTGGCTCGCCATGCTCCTGTTCCGGAGCTTCAGATTCAAGCGGCTGATCCGCGGGGCCGTGCTGCTACCGTGGGTGATCCCGACTGCGCTGTCGACGCTGGCGTGGGTGTGGATGTTCGACTCGCTCTACAGCGTCGTGAACTGGACGGCGATCCGCCTTGGGATCATGAGCCCGCCCGGGCCCAACTGGCTGGGCATGCCCAACTACGCGATGACCGCGGTGATTGCCGTCAACGTCTGGCGGGGGCTGCCGTTCTTCGCCATCATCGTGCTCGCGGGCCTCGTCTCCATCCCTCGCGAGTACTACGAGGCGGCCGCGGTCGACGGCGCCGGCTCCTGGGGGCGCTTCACCTCTTCGCTACGCTCGCCTACCAGGTCGGCCTCGACGGAGGCAACCTCGGTCAGGGCGCGGCCATCTCGCTCTTCCTCTTCCCGATGCTGGCCGCCATCGTGTTCCTCCAGCTCCGCTACATCCGGAAGGAATGAGGTGGACGTCGGGGTCCGATCGCGGGGGGCGAGGATCCGGTCGGCGGCGTTCGGATACGCGAACGTGATCCCGTTCATCTGCTTCGCGCTGTTCCCCTTCTACTATATGGTGATCACCTCGCTGAAGAACGACGCCGAGCTCTACGACCTCAAGGCGGTCCCCTTCCTGATTCAGACCGGCGTGATCACCGACCATTACCGTTACCTCCTCGCCAAGACCGAGTTCCTGACCTGGATGAAGAACAGCTTCATCATCAGCGTGGTCTCGACTTCGGTCTCCCTGGTCGTCTCGATCCTCGCCGGCTACAGCCTGGCCCGGCTGCGCTTTCGGGGTGTGAATGCCTTCGGCACCGCCGTGTTCATCACGTACCTCGTCCCCCCCACGCTCCTGTTCCTCCCGCTCTCCCAGGTGGTGGTGTGGCTAGGGATCTCGGACACGATCTGGGCGCTGATCGTCACCTACCCGACCTTCCTGGTGCCCTTCTCCACGTGGCTGCTCATGGGGTACTTCCGGACGATCCCCAAGGAGGTCGAGGAGTGCGCTCTCGTGGACGGCGCCTCCAGGATGCAGACGCTCATCCGCGTGGTCCTGCCCATGGCCGTTCCCGGCGTCGTGTGCGCCGCGCTCTTCGGCTTCACCCTCACCTGGAACGAGTTCACGTACGCGCTGACGTTCATCTCGCAGAGCGCCAACAAGACCGCGGTCGTCGGGGTGACCGCCGACCTCATCCGCGGCGACATCTATTACTGGGGCTCGCTGATGGCCGGCGCGATCCTGGCGAGCCTCCCCATCGTCGTCATCTACGTGTTCTTCCTCGACTACTACGTGTCCGGCCTCACGGCCGGCGCCGTCAAGGGCTGAGACCTCCCGCGCCGGCCATATTACGGCGGGAGGGCCCCGTCGATTTACAATGGACGTATCGTGCCTTCTCAGGAGACCTTCCAGAGGCTCACCCACAGCATCGACACCGTGATGAAGGGGCAGGCGGTGGCGATTCGTAAGCTGCTCGCGGCGTTCGCGAGCGGCGGCCACGTGCTGCTCGAGGACTACCCCGGCACCGGCAAGACGACGCTCGCCAAGGCGCTCGCGCGGTCGATCGGCGCCGCGTTCAAGCGCATCCAGTTCACACCGGACCTCCTGCCGTCGGATATCCTGGGCGTGTCCGTGTTCGACCAGCGCGATCGCGCTTTCCATTTCCACGAGGGCGCGATCTTCACGGACATCCTGTTGGCGGACGAGATCAATCGTGCCTCGCCGCGGACCCAGTCGGCGCTCCTCGAGGCGATGGCCGAGGGCCAGGTGTCGATCGAGGGGCGGACGCTCAGGCTCGGGGAGCTCTTCTTCACCATCGCCACCCAGAACCCGGTCGAGTTCCGCGGCACGTACCCCTTGCCCGAGGCGCAGATGGACCGGTTCGCGATGCAGTTCGCGCTCGGCTACGTCGCTCCCGAGGAGGAGGTGGCGATGCTCTCGGCCCAGGCGCAGCGCCACCCGCTCGACGACGTCACGCCCTGCGTGTCGACGGATGACGTGCTCCAGCTCCGGCGGAGCGTCAAGGAGGTGCGCGTAAGCGACGAGCTGAAGCGCTACGCCGTGGACCTCGTGCGAGAGACGCGCACGGTCCCCGGGGTGCAGCTCGGCGCGAGCCCTCGCGCCTCGCTCGCGCTGGTGAAGGCGGCCCAGGCGCTGGCGCTCCTGGACGGCGGCGCCTTCGTCGTGCCCGAGCACGTCCAGGAGCTCGCCGTGCCCGTCCTCGCGCACCGGCTGGTGATCGACCCGCAAGCGCGCTTCTCGGGTGTCACCGCGCGGGGGATCGTCGAGGAAGTCGTGAAGAAGGTTCCCGTGCCTTCGTGAGGCGGGTCGCCTACCGGCTCTTCCGGTCCACCTCGACGTTCCAGTACCGGCTCGGCCGGCAGCTCACGCCGGCCGGCAAGTTCGCCCTGGCCGCCCTCGTCGCCGCCGCGGTGATCGGGTTCGACACAAATCGCACCGTGGGCTATCAGGTCTTCACGCTCCTCGCCGCGCTCCTCAGCGTCAGCACGGCGTGGAGCGGTGGCTTCCGGGTGCGCCTGGACGTCCGGCGCGTCCTTCCGCGCTTCGTGACGGCCGGCGAGCCCGCCGCGTACCCCGTCGTGATCCGGAACGGCACCGCGCGACCCCAGCGCGGTCTGGTGTTGCTCGAGGATCTCGCCGACCCGCGCCCGGCGGTCGACGAGTTCCTCCACGCGCGCGAGCCCGGTGAGGAGCGCCGGAACTGGTTTGACCGGACGGTCGGCTACCCCCGCTGGGCTTGGCTCGTCGCGCGGAAGCGCGGCGCCGCGATCGCGCCGCGACCGCTGCCCGCGCTCCGGCCGGGCGACGCGGGCGAGGTGGTTATCGAGCTCCTGCCGCTGCGCCGGGGCCGCCTCGCGTTCACCGCCGTCACGATCGCGCGGCCCGATCCGCTCGGCCTCGTCAACGGGCTCGTTCGGGTCCCGCTCCCCGGCTCGCTCGTGGTGCTGCCGAAGCGCTACGCGATGCCGGACCTGGCACTGCCGGGGGCGCGGAAGTACCAGCGTGGCGGCATCGCTCTCATCTCGTCCGTCGGAGATTCGGAGGAATTCGCGTCCCTGCGCGACTACCGCCCCGGCGACCCGCTGCGCCGCATCCACTGGAGGAGCGTGGCGCGGGTCGGCCGGCCGGTGGTGAGGGAGTACCAGGGCGAGTTCTTCGTGCGCCACGCGCTGGTCCTCGACACGTTTGCGGGGCGTCCAGAGAGCCACGTCTTCGAGGAGGCGGTCTCCGTCGCGGCGTCGGTCGCTTGCTCGATCCAGACCCAGGACTCGTTGCTCGACCTCTTGTTCGTCGGGCCCGAGACGTACTCCTTCACCGCGGGGCGGGGCCTCGGCCACACGGACCGCCTGCTCGAGGTCCTTGCGGGCGTGGGCCCCTGCCTCGACAAGCCGTTCCGCACGCTCCACCATGCCGTCCTCGAGCGCTACGCGTCGCTCTCGGGCTGCGTCGCCGTCCTGCTCGCCTGGGACCAGCCGCGCCGGGACTTTGTCCGGCACCTGCGCGCCCTCGGCGTGCCCACGCGCGCCTTCGTCGTCAGCGAGCCGGCTGCGCTCGAGGCCGGTGCCGGTCACGAGGTCCACCGCCTGGAGGTCGGTAGGATCGCCGAGGGGCTCGCCCACCTGTGAGTACACCGCCGCTCCTGCTCGGCGCGGCCGTGTTGTTCTGGGGCTGGGCGACGGGGCTCCTCCTGCCCGCGATCGCGGTGGCTGCCATCCTCGAGGGCGCGCGCGCCGTCCCCTGGCGTGTCGACTTCTCGCGCCGGGACTTCAACCGCGTCTCCGATCTGTGCGCGATCCTGTTCGCCGGGAGCGCCATTTACCTCTTCACTGCGGTCGGCGGGATGCGCGTCGTCGACGGGCCCCGGGCAATCACCGTCCTTTTCCAGTGGCTGCCGCTGCTGGCGGCGCCCCTCGTCGCATGCCAGGCATACAGCACGGCGGGAACGGTGGACCTGAGCGTGTTCTTCTGGACGCTCCGGAAGAAGGCCGCGGACGAACCGGGGGCCTCGTCCGGCGCGCTCGACCTCGCGTATCCCTACGCGGCGCTCTGCATCCTCTCGGCGAGCGCCGCCAACGTGAGGACTCCCGCATACTACGCGAGCCTCTGCCTGCTCGCCGCGTGGGCGCTCTGGTCTCGTCGCTCGCGCCGCTTCTCCTCCCTCTGGTGGGGCACGTCGCTCGCCGTGGCCGTCGTCGCGGGGTACGCCGGACACCTCGCCCTCCACCGCGTCCAGCAGAAGCTCGAGGAAGTCGCCTTCGAGTACATCTCGGGCCTCGTCCGCCGGGACACCGATCCCTTTCGCTCGACCACGGCGATCGGCCATCTCGGGCGGCTCAAGCTGTCCGACCGGATCCTCCTGCGCGTGGAGCCGGCGGCGGGCCAGGGTGCGCCGATCCTGCTGCGCGAGGCGAGCTACAACGTCTACAAGTCGCCCGCGTGGTTCGCGCTGGGGGCCGGGTTCACGCCCGTCCAGCCCGAAGCCGGTGGCGAAACGTGGAAGCTTGCGCCCGGGCCCGCTCCGGAGACGAGTGTCGGCGTCTCGGCGTATCTCAACCGCGGCCGGGGCGTGCTGCCCCTCCCCGCGCGCGCGATGGAGATCGACGGGCTCGCGGTCGTCCGGCTCTCGAGTAACCGGCTCGGCGCGGTGAAGGTGGACGAGGGGCTCGGGCTCGTCACCTATCGGGTCCGCGTCGGGCCCGGCGCGCTGCTCGACGCGCCGCCGACGGACTTCGACGTGGGCGTCGCCGCCGCGGAATCGGTCGCGGTGGCGCAGATCGCGGACGAACTCGAGCTGGCGTCCAAGCCGCCAGCGGCGCGGCTCGAGGCAGTCGCCGCCTTCTTCCGGACCAACTTCCACTACTCGACCTACGCCGACCAGCCCGTCGGCGGGGCACCGCTCGAGGACTTCCTCGTCCGCAAGCGCTCGGGTCACTGCGAGTACTTCGCGACCGCCACCGTCCTGCTGCTCCGCGCGGCGGGCGTGCCGGCGCGCTACGCGACCGGCTACTCGGTGCAGGAGTGGAGCCCCTTGGAGCGGCGCTACGTCGTCCGCGCGCGGCACGCCCACTCGTGGGCGCTCGCGTGGGTCGAGGGCGCGTGGCGCGATCTCGACACGACGCCGCCCGAGTGGGTGGACGCGGAAGCGGCGGGCGTGGCGTCGGCGTTCGAGCCCGTGAGTGATTTCTTGTCGTGGGTGGTCTTCCTCTTCTCGAGATGGCGCTACGGCGAGGGCTGGGACGGCGTCGGCCGGTACCTCGTGTGGCTGCTCGTGCCGCTCGTGCTCGTGCTCGCGTGGCGCCTCTACGGGCGGCGGCGGATCGGGCGCGCGAGGACCGAGGCGGCGCGCGGCGAGCCAGCGGCGCTCCACCCGGGCGCTGACTCGGAGTTCTACCTGATCGCCGACAGGCTCGCGGTGGCGGGTCTCGGCCGGCGCTCCACCGAGCCCGTCTCGACCTGGATCAGTCGTCTCGAGGAAGGGCACGCGCCCGTGGCAACGGACACGCTGCGCCAGATCGCGCGACTCCACTACCGTTACCGCTTCGACCCCGACGGGATCGGTGCCGATGAGCGGCAGGCGCTCCGGGCTCGCGTCGAGGCGTGGCTCGCCGCGCCGGGGACGGGTCGCGGCTAGCGCGCGCGATTGAATTGGGCGCCGCGTTGTCTTACCTTGAGTCCCGCGGTGGCCGACGAGACGGCGGCGCGCGCCTAGCCTCCGGGAGGACCCGTGCCCTTCGTGAGCGGATCGTACCAGAGCCCCAAGCTCGAGCTCCGCGCGATCGGCCCGCGCGAGGTGGGCGTCTTCGCGACGCGAGCGGTCCGGAAGGGCGAGATCCTGACGATCTCGGGCGGCGTCGTGCTCTCGTACCGGGAGGTGAAGGAGCTTCCGCGGCGGCTCCAGCGCCTGTGCTTCCACATCGAGCACGGCTTCTACCTGGTCCCGCCGCGTGGCCGGAAGGTTGCGATGGGTTTCTACATGAATCATTCGTGCGCGCCTAACGCCGGCGATCTCAACGGCGCGTCGGCGCTGACGGCGATTGCCCTGCGCCCCATCCGGAAGGGCGAGGAGGTCACGTGCGACTACCGGACCGTCGCCGACCCGGACGACCGGCGCTACCGGCCTCTCTTGAAGTTCCGCTGCCGCTGCGAGGCGAAGAACTGCGGGGGTGTGATCCGCGCGTAGCCGCGAGGCCAGGGGCCTGCGGGGCGCGAGGGCGCTCAGGCCCCCTGGGGGCCCGAGCCGAAGCGGAACATCCCCTCCTGGATGCCGAGGGCGCTCTTGCCGATCGCCTCGAGCATCCGGTCTACCGTCGGCGGCATCAGCGTCGCGGTCCGCACGTCACGAAGGGCGCGCTCGGCGGGGTAGTCCTTGTAGACGCCGCGCCCGCCGACGACCTGGATGACCTTCGACGTCACGCTGAGGCCCGCCTCCGTCGCAAGGTACTTCGCCCGGTTGGCCAAGAGGGCGCGCTCGACCATGTCGGCGTCCGCCCAGCTCGCCGCTGCCTCCTCGAGGACGAGCCGCGCGGCGTGGAGCTGTGCGGTGAGCTCGCCGATGTGGCGCTGCACCGTCGGGTCCTGAGCGACAGCGATATTGTCAGGCCTGACGACGCGCTGGCGCGCGTAGTCGATCGCGAAGGCGAGCGCCGCCTCGGCGACGCCCACGTAGATCGCGGCATAGCCGAGCCCGAAGCTCTCCACCACGCCGACCTGCATCGCCGACCCGGGCCGGCCGAGGGTCGCGTCGCCGCCGATGCGCACGCCCTTGAACGTGACGGACGGGCTGAACGTGGCGCGCATGCCGAGCGTGTTCCATTTCGCGTCGGTGGCGATACCTGCCGTCTCCGCCGGCACGAGCGCCTGGAGGAGCGCCTTGCCCATGTCCGCCTCGCCGTCGAGCGCGCACCAGACCATATAGTAGGAGGCGCCGAGCGCCATCGTGCAGAAGTGCTTGACGCCCTCGATCACCCAGTCGTCACCGTCGCGGCGGATCGCGGTTTCCATGAGGAACGTGCGCGAGAGGCTCACCGCGGGTTCGCTGCCCCAGCTCCCGAAGAGCTTGCCGAAGCGGACGACCTCGGGGAAGTAGCGCCGCTTCTGCGCCTCGGTCCCGAGCACATCGATGAAGCGCATGACGGTCGAGTGCATGTGCAGCGTCATCGCGGTGTTCGCGCAGCCCTGCGCGATCGTGCGAATGACCGCGACGTAGGTGGGCATGTCGAGGCCGAGCCCGCCGTGCGCGCGGGGGATCGCGGCGGCGAGGTACCCCTCGGCCCAGAGATCGCGCCAGCTCTCGACCGGGTTCTGCCCGGCCAGGTCGTAGTCGGCGGCGCGCGGCGCGAGGCGCTCTCGCGTGAGCCGCTGGACGCGCTCGACGACGCGCCGTTGCTCGACGCTGGGCGTCATCGTCAGCGCATGCCGCTGACGTCGGCGCGGTCGGAGCCCTTGCACCGGCAGGTGCCGGCCCCGTGCAGCTCGATCATGTTGCCCGCCGGGTCGTGCATGAAGATCTGCTGCGACCGGGGCCCCACGACGCCCTCCGACACCCAGTACGAGACGCCGAGCCGGTCGAGCTCGCGGCGCGCCTCCTGGATGTCGTCCACCGCGAGCGCAACGTGCGGCGACGACGGATCCTTGCCCGGCCCCTGCGCGAACTTCGACTGGCCGTTGACGCCCATCAGATGGATCTGCGCTCGGCCGCCGACGTCCACCCAGTAGCCCGGGATCGTCGGTATGTACGGGCGCCCCGGATCGTGCGAGAGGCCGAGCACCTCGTTGTAGAACCTCATCGCCTTGTCCGCGTCCTCCTGCGTCGCGCCGACGCGGATTCCGTGATGGTGGAGTTCGAGCACCCTGATGGCCATGGCGTCCTCCTCGCGGATGTGGCGCTGATCATAGGAGCGGGTTCCCCCGGGTGTCAATCGTGGTAAAGTCCGCCGTGGTAAAGTCCGCGCAATGAGAACGTCGACGACTCTGCTTCTCGCCCTCGCCCTCCTCGGTGTTCCCCTGCCGGGCGCCGCGCTGGAGACCCTCCAGGTGATCGTGTTCCCGGGAGGGTTCAACTGGCCGATCTGGGCGGCCCAGGAGAGAGGGTTCTTCGCACGCGACGGGCTCGAGGTGGAGCTCACACCCACGCCCTCGTCGGTGTTCCAGCTCACCAACCTGATCGAGGGAAAGTTCGACATCGGCATGACGGCCATCGACAACGTCATCGCCTACCAGGAAGGGCAGGGCGAGGCGCCCGTGTCGGGCACGCCGGACCTCTTCGCCTTCATGGGGGGTGACAACGGGTTCCTGCGCCTCGTCGTCCAGCCCGAGATCACGGGCTACGCCGAGCTCCGGGGCAAGGCGCTGTCGGTGGACGCGCTCACGACCGGCTACGCCTTCGTCCTTCGCAAGATGCTGGAGCGGGGCGGGCTCCGGGAGGGCGACTACACGCTGGTGCGCGCGGGAGGCGTGCTGCAGCGCTTCGAGGCGCTGAAGGAGAAGAAGCACTCGGGCACGCTGCTGATCACGCCGTTCGAGATCCTCGCCGAGTCCGCCGGCCTCCGTCGTCTCGGGAACGCGGTCGACGTCCTCGGCCGCTACCAGGGGCTCGTCGGCGCGGCGCGCCGCTCGTGGGCGCAGACCCACCAGCGGCAGCTCGTCGGCTACATCCGCGCCTACCGGGCGGGCCTCGCGTGGCTCTACGACCGCGCGAACGCGCCCGAGGCGCTGGCGCTGCTGCAGAAGAACGTCCGCGGCATGACGGCGGAGCTGGCCGCGAGGACCTACGACGTTCTCCTGGGCCGCGGCTTCGAGCCCGACGCCGCGCTCGATGTGGAGGGAATCCGCACGGTGCTCGCGCTCAGGAGCCAGTACGGCCGTCCGCCGAAGGAGCTGACCGACCCCGCGCGGTATTATGATCTGTCGTATTACGACCGGGCCAGGAGGTAGGCGACATGGCGGTCAAGGCGCTGCTCCACTACGCGCTCGAGGTGCCCGACCAGGGCGCCGGCGAGAAGTTCTACTCGAATTTCGGGCTGCTCAACGCGCCGAGCCGGGACGCCACGGTGCGTCTCAGGCCGGCTCCACTCCAGCGTGAGTCGGTCCTGCTCTACGGCGGGCCGAAGAAGCGCCTGCACCACCTAGCGTTCGGTGCGCCGGGGGACGAGTACGCGGCGACGCGCGAGGCCGTGCGACGCGCGGGCATCCGCGAGGTCGACCCGCCGCGTGGCGCGCCGGAGGGCGGCTTCTGGGTCCGGGACCCCGACTCCAATCTCGTCAACATCCGCGACGAGGCGCGCGTCGTGCCGCCCCCTGACCCGCCGCTCGCGCTCAACAGCCCCGGCCGCATCGCGCGCGAGATCCGACGCGGCTGTCCCGACGCAGGCTTCGGGGCGAAGCCCCGCAGGCTCGGGCACGTGCTCCTCTTCACCGGTGGGCTCGACCGCCAGCTCGACTTCTACACGCGCGTGCTCGGGATGAAGCTCACCGACCGGTCGCGCCAGGTGATCGTCTTCCTGCGCTGCACCACGGACCACCACAACCTCGCGTTCCTCGTGTCGAAGGGACCTGGCTTCCATCACGGGTCGTTCGAGGTCGGCAACGTGGACGAGATCGCGATGGGCGCCGCGAAGATGCAGGAGGCGGGCTGCCAACCGGGATGGGGACTCGGCCGTCACGTGATCGGCTCGAACTTCTTCTATTACATCCGCGACCCCTGGGGGAGCTTCGCGGAGTACTTCCACGACCTCGACTACATTCCCGAGCAGTGCGCGTGGGAGCCGCGCGACTTCCCCGAGGCGGACGCGCTCTACCGTTGGGGTCCGCCGGTGCCCGAGGACTTCGGCCTGAACCGCGAGCTCCTGACCTGACATGCGGTTCCCGCTCGAGTCCGCTTCACCGTCCTCGGTCCACGCCGCAATCGTGTAGCGCCGACTGCCGATGGCCCGCTCGACGGTGCTCGTGACGGGGATGAGCGGACTCATCGGCGGCGCGCTCCGCAGTCATCTCGCCGCCCGGTACGAGCTCCGCGCGCTGAACCGGCGCCCCGTCGAGGGCGTCCCCTGCCACCAGGCCGACGTCGCCGACCTCGAGGCGATCCAGCCGGCGTTCAAGGGCGTGGACGCCGTCGTGCATCTGGCGGCGAGCGTCGGCATGAGCGCGCCGTTCGACGAGATCCTGCGCGCCAACGTCGTCGGCACCTACAACGTCCTCGAGGCGTCGCGCCGCGCCGGCGTTCGGCGTGTGGTGTACGCGTCGAGCGGCGCGACGGTGAGCGGCTACGAGCGCGACATGCCGTACCGCGCGCTTGCCGAGGGCCGCTACGACGCGGCGCCGGCGTGGACGCCGCTCACCCACGAGACGCCGGTGCGCCCGGCCGGCCTCTACGGCGTGAGCAAGGTGTGGGGCGAGGCCCTCGCCCGTCACTACGCCGACGCCCACGGGCTCTCGGTGATCTGCGTGCGCATCGGTCACGTCACCGCGGAGGACCGGCCGCGCTCGCCGCGCGACTTCTCGGTCTGGTGCAGCCAGCGCGATATCGTGCGGATGATCGAGCTATGCCTCGCGGCGCCCGACACGCTCCGCTTCGACGTCTTCTTCGCCGTCTCGAACAACACGTGGGGCTACCGCGACCTCGACCACGCGCGCCAGGTCCTCGGCTTCCAGCCTCTCGACGCGGCGGAGACCTACCGCTAGCCGGAGGCTTACACCCCCAGATAGTATTTTTTGACGAGTTCGTTCTCGCTGAGTTCTCTGGTGCTGTGCCCCTCGAACTCGATGCGTCCGTGGACGATGATGTAGCCGCGATCGGCGATCTTTGTGGCCTGGTTGAAGTTCTGCTCCGCCATGAGCACCGTGAGCTGGTAACGGTCCTTCAGCTCCTTGATTTTGCCGATGACGCGGCTGACGAGCACCGGTGCCAGGCCGACGGACGGCTCGTCCACGAGCAGGATGGCGGGCGCCGCCATCAAGGCGCGGCCGATCGCGAGCATCTGCTGCTCGCCGCCGCTCATGCTGCCCGCGCGCTGCTTCCGCCGGCTGCGGAGGATCGGGAACGTCTCGAAGCAGAACGCGAGGTTGCGGTCGATGTGCCGGCGGGCGCCCGGCCGGTACGCTCCGAGCAACAGGTTTTCCTCGACCGTGAGCTTCGGGAAGAGCCGCCGCCCCTCGGGCACGAGCGTCACGCCCAGGTTGACGATCTCCTCGGGTGGCTTGCCCACGAGGTCGATGCGCTGGCCGTCCACCTCCAGGAAGATCTCGCCGGCGTCCGGCCGCACGATGCCCAGGACGCACTTGATGAGCGTGCTCTTGCCGTTCCCGTTCGTTCCGAGCAGCACGACGGTCTCGGCGTCGTTCACCTCGATGGAAACGCCGTGAAGCACGCGGACGGCGCCGTAGCCGGCCTGGACGTCGCGGACGACGAGCCTATTGCCCAAGGTACGCCCGCTCGACCGCTGCGTTCGCGAGAATCGCCTCGGGCCCGCCCTCGGCGATCTTCTCGCCGGCGTCGAGCACGGCGATGCGCTCGCAGAAGCGCATGACGGCACGCATGATGTGCTCGATCATGATGATCGTGATGCCCCGCGCGTTGAGCTGGAAGAGGATGTCCAGGATGTCGTCGACCTCCGCGCTCGACAGCCCGGCCATCGCCTCGTCGGCGACGAGCAGCTTCGGTTTCGCCGCCATCGCGCGACCGAGCTCGAGCTTGCGCATCTCGATCTGGGTCAGCGTGGCGGCGGCGGCGTGCGCCTTCGCCTCCAGCCCCATGAGGCGGAGGATCGCGCGTGCCTGCTCCGTCGCGTCCACGCCATGAGCGCGCGCGGCGTACTCGAGGGGAATCGTCAGATTGTCGCGCACCGTCATGCTCGCGAACGGCTTCGGGATCTGGAAGCTCCGGGCGATGCCGAGCCGCGTCCGGCGATGGGCCGGGACGGCGGTGAGGTCGTGTCCCTCGAAGACGATCCTTCCCGCGTCGTTCCTCAGCGTCCCCGAGATGCAGTTGATGAGCGTGGTCTTCCCCGAGCCGTTGGGACCGATGAGCCCGAAACGCTCACCCTGCCTCACGTGGAGGCTGACTGACGAGAGCGCCTGAAAGCCGCCGAAGCGCTTCGTGACGTTCTCGACCTCGAGGAAGCCGTCGGCCGTCATGCGCGCGCGCCGCCCTTGAGCCGCTGGACGAGACCGAGGATCCCATCGGGAGCGAGGATCACGAACGCGACGAGGATGATGCCGACGATCAGCAGATTCAGCGCGGAGGAGATCGTCACGGTGGCGACCTGCTGCGTCGTCCCGAGGAGGATCGCCCCGATGACGGGCCCGACCCATGTCGTCGTGCCGCCGATCATCGGCATCGCGAGGCTGTTCACGGCGTAGTCGAGGTTGAAGGCGGACGACGGCTCGACGAACGTCACGTAGTAGGGGAACGGCGCGCCCGCGACGCCCATCAGGCTGCCGCTCACCGTCGTGGCGATGAGCTTCAGCCGGAGCGTCGGCACGCCCATGCACTCGGCCGCCTCCTCGTTGTCGCGGATGGCGGCGAGCCCGCGGCCGATCCGGGACGTCTCGATCCACCAGGCGACGGCGATCGCGAAGATGGCGAGGAGCAACATCACCGCGAAGAGGAACTCGACGTAGCTCCCGAAGAATGGGAGGCGGCCCGGGCGCACGACGGAGATCCCACGCGCGCCGCCGACGTAGTCCCAGTTGATCACCATGGTCTGGAGCACGACCGCCAGGGCGAGCGTCGCGATGGAGAAGAAGACGCCGCGCAGCCTGAGCGTGAGGTAGCCGATCCCGAGGCCCAGCAGCCCGGCGACGGCCGCGCCCGCCGCCAGGAGGACGGGGAGGGGCGCCGCGAAGCCCTTGATGAGCACGACGGACGTGTAGGCGCCCAGCGCGAAGAAGGCGGCGGTGCCGAAGTTCACGTACCCGGTGTAGCCGCCGAGGATGTTCCACGCCGTCGCGAGCACGACGTACTGGAGGATCACGTAGGCGGCGAAGTAGTAGTACTGGTTCGCGCCGAGACGCGTGAAGAGGACCCCCGCGAGGACCATGCCGATCACGACGACGCCGAACGTCCTCCCGCGCACCGGCTAGCTCCCGAACAGCCCCGCCGGCCGGACGGCCAGCGCGAGCAGCAGCACGCCGAACGAGACGGCGACCGCCCACGACGGGCCGAAGAACGTGGACGTCAGGCTCTCGGCGACGCCGATGATCACGGCCGCCAGGAAGGTCCCGCCGATGCTGCCCATTCCGCCTAGGACGGCGACGGCGAACACGCGCCCGATGTACTCGCGGTTCATCGAGGGCTCGACGGGTCCGATCATGATGAGCAGGGCGCCCGCGAGACTCGCCGTGGCGATCGCGATTCCGAACGCGACGTCCTTGACCTTCACGGGATCGGCGCCCATCAGCCGGAGCGCGAGGCTGTCCTGCGACACGGCCTTGATCGCGCGCCCCACGAAGGTCTTCGCCAGGTACAGGTAGAGCACGAGCGTGAGCAGCACGGCGACGACGCACGGCACGAGCAGGCGCAGCGCGATGCCGACCGGCCCGAACCGCAGGCTCTCGCCGATGTACTGCGCTTCGACGAGCCGGTAATCGACACCGTACTTCAGCGTCAGCCCGACCTCGACGATGAAGAGCACGCCGAAGAAGAAGACGAGGCCGCGCAGCGACTCCTGGCCCTTCTTCTCGAAGCTCACGTAGTAGATGCGGTAGACGACGACGCCGATCCCGTAGAAGACGGGCGTGAAGACGATGCCCGCGACGATGGGATCGAGGCCGAACGCGGTGTTCGTGACGTACACCGCGTAGGATCCGAGGATGACGAAGACCGGATGCGCGATGTTGACGACGTCGAGCAGCCCGAAGGCGATGGACACGCCGAGGCTGACCGCCGCGTAGAAGCCGCCGAGGAGGATCCCGGCGACGACGGCGTTTGCGAGGAGATCGAGGCTCACCACGGGTCAGCCGAGCCGGCAAGACGCGCCTACTGGATCTTCGCCTTCGAGTACGGATAGATCAGCGTGCCGGACTTGAACTTCTCCGGATAGAGGACGACGCGCTTGCCGGGCTGTTTGAACTGCTCGATGTCGGTCGTCTCGATGCCCTGGAACTGGACCTGGAGCACCCGGGACTGCAGCCACTCACCGTTCGAGCCGAACCTTACCTTGCCGACGATCGTGTCGAACTCCGCCTTGCGGATGTAGTCCGCCACGATTTGCTGATCGAGGCTCTTCGTGGCCTCGATCGCTTGCCCCAAGACTTGAAGGTACGCATAGGCCCAGGGCGGCAGGTAGTGCCCGAGGGGGTCGACCCCGGCGCTCGAAGCCTTTGCCTGGTAGCGCTGCAGGAAATCCTCGATCCCCGGGAACCTGAGCGTCGGCTCCGGGACCCAGAAGTCGTAGTTGACGATGCCGTTCAGCTTCGGGCCGAGCTTCGTCAGGAGCGACGCGAACTGGAGCCCGACCATCCCGCCGCCGAACATCTTCGGCCGGAGCCCGACCTCGTGTGCCGCGAGGACCATCCCGGCGGTATCCGGGGGATAGGAGTAGACGGCCACGATATCGGGGTCGAGGGCCTTGATGGCCCGGACGATCGGCGTGAAGTCAACGGTGTTCGGGGGGTATGGCCGCCACCTCGAAGTACGTCGCCGTCCAGTCGACGGCCGGTCGGGGTCCGGCCGGCATGATCTGGAAGTAGCCCGCGTAGTTGTATTTCTCGTTGTTCGCGAGCCCGAAGAGCCCAGGGAAGACGAGCTTGCGCTCGATCACGATGGGCATCGCGGGCGCGATGAGGTTCGTGCCGTAGCCGGACACGACGAAGTTCACCTTGTCCACATCGAGCAGCTTCGTGTAGATGCCCGGCACCGTCGCGCCTTTCGTCTGGTCGTCGTAGTAGACGAGCTCCACCGGCCGACCGAGGATCCCGCCCTTCTTGTTGACGTCCTCGGCCCAGAGCTGCATCGCGATCAGCGCCGCCTTGCCGTTCGCGGCGAGCCCGCCGGTGAGCGCCATGCCGAACCCGATCTTGATGGGCTCGGCGCCCTGGGCCGCGGCGGTCCAGCTGCCCGAGAGCAGTAGCGTTCCGATCAGAGCTCCCACGTTCGCCCACGCTGAACGCCAACGCGTTCGATGTCGCATCGTCGGTCCCCCCTCGGTTCGATGCCCTTCGGGAATCGAGTGGCGCAAATATAGGTGGCGGCCTCCTCCGTGTCAATGAACGCCGTGCCAGCCGTGCTAGACTCCCGCGCGTGCCACACGCGTGGACGTTCACCAACGGCGCGCCCGCGGCAATCCTCAACGCGGTGAACGACGCTCTGGTACCCTTCGGCGCGATGTTCACCGAGCAGCCGATGACGCCCCAGCGGGTGCTACGGGCCCTCGGGCGCCTGCCCCTGGCGTGAGAGGGGGGTCGGGTGCCGCTCGGCCGCGTGCCGTACCGCAGCGTCGAGGCGTTGCTCCAGCGGGAGCTGGTGGAGGAGGACCCGGCGACGGCCGCGCTGGTGGGCGAGCTCGCGGATGTCAGGCGCCGCGGCTGGTTCACGCGCGGCGAGTTCCTCCGCATGTGCCGGTGGAAGAGCCCGCGCGCCCTCCGCCGCTACGCGGCGAACCCCGCCGCGACCGTGCGTCGCGTCTCGCGCGCCGTCCTCGCCGCGCGGAGCGAGCGGAGGCGGCTCGAGCTGCTCACGCGCCTCCGCGGGGTGAGCGTGCCGACGGCGTCGGCGATCCTGACGCTGATCGACCCGCGGCGCTACGGCGTCCTCGACGTCCGCGCTTGGCAGCTCCTATTCGGGCTCGGCTCCGTAGGCCGGAAGCCGGCGGGGCGCGGCTTCGCCACCCGCGACTGGCTCGAGTACCTCGGGGAGCTGAGGCGCCACGCTCGGCGGCTCGGCGTGACGGCGCGCGCGGTCGAGTACACGCTGTTCCAGTGTCACAGGCGGTTCCAGAAAGGACAGCTCTACCGATGATTCGAAGCGTCGCGGAGGGCAAGGATCGCGTGCGGATCCACTACCGGCGGATGGGCGCGGGGCGCGGGATGGTGCTCCTCCACGGCTATCCGCAGACGGGACACATGTGGCGCAAGGTGATGCCGGCGCTCGCCGAGCGGTTCACCGTCGTGGCGCCCGACCTGCGCGGCTACGGCGACTCCGACCGTCCCGCGACGGGCTACGACAAGCGCACGATGGCGGCCGACATCGCCGAGGTCATCACGGCGCTCACCCTGGCGCCGGTCATCCTGGTCGGGCACGACCGCGGCGCTCGCGTCGCTCACCGCTTCGCCCTCGACCACCCGACCCTCCTCACGCATCTCGTGCTGCTCGACATCGCGCCCACCTACGACGTCTTGGAGTCCCTCGACCGCGCGGGGGCGCGCGCCCGCTGGCACTGGTTCTTCCACCAGGTCCCCGATCTGCCCGAGGCCCTCACGGCCGGGCGCGAGGACGTCTACCTCCGCTACATGTACAAGGCCTGGGCGTACAATCCAGCCGCGATCGAGGAGGAGGCGGTGCAGGAATACCTCCGCTGCTTCCGCCAGCCCGGCGCCATGCGCGCGGGCTTCGAGGACTATCGCGCGGCGGCGACGCTCGACCTCGAGCACGATCGGGCCGACCGTGACAAGAAAATCGCGATGCCGACGCTCGTGCTCTGGGGGGAGGGGCGGAGCCCGCAGGCCGCCGACATGGTCGGCGTCTGGAAGGCGCGGTGCGCGTCCACCGTGGCCGGCCACCCTGTAAGCGGCTCGGGCCACTTCATCCCCGAGGAGCAGCCGCAGGCGGTGCTCGACGCGATTTTCAAGTTCGTGGGACAGGGGGGATAGCGAGCGATGCGGATGACGAAGGCGACCGCCCGGTTGATCGAGCGCGAGCGCGTCTGCCGCGTGGCGACGGCCGGGGGGCGGCGGATGCCGCATCTCGTGCCCGTCTGCAAGGCTTTGGCAGGCGGCAAGATCTACTTCGCCTCCGGCAACGACGGCCGGAAGGCGCACCTCAAGGGCGTCATGGTCCAGGGGCGGGCGCGGCTCATCCCGCGCGAGGCTCAACTCGACGCGTCGGACTCCGTGGTCGTCGAGGTCACGCCGACGCGGGTCTTCACGTGGGGGCTCAAATGATCGCTCCGCAGACGTGGATCGCCGTGCTCCGCATCGTCGTCGGCGCGTGGTTCCTCAAGGCGGTGTGGACGAAGCTCGGCGTGGAATTCCTGTGGGGCGTCGTTCCGTACCCGGCGGTCTCGCAGCGGTTCCTGGCCTTTCATCCCAAACGGGTGGCCGAGTTCGCCGCAGGCAACCCCGTCGTCTGGTACAAGGACTTCCTGGAGGGGGTCGCGGTGCCGCACAGCAGGGTGTTCGCGACGCTTCAGGCGTACGCCGAGGCGGCGGTCGGCCTCGGGCTCGTGCTGGGACTACTGACCGGCCTTGCCGCGCTCGTCGGGCTCTTCCTCGGCCTGAACTACGGACTCGCGACCCAGTGGATGAGCTTCGGGCAGCAGGGCTTCCACGTTCTGCTCACGACCGCGATGGTGATCTGTCTCGGTGCCCGAGCGGGACGTGTGTGGGGAATCGACGGCTGGATCCTGGCAGGGCGCGGCGGACGTCGGCAACGCTGGCTTCGGCTCTTGATCTGAGCCGCGCCCTCGCGGCGTCAGGGAACGTTCGCGATCGCAATGCCCCATGGGAGCGTGCCGCACGGCACGCGCGCGACCACGGTGTTCGATTGCGTGTCGATCACCGCGACCTCGTTGGGCCGCCCGACCGTCGCCCAGAGGAACCTGCCATCTGGCGTGAGCGCCGTCCACCAGGTCCGAGGCCCCACCGGGATCGCCGCGAGCACCCGCAACGATACGGCGTCGAGGACGCGAACGTCCCCGGACTGGCCGTGAGACACGTACGCGCGGGAGCCGTCCAGCGTGAAGGCCACGTCGACCGGGCGGCTCCCGCCGGTCGGCACCGACTTGATGACGCTCAGCTGCGCCATGTCGACCACGGACACGACGTGCGCCTGCTCGCTCGCGACGAAGAGAAAGCGCGAGTCCGCCGTGAAGCGCATGCCGCGCGGATTCCGCGGCACGGGGATCTGCTTGACGACCGTATCGCTCGCCGTCTCGATCAGGTGGACGTCGTCGGAGGTCTCGTTGGAGACGGCGACCCACCGTCCGTCCGGTGACGCCACCGCCGTCTCCGGCTCCTTCCCCACGGCGATCTTCTTCGTGATCTTCAGCGAGTCGGTGTCCAGGACGGTGACCGACAGCTCGTTCTCGTTGACGACGTAGAGCGCGGTCCCGGCCCGGTTGGGCGTCAGCCCCTCGGGATCGACCCCCGCCGGCACCGTGCTCAGCACCGCCAGCGACCTCGCGTCGATGACGCTGAGGGTGTCCGAGTTGCTGTTGGTGACGTAAACGCGCCGTCCGTCGGGACTCACCGCCACGCCCCGCGGACGCTTACCGACCGGAATCGTCTGGATAACCTTCCGGGTCGCCGCGTCGATCACGGTCACGTTGTCCGACTTCTCGTTCGTGACGAACACGCGCACCTCGGCGCCCGCTCGGGCATGGCCCAGGACCAGCGCGGCGACGAGGAGAGGGGCGGCGAGCTGCAAGCCCCGCATCTACGTCCTTTCCGGTGTCGGTGGCAGCCGAGATCCTCCCCGACCCGGCCCGTCGGTCAAGGGACTCGAGTCGACGCCCATGGCGGCGCCGACCGGCGGGCCGGGCAGGACGTGCACGAGGAGCCGGTCAGCCTACTGCGGCGGGTATCTGAACGGCGCCCAGCCGGTGCTCTGGATCGGCGCCGGCATGTACGTCGGTGAGGACGCCTTCGACGCGGAGCTCGCGGGCGTCGTCACCCCTGCCGCCGGTTTCTTCGCCACCGGCTTCTTCGCGACGGCCTTTCTCGCGGTCGCCTTCTTGGTCATCTTTTTCATGCCGCGCACTTTACAACAGGCCGCGAAGGGGCGTCAATATAGGCGTATGCGAATCTTGGTTGCGCTCGCCCTCGTCCTGCTCGCCCCGGGGCCCCTCCATGCCCAGACGCTGGAGCCCGCCGCCCAGGAAGCGCTCGCCGCGACGCTCCGGATGCTCCGCGACCCCGCCCTCCGCGCCCCGGCCGTCGCCGGCAACCCGCAGGCCTCGGCCATCGACAAGCAGATCCTGTCGATGACGGGGTCGCCCCAGCTCGCCCAGGAGTTCTACGACCTCGCCGCCCTGATTTTCGAGGACCTCACGCGCAGCTCGGGCGGCGACGCGAACAAGATGCGCGAGACGCTGGAGAGTGCCGCCAAGGACCCGGCCGCCCTCGCCGCGCTCCTGCGCCCCGCCACGCTCGACCGGCTCCGCGCGCTCGCCGTCAAGATTTCCGACCGGCCCCGCTAGGCGAGGTCGGGCAGCGGCTCTGGCGTGGCTGAGCGGGACCGGATCGCCGAGTTCAAGGAAGTGGCCGAGCTGATGCCGGACGATCCCGTCGTCCGCTTCGGCCTCGCAGGCGCCTATCTCGATGCCGGGCTCGCCGAGGACGCGGTCGCCGAGTATCGGGAGGCGATCCGGCTCAAACCGGACTACACTGCCGCGTACCGCGGCCTCGGCCGCGCCCTCGAGAGGGCGGGCCGGCCCGACGAGGCGCGGGCCGCGTACGGGCAGGGGCTGGAGGTGGCTCAGCGAACCGGCGATCTCCAGACCAAGAAGGAGATCGAAGTGTTCCTGAGGAGGCTCGGACGTGCTTGAGCCGAACCAGCGAGTCAAGGTGAACCTGAGCGGGCTCACGATCCAGGGCGTCGGGTTCAGCCAGAACGTGCAGGAGGCCCTCGGGACGATCGTCCGGCAGGTCTCCGCCGACCCCCCGGCGTACCTCGTCGAGCTGCTCTTCAGCTTCAAGGGCGTCAAGCGCGTGGAGGTCGCCGAAGACCGCATCCGCCGAGCCTAGCTCTGGAGTACACTCCGCCCGCAAGGAGGGACCAGTGGGCGAAGTGCTCGTCAAGCTCACGTGACCGCCGCAGCGCTCGAGCGCCTGCGCGACCGCGCGTTCCGCCGCCTCCCGTCGCGCCGCGTCCGGAGCGAGCGCGCGGCGCTCGGCTTCGTGGAGGAGGTCGGGTTCTGCTCGACGTTCTATCGCTTCCCCGACGGTGTGGCGTGCCTCTGGGAGGCGGTGGTGGGAGGCGCCAACCCGCGCTGGCCGCGCCGCTCGCACCACGACGCGGGCATCGGGCTCACGTGGGAGCTGAAGGACACGCTCCCGTCGAAGAAGCGCGTGTACTACGGGAAGCTCCTCAAGGGCCGGCCGCTCCTGGTGGCGCTCGAGCTGTTTCCCGCCTTCTACGGTCTGATCCGCGGGCGGCAGCGGGCGCGCGACTATCGTGAGGAGTACGCGGCGGGGCGGATGTCGCACACGGCGCGCCGCCTGATGGACGCGCTGGTCCGGGAGCACCCGCAGTACACGCGCGGGCTTCGGGCGAACACGTTCATGCTCGAGCCCTCGAAGACACGCGAGTTCGAGCGGGCGATGGCCGAGCTCCAGCAGGGGCTCTGGGTGGTGAAGACCGAGGAGCGGTACGAGCCGACGTTCTCGTATCGCTGGGACCTCGTCGAGGCGTGGCTGCCCGGGGCGGTCGCCGAGGGGCGGCGGCTCTCGCGCGAGCGCGCGCTGGAGCGGCTGATCGAGCGCTACACGCGCGGCGCGATCTTCAGCAACGAACGAGTGCTGGCGCGCCTCTTCGGGCTCAGGGCCGAGGAGGTGACGCGCGTGGTGGGCCGGCTGGTCACGACCGGCGCGCTGCGGGCCGACTGCATCGTGGACGGCTGGCCCGGTCGCTGGCTGGTCCACGCCTAGGAGGGTGACGATGCCGATGACGGTGAGGCTCCGCGACGCCGCCGAGTACGCCGAGGCGGCGCAGAAGATGTTCGAGCTGTCGCGGGCGTGGTTCGGCTACGATTTCACGCGGCCCCCCGCGATGAGCCGCGTGATGGCGTGGGATCCGGAGTTCGGGGGTCCGCACGGGCGGGCGATGAAGCGGGCGATGGCGCCCGGTGAGTTCACCCGCGCCGAGAAGGAGATGGTCGCCGCGGTCGTGAGCGGCGTGAACGCCTGCGTCTACTGAGTGCACGGCCACACTGCAGCCGGGAAGCTGCAGGGCATGACGGACGACGCGCTCTGGTACGAGGCGGCGCTGCTCGTCGGGATCACCAACGCCATCAACGTGGTCGCGGACTCGCCACTCCAGTCGCTCGCGCCCGCCGAGACGGGCCCCGAGGCCGAGCAGGTCTTCGCCGAGATCCGCGCCTTCTACGACCGCGCGGTGCCGGCCGTGTTCCGGCGGCTCGGGGGCGACCCGGGTTACCTCGCCGATGTGTGGGCGGCGACGCACCGGGCATTCTCCGACAACCGGCTCACGCGCCGGTTCAAGGAGGCGCTCGCGTTTGCGGTCTCGGTCACCACGCGGTCGCCGTTCGGCACGACGTTCCACCTCGAGGAGATGAAGCGGCTCGGCGTCGGCGAGCGCGGCGTCATGGAGGTGCTCGGCGTGACCCAGATGTTCTCGAGCTACACCAAGATCGCCGACACACTCCAGCTGGAGTCCGATATGCACGACATCGCGCCGGTAGACTGGTCGCCCGCGCCGGGCGGCGCCGCCCGGCACCGCCCCGCGAAGGCCTAGGAGCGTGGCACCCGGCCGCGCTCCGCATTAACCCAGGAGGAGATGGCCATGACGAAGATCGAGAAGATCGCCGCGAAGAACGTGTACGACCCGCCCGCCTACAGCCAGGCGATCCGGGTCACCGGAGCGCAGACGCTCGTATTCGTCTCGGGGCAGGTCGCCTACGACCACCAGGGCGGCGTGCTGCACCCCAGCGACTTCAAGGCCCAGGCGCGCGAGGCGTTCCGCTCGGTCGTGGAGCAGGTCCAGGCGGCGGGCGGCACGGCCCAGTCCATCGTCAAGCTCAACACCTATCTCACCGACGTCCGCCACCGCGCGGATCTCGTCCCGATCCGCGAGGAGATCTTCGGCAAGAAGCTCCCGGCCTCGACGCTCGTCGGCGTCACGGCGCTCGCGCAGCCGGGCTGGATGATCGAGGTCGAAGCGATCGCGGTGATCTAGCGAAACGGAGCGGGCGGATCAGGGATCGCTACAATCGCGATTGAAGCCGCATTTTTTGCAGACGATCTTGCAGTGGACCTCTTCCATCCGCTCGCCGCAGCGCTCGCAGTAGTGGACCCACGCCTTGTTG
>QHTD01000185.1 GCA_003220675.1 Candidatus Rokuibacteriota bacterium | reverse complement strand
AGCCCTTGAGGTCGACCTTGTAGAGGTCGACCCACGGGCGCAGGTAGTCGAGCACCTCGGGCGTCGCGTTGCCGTTCGAGACGTACGAGCAGACGAGGCCGCGCGCCTTACCTTCGCGGAAGACCTCGCGGGCCCACTCGCTCGTGATCAGGGGCTCGTTGTAGGTCGACGTGAGGATGCGCGCGCGATGGCGCTGGGCGAGGTCCGCGATCTCCGCGGGCGTTACGTCCTGCGGCGGCACGCCCATCATCGGATCGCGCAGCGCCTGCGAGGTCAGGGCGTTGTGGCAATTCTTCACTGCGAAGAAGCCTGCCAGGTAGGTGTGCTCGTCCTCGACCTCGAGGTTGTAGACGTAGCCGTCGAAGGGCTGCAGCGCGACTGACTTTACGGGGATCAGGAAGTGTTTCCCGACGTCGCGCCACTTCTGGGCCGCGCCGCGCTCCCGATACCAGACCACCGTGAACTGTTCAGGCTGTCGATGAACGGGTCGGCCCTGGATCCGCCCCTCGGCGCCTACCGCGGCGACGTAGATCGACGGCAGACGCCCTAGACATAGCAGGAGCAGGGCAACGCCATAGGCCAGCTCACGCGAGACGGTCGTCACGCTGAACTTCCCTCCGGGATACTCATGGCCGTCGCCTTCGAGATACGCCTCCAGAAACGCCTCCTGGACCGATGTATCGGCGGCGAAGATCTGTGCCGGCACACGTTTGCCGGCGGCTCCTTTGCCACACAGCGCCCGGAACAAGAGCGCCAGCGACGACTTGCCGATCGTGATCGCAGTAGTCGTGCTCCGGCGGACTTCCTGAGGGCCCACGCCGAACACCTTCGTCAGCGATTCCCTGACTTCGTCTCGGGCCCGCTGTTCGCTGTGTGCGAAGGCGAAGACCAACCTGAGGCTGTTGGGACGCGTCTTCGATCGCGTCACCGAGCCCTCCGCGCAATAGAACCCGAGGAGGCGGGCTAACGGCTTGTCCAACTGGACATGGCGGGGAATGCCGGGACGGTGCTCGTTAGGAAAGCGCACCGCGTCGTCTTCGACGATCAGCCCCTGCGTTTTCTCGTAAACCCAGCGGCCTCGACGTACTCTGCTTCTCACGTGTCTGATGTACGAGGCGTCCTTGCCCAGCCGGGCTCCTATGGAGCGAGATGATTCGCCGCGGTCCGACGCGGCGACGATTCCTATGACCTCCGTGGGGGAGAGCGTGCGCGGGATCGCGAAGGTGACCGTGACATCCGTCAAGAGTTCTGCGACATCCAATGTGATCCGGGCCGCGGGCCATGCCGGCTTCGGCAACAGCAGGAAGTGACGGGGCGTCAGATCCTTCGCTGGAATCTCCTCGACCCGTTCCCGGGACGGATCAGTGGTCGCAAACCAGCGATGGTCAGGGGTGCAACGGACCGTCGGCAGGTACATCGGCTGGACGGCCACCAGATCGCCGCGATAGGAATGCCTGAATGCCCTGACGACCTGCCTGATTTCACCGGACGCCGAGATGACGTGCACGTCGCGTGGGAATCTGACTTCTCCCCCTGGAGCCAGTTTCACGTCCGACGCGGCTTCGAAGAGCGCCCTGATGGGCACGGCGCTGGTGGGCGTGAGCACTGGCGTGTCACCCTGAAAGCAGTACCCACAGTGATAATCGCATCCGAGCATCCCGAAGGACAGGGCGCGCGCGCCCGGGTAAGCGTGGAAGAACGGCTTCTTCTCCACGGGGTCGAGCTGGACGCCGGCGACGTAGCCCGCCGGGACCATAAGCCGCCCGTCGTCGTTCCAGCGCACCTTGCAGACACCGCGCTGGCCGGGCGGGATCAGGCAGCGGTGGCCGCAGGCGTAGCAGCGCACGCGGCTCTCGGGGAGCCGCTCGTACAGCTCTCCCTCGCGCGCCAGTCGCGAGAGTACGTCAGCCAGCGCCGTCACTGCGCCCGTATCGTACCCGCGCTCGCGGACCGCGTCACGTCGCCGCTCCAGTCACCACGCCCGCCGCGTAGCCGACGACGCGGCCCATGTCGCCGGTGACGTCACCCGACGTCGCGTAGTCGAGCACGCGCACGCGGTCGGCGCCGAGCTCCCGCGCGGCCCAGAGCACGGCCGCGAGCGCCCCGATCCCACACGCCTCGCCCGCGCCCTCGTCACCCGCGCGCAGCAGCGCGTCGAGGTCGAACGCCTCCACGCGCCGGAGCAGCTCGCGGTCGAGCCGGTTCGCGACCGCCTGAGGATGGTAGTGGGAGAGGTCGGTGCTCGCGACGAGGAGCGCCGCGCGGCCACGCAGCGCGCGGGCGAGCGCGAGCCCGAGCGCCCGCGCGACTTCGCGACGCTGGTCGCGCACCATCACGGGCAAAAGCCGCCACTCGCCTGGGAGCACGCGCTGCAGGAACGGCAGCTCGATCTCGATCGAGTGCTCCGGGTCGCCCTTCACCGGCGTGAGTCCCGCGCCCAGCTCCTGGCGCAGGGCGTCGTCGAGGACGCGGCACGCCTCACGCGCGATCATCACCGGGCCGAGCGGCGTCTGGTAGGCACCATGACCCGAGATCAGCACAGGGCCTTCCAGCGGATAGTGCATGGGCCCGACGACGGCGACGACCTCCGGCGCAATCCCCCGCGTGGCGGCGAACGCGTGGCCCGCCACAGCGCCCGAGTAGCGATAGCCGGCGTGTGGCGCGATCAGCGCGACGATGTCGCCGTCGGCTTTCACGGCGCCGGCAGCAGCCAGGTAGCTGTCGACCTCAGCGCCAAGCGTCCGCGCGTCGCCCGCGTACCACTGACCGGCGATCGGCGAGGGCCGCAGGTCCACGGGGTTCACCTCCCCTGGATGCGAATCCTACAATGATACGGCCTGATCTGGATGACCCGAGGGGCGAGGGGTGGCGAAGCGGAAGGTGAGGGCGCCGGGGAGGGCTATCGAGCCGGAGTGGTCGGTGACGCCTGAGCTGGTGTCGCTGATGCCGGCTGGGACGGCGCCGGCGCCGAAGCCGAGGGCACCGGCATAGGGCGCGCCGCGCACCCCATGAGAGCACCGACGAACGCGATGAGCCCGGCTGCGACAATCATCCGTCTCAGTCCTGAACCCATGAGTCGTCCCCTGCCTATGACCTCGCCTCGGATCGCTTGGCGACTTTGGACCGTTTCGCGGTGCGATGCACGAACTCACACCACGCGCGATTCGTCACGCCTTCCGCCTCGCCCGTTGAAGTCAGAATGTCCTTGCTGACGGTCGCCCTCTCGTCGTCAAAGCCTCCGTACATGGGTTGATGGGCGTCGCACCAGCGCACGGTCAAAACCTCTTCGAGCGGGTCGCGCCCTGGAGAGCAGCCCGGGCAGTAGAACGAGGCGAGATTGGGTGTATCCGCCAGTTCCATACCTGCGTTCGCAAGCACACCTGGTGCCAGACTCGCGAACTGGTGGTGCGTCGAGGACTTAGCGGTCACTCCTCACAGATGGCCGGTCCGCAAAGTGACAGCCCGGCCCGAAACGGGTGACCGAAGTGTCACCACGGCCGGGGTCGGAGCCCCCGCGATGGACTGGCGACGGTCGGCGAGCAGCGTCCGGAAACGCTGCGCGTTGGCGAAGGTACAGAGCGCCTCGAGGGCGCGCCACGAGTATCTATAAGTTGTCGCCGCCACTCGAAGCTCTCCTCGAGCGTATCGCGCTTTGGGCATTGCAACCGTCCGCAGCGCGAGCATACTCGCTCACGGAGACTCGCGCAGGAAGGCTCACGGCGCTGACCAATGCTGCCGCGTATGGCGTGCGTTACTCTCGCTGCGCTCGCGCTGACCTGGTGCGCCCCCGCCGCCGCGGAGGAGTGGTCGCGGACCTACATCTCCCGCCTGCCCGATTCCGCGTTCGCGGTCGTCGAGACCGCGCCCGACGGCCGGAAGGTGCGCCACCTCCCCCACCACGACGGGACGGGCGCCGTGGATCTCGCGCATCTCAAGGCGGCGCGGTCGCGTCTGGGTCAGGTGAAGTGGCTTGACGCTGCCAACGAGGAGAAAGCGCGGCGGCATCTAGAGGAGCACTGGCAGGAGCTCGATCGCTGACGCGCTCGGCGCGGCCCGTGTTTGACGGAGACTCCCCTCCCGGCTATCCTTCCCGCGTTCCGGGCCGACAACCCACCACCAAGGGAGCGGGCATGATGAAGACGCCTCTGCTGAGCGTGATCGCGCTGATCGCCGTTCTGTCGCCACCCGCGGCCGCCCAGACGCCCGCCCCCAGGGCCGCCGGCGCGCCCAAGGAGCTGCGGGTCGGCATCGTGACGCTGCTCTCCGGGCCGGCTTCGAGCACCTTCGGCATCCCCGCCAAGAAGGCCGCCGACGCCTGGGTGGAGAAGATCAACGACGAGGGCGGCATCGGCGGGGTGAAGATCGTGCCGGTGCTCACCGACGAGGCGGGCCCCGGCGACAAGGTCGTCGCCGAGTTCCGCCGGCTCGCAGCGGACGAGAAGGTCGACCTGGTCATCGGCTACATCTCGAGCGCCAACTGCGTGGCGGTGCCCGCGGTCGCCGAAGAGCTGAGGGTCCTCACCGTCCTCTTCGACTGCGGGACCACGCGGGTCTTCGAGGAGGCCAAGTACAAGTACGTCTTCCGGACCGCGGCCCACACGGGCATCGACGGGATCGGCGCGGCCCGCTATCTCCTGGCCGCGAAGCCCGACGTGAAGACAATCGCAGGCCTCAACCAGGACTACGCGTGGGGGCGGGACTCGTGGGAGATCTTCAGCCGCGCCCTCCGCAAGCTGAAGCCCGACGTCCAGGTGGTCGAGACGCTGTGGCCGAAGCTCTTCCAGGGCGACCTGTCGGCGGAGATCTCGAAGCTCCTCACCGCCAAGCCAGACGTGATCTTCCACAGTCTCTGGGGGACGGACCTCGCCTCGGTGAACAGCCAGGGCCGGGTCCGCGGGCTCTTTCGCCAGAGCCTCGTCATCCACAACAACTCCGCCTTCCTCTTCAAGGAGTTTCGTGACCTGCCCGATGGCTTCGTGGTGGGGTTTCGCGGCACGCACTGGCCCGACGTGCCCGACCCGGCTCGGAATCCGCTCCAGAAGGAGTTCATCGAGCGGTGCACGAAGAAGTTCGGTGAGCCGTGCGGGTCGCCCCACGGGAGCTACCACATGGTGCAGGCGCTCCAGGGGGTGAAGACCGCCTACGAGAAGGCGATCAAGGCGACGGGCCGCTGGCCGAGCGTGGACGACGTGGTGAAGGCCTTCGAGTATCTCGAGTTCGACTCGCCGAGCGGGCGCATCGCGATGGGGGTCGGCGGCGGCCACCAGGCCATCGAGGACTCGCTCTACGGCACTGTGAAGCTTGACCCGCAGCGGAATCAGAACGTGCTCTCGAGCGTGCGGGTGTTCCCGGCCAAGTGCGTCAACCCTCCCGACGGGGTGAAGACCCTGGACTGGATCGACCAGGGTTTCCGCGGCGCCCAGTGCCCGTGAGGTCGGCGGGCGTCGAAGCGCGCGCCTGAACCACGTCATCGTCGTCGCGCTCGACGGGATCAGCTACGCGTCGTGGCTGTTCCTGGTGTCGGCCGGCCTCACGTTCACGTACGGCGTCGTCCGCATCCTGAACCTCGCCCACGGCAACCTCTACGCCCTCGGAGCGTACATGGGCGCGTGGCTGGTCCTCGGCTGGGGATCGAGCGCGATGCCCGTCCTGAGCTATCTGCTGCTCTTCGCGGCCGCCGTCTTCATCGGCGTGACGGCCGGGCCCCTCATCGAGCGCCTCTTCCTCCGGCGCGTGTACGGCAAGGAGGAGGAGATCCAGATCCTGCTCACCTTCTCGATCCTTCTGATCCTGGAGGACGTGATCAAGCTCGTGTGGGGCGTGAGCCCGCTCTTCGCCGACAAGCCCTACATCTATATGGGCCATGTGAGGCTGGGCGGCGTCGATTACGCGGGCTACCCGTTCCTGCTGACCGGCATCGCCGTGGTCACAGGCATTCTCTTGTGGCTGGTCGTGACGCGGACCCGCTTCGGGAAGGTGCTGGTCTCGGTGATCACGGATCGCGAGGTCAGCTCGGCCCTCGGCGTCAACGTGCCGCGCATCTACACCCTCGCCTTCACGCTGGGCGCGGTCTTCGCCGCGCTCGGCGGGGCGTTCACCGCGCCGATGTTCTCGGTCGTGCCCGGGATCGGGGCGGAGGTCATCGTCGTGTCCTTCGCCGTCGTCGCGATCGGCGGGCTCGGGTCTATCGGCGGCGCGGCCCTCGGGGCCTTGCTGGTGGGCCTGGCGCGGGCCACCGCCGTACACCTCTTCCCTGAGCTCGACCTCTTCGCCATCTACCTGATCATGGCGCTGGTGCTGCTCTTCCGTCCCCAGGGCCTCTTCGGTCAGGTGCAGGCGCGGAGAATCTGAGCGCGCTCATGGCGATCGGACGCCGACTCGACCCGGCACTCGCTCTCGCGGGACTCGGGCTCTTCCTGGTGGTGCCGCCCTTCCTGCCCCAGTGGATCACCTTTCTCCTGACGCTCGCGTGGGCGAAGGCGCTCGCGGTCCTGGGTATCGTGCTCCTCCTGCGCGGCGGGTTGCTCACGTTCGGCCACGCCCTCTACTACGCGGTGGGCGCGTACACGGCGGGCTTCGCAGTGAAGTTCCTCGGGGTGCACGAGGGGCTCGCCGCGCTCGGCCTCGCGGTGGTGACGGGCGCCGCCGCGAGCGCGCTCCTGGGGCTGCTCCTCGCGCGTTATCGCGGGGTCCACTTCGGGTTGCTCAACCTCGCCTTCTCGATGGTCCTCTACGCGATCCTCCTCAAGTTCTACGAGATCACGGGAGGCACAGACGGACTGCGGCTCCCCACGCCCCTGCTCGCCGGCGTCAAGCCGGACGCCCAGCACCTGCGCCTCACGATCTACTACGTGACGGTCGTGCTGGCAGCGCTCCTGCTCTATGTGGCCTACCGGTTCACGACATCGCCCCTCGGCTACACGCTCCGCGCGGTGCGCGACAACGAAGTGCGCGTGGAGTACATGGGCGCCTCGGTCCGCCAGGCGATCTACTGCTCCTACATCGTCGCCGGCGTCATGGCGAGCGTGGGCGGGGTCCTGGCGGGCTTCTCGGTGGGCCACATCGTTCCGGAGTTGTCGTTCTGGACCCAGTCTGGCGAGTTCGTCTTCGTGGCGCTGCTCGGCGGGACGGGAAGCGTGCTGGCCCCCGTCGCCGGCTCCATCGTCTTCGAGTTCGTGCGCAACTACGCCTTCAAGTACTCCCCGTACACCTGGCAGATGACCCTGGGCATCGTCCTCTTGGGCATCATCTTCTTCTTGCCGGGCGGCCTCTGGAGCCTGAAGGGG
This sequence comes from Candidatus Rokuibacteriota bacterium, assembly GCA_003220675.1. Classification (GTDB taxonomy): domain Bacteria; phylum Methylomirabilota; class Methylomirabilia; order Rokubacteriales; family CSP1-6; genus 20CM-2-70-11. The sequence continues at coordinate 25,968 of QHTD01000185.1, read as the reverse complement.
ATCGCAGCGAGACGATGGACCATCGTGACCCGACGCAGCCAATGAGCGCGGTTCTCGAGACGGTCAGCCTGACCAAGTTCTTTGGAATGGTCCGGGCGGCTGAGGACCTCAGCGTCCAGTTCCAGGAAGGAGAGCTGGTGGGCATCGTGGGCCCCAACGGCTCCGGGAAGACGACCCTCCTCAACGTGATCACGGGGTACGTGAAGCCCGACCGGGGGCGAATCCGCTATCAAGGGAAGGACATCACCGGCCTGTCCCCGCGGGCCGTGGCGGATCTCGGCATCGCCCGCTCCTTTCAGATGCCCCAGCTCTACCTTTCCCTCACCGTGCTGGAGAACCTCGTCCTGGCGCTGGCCATCCGGGCGGGGCGCGCTCGCGAGTTCTGGGCCCCGCTCGAGCGCGTCGATCGACGGGACGAGGCGCCCCGCATCCTGGAGCAGTTCGGCCTGGAGGAGCACGCGTCCCACGACGCGGGCCAGCTGCCGGAGGGCGCCCGGAAACTGCTCGACGTGGCGCTCTCGTTCGCCCGGCGTCCTCGGATCTTGCTGATGGACGAGCCGACGAGCGGTGTGAGCGCGCGGGACAAGTCGAAAGTGATGGACACGCTGGTCCCGGTGCTGAAGGGGACCGGCGTGACCACCATCTTCGTCGAGCACGACATGGAAGTCGTCCAGCGCTACGCCGAGCGGGTGCTCGCGTTCGACGAGGGCAAGGTGATCGCGGCCGGGTCGCCCGACGCCGTGCTCCGCGACCCCACAGTCCGACGGGCGCTCCTGGGACAGCCGTAGCGTGCTCAGCGTCCAACGGCTGATCGTGCGGCTCGGCGGACTCTCGGTCCTCCGCTCGCTCTCCCTCGAGGTCCCGGCCGGCGGCATCGTGGGCCTCGTCGGACGTAACGGCGCGGGAAAGACCACGACGCTCCGGAGCATCATGGGTCTGGTCCCGGTGGTATCGGGCAACGTGGTCCTCGACGGCCAGGAGCTCGTCCGCCTCCCTCCATTCGAGCGAGGCCGGCTCGGGATCGGCTACATGCCCGAAGACCGGCGCCTCATCGGCTCCCTCACCGTCAAGGACAACCTCCTCGTCCCCGCCTGGGGCCAAGGGCGCCGTGACGCCGACGAGCGCTGGGACGCGGTCGCCACCCTCCTGCCGGAGGTCGCGGCGCTCGGTCGGCGGCAGGCGTCGCAGCTCAGCGGGGGCCAGCAGAAGCTGGTCGCGCTGGGCCGCGCGCTCTTCTGCGCGCACCGTCTGCTGCTGCTGGACGAGCCGATGGAGGGCGTGTCGCCGGCGCTCTCGGCGCGAATGGCCGAGGTCGTCCGCGCGTTCCAGGCGACGAAGGCCGATCTGACCGTCCTCGTGGCGGAGTCGGACGTGAACCGGGTGCGCCTCCTGACCGGGCACATCGCGACGATCGAGCGCGGCGAGGTAGTCCCTTCCTAGCGCAGAGCCTCCAGCCGGGCGCGGAACTCGTCGATGAACTGGCGGTAGGAAATCGGGAACACCGTCCGCCAGTGCTCGCGAGGCGCGGTCTGAAGCGCAAACCGTCCAAGGAACTCGAGGAGCTTCGCGCTGCCATAACGCTCGATAAGCCAGTCCACCGCGAGGAACGCCTGGCCATACGTGGCGGGGGCGCCGAACTGATTCCTCGCGCTTGTCCAGCCCGCGTTGGTCGCGAGGGCCTCCAGGTCGGGGAAGAACTTGACGGGCATCTTCGATCCGCTGATGGAGCGAACGATCTCGTCCCGCGACTCCCGGTACGGGCGAAACCCGAGCAGGTCCAGCGCCTGGACCTTGACCCAGTCGGCGTGGCCCTCGAGGATCCACTGGGCCGCACCGCCTCGCCCGCCTTCAGCCAGCTTGCGCTGGCTGACATGCGTCAGCTCGTGGGCGAAGAGCCCCGCGCGCCCCAGCAGATGCATCTCTGCCAGATGATCGCCCCGCAGGAAAAGGCCCGCCCGCGTGGCGACGCCCGCAGCGAACCGCCCTTTGTCCCACGCCTCCTCGCGCTTCTCGCCCGCGATCTGGATGAGCCCATCCACGAGTGTCGCCTGGTTGACGTAGATGTACGCCTTGATGCCCGTCGGGAATGGAAGACCAAGCTTGTTGCTCATTATCCAGGCGACCGCGTTGATGAGCTCGGCGTCGCTCGGACTCTTGCCGAGCGGCGACGCCTCACCGCTGAACCCAATCTCGTATTCACGGTACGGGGCCGCCGCGCTCTGCGCCGGCCCTGCCAGCGCCAGCGCCGCGAGAGCCGTCGCGATCCAGGTCCGACGGGCGAAGGCCATGGCCGCTGATATCGTGCGCCTACGGGCGTGTCAAGGCCGACGTGTTCATCCGGGAACCTTCGCGGCTGGTTCCGACTTCTAAAGGTACGAAAGGAGAACCCCAGCCATGTGGCGGCGAATCACAGCGCTCACGGTCGCGGCGCTCCTCACAGGCGCCGTCGGAGTCTCGGCCCAGATCTATACCCCTGAGAGCCTCGAGCGCTACTTCCGGCTCGAGTGGGAGGTGACGCGCGGCAGGAAGGGGCCGAAGGTCGAGGGATATGTCTACAACCAGGCCATGCGGACCGCAGAGCACATGCGCCTTCAGATCGAGCGCCTCGACGCCTCCGCCAAGGTCGTGGGCAGCTCGACGGTCTGGGTCTTCGGCACAGTCCGCGTGGATGGCCGCGCCTACTTCAGCGCATCCGTGCCCGACGCCGCGAGCTACCGCGTCCAGGTTCTCGAGTTCGACTGGACCTGCGGCGGCGGCGGCGGTGGCGGCGGGATGTAGCGGAGGACCGTCGCGGCTCGGGCCTTAACGGCAGCAGATAGGAGAAACAGCGATGCGGCGGCGAATCACAGCGTTCACGGTCGCGGCGCTCCTCACAGGCGCCGTCGGAGTCTCGGCCCAGATCTACGCCCCCGAGAGCCTCGCGCGCGACTTTCGGCTCGAGTGGGAGGTGACGCGCGGCAGGAAGGGGCCGAAGGTCGAGGGATATGTCTACAACCAGGCCATGCGGACCGCGGATCGCATGCGCCTTCAGATCGAGCGCCTCGACGCCTCCGGCAAGGTCGTGGGCAGCTCGACGGTCTGGGTCTTCGGCACAGTCCGCCCGGATGGCCGCGCCTACTTCAGCGCATCCGTGCCCGAAGCCGCGAGCTACCGCGTGCAGGTTCTCTCGTTCGACTGGAAGAGCGACGGCGGTGGCGGGGGCGGCGGGTAGCGGCGCACCCTCGGCAGGCCTTAAGGCAGCAGATCGGCGACGGTGACGTTCGCCCGGCGCTGATCCTGCTCTTCAGCCTCGTATTGAGTGGGCAGATCAAGTTGCGCAGGATCGACGGCTGGCGCAAGATCGCCGCAGTGCTGAGCCAGCACACGACCCTGGCGGCATGACCGACCTACGCCATGAATCACGCCGACGAAGATGTCAAACCGTTCTCACGGCAAGGCCTGTACCAGGCGGTCTACGACATCATCGAGGAGCTTCCGTTCTATCGGGCGGCGACGGCTCTTCACATGCAGTGGATTCGCTCGATCGCCAGCCGCCGTCCGCTCGTCATCGAGGCCGGTGGCGGCACCGGGCTCATGAACACCGAGGCGCGGCGCGTACGACGAGATGCCGACGTGTACCTCCTCGACATCAACCCGGCCATGGCGGAACAAGCAGAACGCCAAGGGGTTCCCCGGGGCAAGATCGTCGTCGCGGACGTCGCCGAGATGTGCGTCAGAAGTCGAAGTGCCGATCACATCTTCTCGCACAGTGTTGTCTGGGCCCTGCCGCTCCCGGACATGTTCTTTGCGGAAGCGCAGCGAGTGCTCAAGTCCGGTGGCGGGTTAGCGGTGAGCACCGTCGGCGAGAACCTGCACGCGTACCGACAATGCTTCATCAGTTACCTGGACAAATATCTGTCGGCGGCCGTTGAGCGGGGTGTTGTCTCACCCGAGCAGAAGAGAATCTTCATCGAGCAGAACGAACGTGTCACCGAAGCGGCAAAATCGCCGCTGTCCTCAGAGCAGCTGCGCGAGCTCGGTGAGCGGGACGGCTTTGACGTTGAAGTCGTGACCGACTGCTATGTCGTGGATACCCTCGAAGGACCGCGGCCGTACTACCATCAAATCTTGTACCGAAAACGGTGATGCGTTTCGGCACCTCAGAGCCCTCGAGATGGGCGCGACACCCTTCACAGGAGGCGGTCATGCACGACGCTCGGACTTCCCCGCGACGAGGGGCTTCGCTGGCAGTCCTCGGCCTCGTCCTGGTGTCGCTCGCGGCCGGCCCCGCGTCCTCCCAGGCGCCGGCGCGTGGTCACGGCGCCGAAGCCCATGACATGGAACTGGTCGGGCACGACGAGCTGCAGGGCCGCTCGGCCTACCAGCCGACGATTCACCAGCAGCGCGGGCGCTTCATCGCCTACGTCGGCCATCACGGCGGGCGCGCCCGCAACCCGCTCACCGGAGCCGATGAAGATAATGGGACGTCGATCGTGGACGTCACCGACCCGGCGCGGCCTCGCTACCTCGCGCACATCCCCGGGATGCCCGGCGGGCCCGAGCAGGGCGGCGCGCAGATGGTGCGCGTGTGCGACCGGCAGGGGAAGACGTACGTGCTGCGGACGTTCGGCAACTCGCTCCCCAACTCGGGCCACGAGGTGTGGGACGCGACGGATCCGGCGAAGCCGCGGAGAGTCAGCACGGTGGTCTCCGGGCTGACCTCGACGCACAAGAACTGGTGGGAGTGCGACACCGGGATCGCCTACCTGATCTCGGGCGACCTCGCCAAGACGGATCCGTTGCAGCTCGGTCCATCGGGGTGGCGCACGTGGCGCATGACGAAGATCTACGACCTCAGCGACCCCGCGAAGCCCGTGTTCATCCGCGACTTCGGGCTGGCCGGCCAGGAGCCCGGCTCCACCGGCCCGATCCCCGTCGCCCACGGCGTCCATGGGCCGATCGTCCTCGGCAACCGCGCGTACTTCGCGTACGGCACCAGCGCCGACGGCGTGCTCCAGATCGTCGACCGTCAGAAGCTCGTCACCGGCCCGAAGGAGCCCACCGCGGCGAACCTCAACGACCCCGAGATCAGCCGCCTCTACATGTCGCCCAACTGGGGCGGTCACACGGCGTTCCCCGTGCTGGGCATCCCGATCGCCGACTGGGCGGCCAACACCAAGGGACGCGTGCGCGACTTCGTCGTCCTCGTCTCCGAGGCCACCGCCAACGAGTGCCGCGAGTTCCGGCACGCCGCGTTCATGGTCGACGTCACCACCGAGACCAGGCCGTTCTCGGTGGCCACCCTCCAGGTCCCGGAGTCCCAGGGCAACTTCTGCCGCCGGGGCGGCCGCTTCGGCCCCCACTCGTCGAGCGAGTCGTTCGCGCCGATCTTCTACAAGAAGCTCGTGTTCCTCGCCTATTTCAACGGCGGCGTGCGCGCGATGGACATCCGCAATCCCTACGCGCCACGCGAGGCCGGGTTCTATATTCCGGCGACGACGGAGAGGACCGCCGAGCGCTGCGTGACGAACGGCACGCGGAGCTGCAAGGTGGCGATCCAGACCAACAACGTCGAGGCGGACGAGCGCGGCTTCGTGTACCTCGCTGACCGGGCCAACACGGGGTTGCACATCGTGAGGCTCACCGGTGAGGCCGCGAAGATCATCACGGGCAACTGATCGATCCCAGGGGGTAAAGCCATGGCCAAGCAGATGTCGAGGGAAGCGATGCTCAAACGGGTCGCGCGCTTCAGGGAGCTGCGGCCCAGCACGCAGGCGTTCGTGGACACCCGCCTGCCCGAGCACCAGCGTAAGATCTTCAATGTGATCGGGCGCGGCGTGACGGAGGACCCTGGGCTGGCGCCGGCCATCCCCGACGCGCGCGATTTCAACCTGACGTACGTCGGCGCCGACCCGGGCAAGGGGGCGGCACTGCACGCCCACCCGACGGTCGAGGTCTTCGTCGCCCTCACCGGCCGCTGGGCCGTGTACTGGGGCGACGAGGGCGAGCAGGAGGTCGTGCTGGAGCCCTTCGACACGATCTCGATCCCGCCGGGGGTGATGCGCGGCTTCCGGAACGCCGGCCCCGAGCACGGCTACCTGATGGCGATCCTGGGAGGCACCGACTCCGGCAAGGTCGCCTGGGCCAAGTCGGTGCTGGCGCGGGCGAAGGAGACGGGCCTCGGGCTCGACGCCCGGGGCAACCTCGTCGAGCTCGCGCGCTAACCCGCGTGCCGTTCAGGGGAGCAGATCGGCAGAAGCTCCTACTTCTCGGCCGTACGGATCGCGGCTGGGCCACCGTTCACCTTGACGCGCTGGCCGGTGTCCCTCAGCGTCGAGCCGTCCAACCGGAACACCCAGTAGTCCTTCTCGACCATGTTGCCGACGAGGATCGTCTTGCCGTCGGGCGAGAAGGCGACGCCCTGCGACCAGTGGCCGATCGGGGCCTCGGCCACGCGTGACAGTGTCTTGCCGGTCACGCGAACGATGACGAGCTTGCCGGCGTCGTTGTAGAAGGGCGAGTCCTTGGGCCGGTTGCTGCCGTTGTGGACGACGACCGCGGCGACGGAGCTGTCTGGCGAGATCTTGAGCCCCTCGGCCGTCGCGCCGAGGACGCCGACGGTGTCGACGACGCGGGGAGGCTTTGCCGTCAGGTCGATGAGGCTGACGCTGTCGTTATCGCCAGTGGCCGAGCCCGCGAGGCTGGCGACCATGGCGAAGGCGCCGCTCGACGCGATGTCGAGCACGATGGGGCGAACTCCCGCCGTCATGTCGCGCTTCGTGTACTCGACCTTGGACCCGTCGATCGAGAGAACGGAGATGCGGTTGTCGTCCCGGCGCGAGACCAGCGCGGTTTTGCCGTCGGGCGCGATCACCACCTGACCGCCGCCCGCCTTCACGCCGCCGACCTCGACGGCCCCCGCCGCGCTCACCGTCTTGCCCTGGATTGTGAAGACGGACACGGTGCCGTCCACGAGGTTTGAGACGAGCGCCAGCGTGCCCTGACGGTTGATAGAGATGCCCGACGCGCCCTTGCCGGCCTCGAGGGTGGCGATGATCTTCAGCGGGTTGGCCGTCAGATCGATGACCGTGAGGCGGTTGTCGGCGGGCCGACCACGCTCACCGGCGCCTCGACCTCGGCGATCACGCGGGGCGGGGAGGCCTTGAGGTCGATGACCGAGACGGTGTCCGGCGGCGCGTTGGGCACCACCGTCACGACGCCGTTCAGGCTGACCACCTTGTTGTCGTTCGCTGACACGGCGATCTGAGCGCCGGCGGCCGGGGCGAGGCTCAGGGCCGCGAGCAGGGCAAGGCCGACACTGGCGGGCGCGTGACGGTGAGGGGTCATTGGCTTCCTCCTGAGCGGCGGATCGGGCGGCGCATAGGAGAGCATTGTCGCCATCCAAACGCAAGGGCCATGGCGGCTCGCGTTCTACTACAATCGCGGGTGAGGAGACGTGAGCGATGCGAGGAGCGATCTGGTGGGACTGACATACGTCGAGGGCGTGGTCACCGGCCTCTCCGGCACTTCTCGCACGGTGCGATTCATGGTCGACAGCGGGGCGAAGTACAGCCTTCTGCCTCCGGCAGACTGGCGCGCGCTCGGCCTGGCGCCCAAGCGACGCATGACCTTCGTTCTGGCCGACGGCACGCAGATCGAGCGCGACGTCTCCGAATGCCACATCGCGCTGCCGCAGGGCGAAGGCCACACGCCGGTCATCCTCGGCGAAGTGGGTGACGAGGCGCTCCTCGGAGCCGTCACCCTCGAGATCCTGGGCTTCGTCCTGAACCCGTTCAGCCGCACGCTCCAGCCGGCCCGTCTCGTCCTCGCCTGATCTGCGCGCCGAGCGTTCGCGCGGTCAGCGCATCATGCTCGGCAGCCACAGCGAGATCGCGGGAAACGCGACCAGAATGGCGAGGCGCACCACGTCGGCCCACATGAACGGCATCACACCACGGAACACGGTCCCCGTCGAGACCTCCGGCAACAGCGTCTTGAGCACGAACATGTTCATCCCGACGGGCGGGCTGATCAGTCCGATCTCGACGACGCACACGATGATGATCCCGAACCAGACGGGGTCGAACCCGAGGTGCACAACCACCGGGAAGAACACGGGCATGGTGAGCAGCACCATCGACAGCTCCTCCATCGCCGTGCCGAGCACCACGTAGATCGCGCAGATCGCCGCCACCACCATGATGGGGGAGAGGCCCAGGCCCGAGACGACGGCTTTGAGGTCGGCCGGCATCGTCGTGATGTTGACGAACTCCGCGAACATCAAGGCACCGATCAGGATCAGGAACAGCATGGCCGTGGTGCGCGCGCTCTCGAGGAGCGCGTCGTAGAGCGTCTTCAACGTGAGCGCGCCGCGCCCCAGCGCGAAGACCATGGCGCCGGCGGCGCCCATGCCCGCGCCCTCGGTGGCGGTGAAGAGGCCGCCGTAGATGCCGCCCATCACGAACAGGAACAGCGCCGCCACGCCCCACACGTCTTTGAGCGCGAGCCCGCGCTCACGCCAGCTCGAGCGCGGGCCGGGCGGGCCCGAGCCCGGCTCGCGCCACGTCATGTACACGATGGCGAGGCAGAGCAGGCACGCGCCGAGGATGCCGGGAAGGATCCCGGCCATGAAGAGCTTGCCGATGTTGGTCTCGGTGAAGATACCGTAGATCACCATGATGGTGGAGGGCGGGATCATGATGCCGAGCGTGCCGGCCGAGGCGACGGTGCCCGCCGCGAGCTTGTCGGAGTAGCCGAACCGCTTCATCGAGGGATAGGCCACCTTCGCCATCGTCGCCGCGGTGGCGATGGAGGAGCCGCAGATCCCGCCGAAGCCGGCCGAGGCCCACACGGTGGCCATCGCCAGGCCGCCGCGCAGGTGGCCGATAAAGGCGTAAGCGGCACGGAACAGCTCCCGCGACATGCCGGCGCGCGTGACGAAGTTGCCCATCAGGATGAAGAGCGGCACCACCGAGAGCGTGTAGCTCCGCCCGGTCTCGTACAGCTTGGTCTGAGCCATGGCGAACGCCACCGCCCAGCTCCAGTCGCGCATGTAGGCGTAGCCGACGACGCCGACGATGCCCATGGCGTATGCGATGGGCACGCGCAGGAAGGCGAGCAGCATCATCACGGTGAGGCCGACGAGCCCCTCGGTCATCGGCGCTCCACCACCTTGTAGAGGTGAATCAGCCCCGCGAGCCCGATCATGACCGCCATGAAGTAGACGAACGGGCCGTACACGATGCGCAGCACGTCGGTGGCGTCGCGGTAGGCCCAGATCCGGTCGGCCTTGAGCCACATGAGCCAGGTGAGGAGGAACAGCATACCGGCGCACGCCGCGTGCACCCCGCGCACGAGCCAGCGCCGCGCGCGGGCGCGGAGCAGGCGGTCGATGAAATCCATGAGCGCGTGCTCGTCGGCCCACGACACGAGCGGCAGCCCGGCGAAGATCAGCACCACCAGCATCAGCTCGGTCACCTCGAAGGCGCCCCTCACCGGGCGGCTGAAGACGTACCGCGCCACCACGTCTACGAACGTGAGGAGCATCATGGCCAGGAGGATGGCGGACGCGGCGACGCCGAGGATCGTGTCGGCGCGTCGCTCCCTCACTTGCCCGCAGCGACCTTCTTCAGCTCTTCGCGGAACTCGGCGAGGATCTTGGCGGCATCCACGCCCTTGGCGCTGGCCTTCTGGATCCAGTCCTCGATGATCGGGGCGGACCGCTTCTTCACCTCCGCGACGAAGGCGGGGTCGGCGTTGACGATCTTGACGCCGGACTTCTTCAGCACCTCCAGGCCCTTCTTGTCGGCCTCGTCCCACGACTGCCCGGCGTGACGCGCGATCCACTCGCCGGAGATCTTGTCGATCGCGTCCTGGTCCTGCTTCGGCAGCTTGTTCCACTTCTCCTCATTCATGAAGAAGCCGAAGGCCGAGCTGTACATCCCGCCGGGGAACAGCGTCGCTTGCTCGAGCACGGTGTCGAGCTTGAACGAGATGATCGACTCCATCGGGAAGAACACGCCGTCGGCGACGCCAGACTTCAGCAGCTCGTAGGATTCCGGCGCCGGCTTCACGAACGCCGAGGTGCCGAGCGCCTTCGCCACCGCCTCGGCGACGCCGCCGCCGGTGCGGATCTTGAGGCCCTGCACGTCGTTGATGTTGTGGACAGGCCTCTTGGTGAACATCTGGCCGGGGCCGTGGGTGAAGACACCCAGCAGCTTCACGCCCTTGTACTCGCCGACCTTGTGCAAGTGCTTCCAGTGGATCCGCGAGTAGGCAACCGAGTTGACGAGCGCGGTGTCCCCGGCGCCGGGCAGCTCCGGGAGCATCGGCATGATGTGTCGCGCCGGCGTGTAGCTCGCGGTGACGTACGAAAGGTCCACCAGGCCCTCCCTCACCGCGTCGAACGTGCCGGGCGGGGCCGAGGGGTGCTTGGGCAGCATCTGGAACTTGACGCGGCCGTTCGTGACCTTCTCCGCCTCGTTCGCCCAGCCCTGCAGCACGACGGCGGTAATGTGGTGAGTTGGCGAAACCCACGAGGACATCGTGAGCGTGGTTTGCGCGAGCGCCGGCTGGGCGGCGACGACGCTGCCAGCCAGCGCGGCGAACACGACACTCCTCACGACACTCCTTACGGTCGACATGTGCTCCTCCACTCGGCGGTGACGATCCTTGCCGCCGGGTAGTTTACTTCACCAGCATCTGCCGCGGCAGCCAGAGCGCCAGGTCCGGGACGAGGAAGAGCAGCACGACGAGCAGAATCATCAGGACCACGAACGGCGTCGTGCCGAGCGTGATCTGCCGGCCGCTGAGGCCCGGCATCAGCCCCTGGATCACGAAGAGGTTCAGCCCGACCGGCGGCGTGATGAAGCCGATCTCGAGCCAGACGACCATGATGACCCCGAACCACACCGGATCGAAGCCGAGGCCCGTGACCAGCGGGAAGAGGATCGGCAGGATGATGATCATCACCGACAGCTCCTCGAGCGCGTAGGCGATGAGCAGGAGGAACGCGAAGATCAGCGTGAAGAGCGCCCACCTCGGCAGCCCCAGGCCGACGACGGTGGCGAAGAGCGCGCTGGGCGCGCCGATGAGCGCCATGACGTGCGAGAAGATGGACGCGAAGATGATGATGAGCACGACCATCGACGTCGTCCGCACGGTCTCCTGGAAGGCGCGGTTGAGGGCCCGCCAGGTGAGGCCGCGCGCCAGCGCGGCGAGGACGAGGCTCACCGTCGAGCCGAGGGCGGCCGCCTCGGTCGGAGTCACGACGCCGACGTACATGCCGCCGAGCACGACGACGATGAGCACCGCGACGGGCGCGACCTCGACGACCGATCGAACCTTGTCGCGGAGCGAGCCGCGGTCCTCGCTTCGGCGCGGCGCCGCCTCCGGCCGCGCGACGGCGTAGAGGACGATCGCCACGGCGAACATGAGGGAGAGGATCACGCCGGGCACGATGCCCGCCATGTAGAGGTGACCGACCGAGGTTTCGGTCATCACGCCGTAGATGATCATCGGGATCGAGGGCGGGATGAGGATCCCCAGCGTCCCGCCCGCGGCCAGCGAGCCGCAGATGAGGGGGCGGCCGTAGCCGCGTCGCTCCATCTCGGGGATCGCGATCATGCCGATGGTCGCCGCCGTCGCCACGCTGGAGCCGGAGACCGCCGCGAAAATCGCGCACGAGAAGACGCTGGCGACGGCAAGCCCGCCCGGCAGGAAGCCGACCCAGCGCGCGACGGCCGTGAAGAGCCCCCGGCCGATGCCCGAGTGGAGAAGGATCGCGCTCATGAAGACGAAGAGCGGGACCGCGATGAAGGAGAAACTGGTGGCGTTCGACCACGCGACCGACCCGACGACGCCGAGCCCGACCGTCCAGCCCTTGAGCCAGAGCAGCCCGAGCACGCCGACGACGCCGAGCGACACCGCGATCTCGAGCCCCATCGCGAACAGGACGAACATCAGCGCGATGAGGAGCGCGCCGAGGACGGGTTCGCTCAAGCGCGGCGGTCCGGGGGTGGAGCTTCGTCACGGCCCTCCAGGGGCCCGAGGCTCACGCGAACCTGTCGCACGAAGGCGGCGAGCATGGCGACGCCCATGAGCAGGAGACCGGCGGGGATCAGGAGCATCGGGATCCAGAGCGGGTAGAGCATCACGGCCGACACGCGGCCGTAGCCGTACGCGCTCAGGCCCGACTGGGCCGTGACCCAGATCACGGCGGCGAGAAACGCCAGGCCGAGGGCGAGGGTCACGGCGCGCAGCCAGGCGCGGACGGGCCGCGGCAGGCTCGACGTCACGAGGTCGACCCGGACGTGCCCGCCTGCCCGGAACGTGTAGGCAAGCCCGGCGAAGACCACGAAGACCTGAAGGAAGCTCGCCAGCTCGTCCACGAAGAGCTGCGGCCGATCGAGAAAGTAGCGCATGAGGACGTCGAAGGTGATCAGCCCCGCCATGGCGAGCACGCCGAGCCCTGCCAGCAGCCCGGCCGCCTTCGACGTCCAGCCGATCACCGGCCGAGCGCCTTCAGAGCCAGCTCAAAGCCGCGCTTGCCGTCGGCACCGGTGCGCGAGAGCCAGATGTCCCAGCCCGCGCGCGCCAGCTTGCGCGCCTTCTCGATCTCCTCCCGCGCCGGGTCGACGATCGTCATGCCCAGCTCGGGCAGCCGCTTGCGCGCCTTCTCCTCCCACGCCTTGGCGTCCTCCCACTCCTTGTCTTCGTAGCGGGTCTCTTTGAAGGAGTCGCTCACGGCCTGTTGCAGATCCTTCGGGAGCGCGTCCCAGGCCTTCTGGTTCACCACCAGCCACTCCGACCCCGCGCCGGCCAGGTACCAGTAGTTGATGAACTTCGCGACCTCGAAGAACTTCATGGGCTCCGCGTTGGTCGCCGAGGTGATGGCGCCGTCGACGACTTTCTTCTCCAGCGCCGAGTAGACCTCGCCGAAGGCGATGTTCACGGGGGCGGCACCGAGGAACCGCGCCGAGTTGGCGGAGTCGGCCCCGTACACGCGGATCTTCTTGCCCTTCCAGTCGGCCAGCGTGCGCATCGGCGCGTGGGCGAAGACGTGCTGCGATGGCCAGGCTTCGATGGCCATCAGGCGGAGCCCCTTCTTGGCCAGCATCTCGGTGAAGAAGGGTCGCAGCTCCGCGGCGGCCTTGCGGTGCTCCTCGAGATTGCTCGTCATGAACGGCAGGTCGAGGGGGCCGATCTCCAGGAGGACGTCGGTGAGGTAGCCCGAGACCACCGGGGCGATCTCGACGCGGCCCTCGATCACCGCCGGGATGATCTCGTGCGAGGGATAGAGGGACGACGCGGGGTGGACGCGGATCTCCATCCGTCCCTGCGACTTCTCCTTCAGCTTCGCCGCGAGCGCGTTCAGGTTGAGAGTGTGGTAGTAGGTCGGCGCCGCCACGTGCGGCAGGTTCCAGACCACCGGCTTGGGCTGCGCGCCGACGGGCAGGATAAGCGGCGCCGCGCCGCCGGCCGCGAGGGCCAACGCCGCGAGAGCCGTCGTGATCCAGGTCCAGCGTGTCATGGGTGTGTCCTCCCTCAGATCGATTCGACGTCCATGGCCGCTGATACAGTGCCGACACGTCGCGTGTCAAGGCCGAAACATGGATCGCTCTTTGGGCATTGTCGCCGGCTGCGGCGCGAGGGATACTCTGGTGAATGACAACGATACTGCTCTCAGTCTCCACAGACTCGCAGCCGACAACGTCCGCTCTCGAGGAGGCCAGGGCGCTTCAGCGTCGCCACCTTTCTCTCCTCTCGATCTTTGCGGTCGCAGCGTTTCTTCCCTTCATGCTGCCGAGGGACCTCACGCAGGCTCTCCCCGCAGCGATCTTCGTGCTCTTCTACGGCGTGCTCGGCCTGGCGGCTGGCGCGTCGGGAATCACATGGATCCTCCGTACGGCCCGACTGGCCCTTCGAGCTTGCCGGACAGTCGACTTCGAACTGAGCGAAGAAGGCAGGAAACAATTGGTTGAGTTTCTTCAAGCTCACACGTCGCCTCGCACCGGATGAGGGGCTACGTTGTAAGTGCGATCGTCTTGACGCTGCTCGTGATTACCGTCGCCTGCACCGTCGGTTATCACTGGTTGATGTTCGGCTGGACGCTGTCGCCCGAATCCCTGATCGAAGATCTCAATCTCCGCGTCAAGGCCCTATCCATTCCGTTCATGTTGGTTGGTGGCTCGTTGGAGGAGAAGCCATGAAGAGCGCGATGATGGGAGCGACGCTTCGGTGGGGACTCGCCTCGGTACTCGTGACCGGGCTTCTCCTGGTGATCGGAGCTGGGCCCGCTTGCGTACTTCGAGGAGCGGGCGAAGAGCGCGCCCGACCGGCCGCTGTTCGTCGCGCTCGAGGGATTTTTCCAGGCCCGCGTGGCCGATGACGTCTTCTTGCTCCGTCGGGTGGCGTGGGTGAACGACGCCGTCGCCAAGCTCGACCGGGCCGTTGCCCAGGAGCCGGGCCTGCCGCGCTACTTCCGCGGGCTCGTGCTCGCCGAGCTGCCGGCCCGCTTCGGGAAGGCCGCTGCGGCCGTCGACGATCTCCAGTGGGTCCTCGACCACAAGGACCGCTTCCCGGTCGGCCTGCGCCGAAGCGTTTACCGGGGCCTCGCGAAGGCCTACACGACGCTCGGCCGGGAGGCCGAGGCCAACGCCGCCCTCGTGCGCTCGGGCTACCCGTCGCTCGATCCGACGCTGCCCGTCTTCACCACCGACAACTGGGTGACCGCAAAGGACGGGTTCCGCTTCCGTCCGCCCCGTCTGGTCGAGCTGGCCCCGCGGGTCTACGTCGCCCAGGGTTACGATTTCGCCGACATCGCGTTCGTCGTCACGGACGACGGCATCGTGGCGATCGACGCCGGGACGACCGAGGCGAACGCCCGGGCGGCGCTCGCGGCGCTCCGCCGGATCACGGCCGCGCCCATCACGCATGTCCTCGTCACCCATGCGCACTGGGACCACATCGGCGGCCTGCCGGCGCTCCGGGGCGCGAGCACCCGGGTGGTCGCCAACGCGCGGTTCGCCGACGAGCTCAAGATCGTCAACGACACCGGCGTCGGGTTTCGCTACTTCTTCGGGGGCGACGCCCCGCGCCGGTACGAGCTGGCGCCGGATCGCGTGATAGACCATCGCGAGACGCTGACGGTTGGTGGCACCGAGTTCGTCCTTCATCCCGTCCGCGGCGCCGAGACATCGGACGCGCTCTTGATCCACCTCCCCGCGAGCGGCGTCCTTTTCGTCGGCGACACGTTCATGCCGTACCTTGGCGCCCCATTCCTGCCCGAAGGCTCACCGGAGGCGCTCTTCGAGAATATCGCTCTCATTCGCTCACTGGCCCCGCGCCTCCTCATCCACGGCCATCCGCCGCTCACTGAGCTCTTCACGATCGAGGCACTGCCCGGAGTCGAGAGCGCGATGCGCGATCTCCACGCGCGCGCGCTGAGGCGCATCGCCGAGGGGCGATCTCTCGTGGACATCCTTCACGAGAACATCCTGCCCGACACACTCAAGGCGAACCCACGGCTCGTCGTCAGGTTCCTGGTGGTGCGGGACAACTTCATCAAGCGCCTCTACCATCAGCGGACCGGCTACTGGAAACCGGACGGTGAGGGCCTCGAGGTGCTGGCGCCCAGCGAGTGGGCGGCGGTGCTCGAGCTACTGGCAGGCGGGCGCGAGAGCGCGTTCGCCGAGACCGCGCGGACCCTGCTCGGCCGCGGCGATCATGCGCTGGCCTTGAAGGTCGCGGACCTCGGCCTGATCAACCACCGAGAGAGCTCAACGCTGGCCGATCTTCGGCGTCGTGCTCTCGACGGGCTCCGCGCGCGGCACCAGCAGTTGAATCCCTTCAAGTTCATCATCTACTCGGAGTGGGCGGGCGCCGACTTGCCCCCCGTGGAGTAGTCGAGGTTCAGCGCCTTGGTGAGAAACTCCGTGAGCGGGCTCATCGTCCTGCAGGCGCGCACGAACACCGCGGGAAAGCGCGGACTGCACACCGCGGCATCGGAGAACGTCACGCGCGTGATGAAGTCCTTGAGCTTGAGGTCTTCGATGTGGGGGTGCGTCGGGTCGTAGCCCCGCGGCGGCCGGCTCAGTCGATCGCCTTCGATCGGCAGTCTCCGCCTCAGCACCGCCTTCCAGGCGCCGGGCCGGTTCGCGATCCGCCGCCGGACCTTCTCCAGCGTCGTCGCGTCGGGATGCCAGAGCCCGGCGGCGGCGAAGCAGTGCCTCGGCTCGAGGTGCAGGTAGAACCCGGGCGCGTGCACGTCTCGGTTGCTGGCGGCGTGAGGAAAGTGGGCTGCGGCGTGGGTCTTGTACGGGCTCTTGTCCCGCGAGAACCGAATGTCGCGATAGATCCGGAACATCGAGCCGTCTCGGAAGTGGCGGCTGATCGTGCGCAGCCGGGGTCCCACCTCGGCGATGAAGCGGAGAAGGGGGTCGCGCACGACCGACTCGTAGTAAGCCTTATTCGCCAGGAACCACTCGCGGTTGTTGTTCTTCCGGAGCTCCCGCAGGAACTCGAACAGCTCGGCGGAGAGCTGAGAGTCAGGCACGACAGCGGGAAGATGCCACGGTCCCGGATTCCGTGGCAAGGGCTTTTGCGTCGGGAACCTGACGTCACGTCCCCTCGTCGTGCGACACCTCCCTGACACGCGAGAAGATTGACGACGATCCTGCCACGACTTACACGGCGCGCGAATCTGGTGTGTCTTTTGCTAAGGAGCATCGACTGGCTGGTGCGCAGGTGTTAGATTTCCGCGAAGCCGTGATCAAGTTCCTCAAGGAGCATCCTGGCTACCTTTGCGCTGAGTGCCTGGCCTCGAGCCTCGGGGTGCCGGTCCACCCGACCACGATGATCACGCTGGGTCTACGGCGGGCCGAGGGTTTCGAAACCTCCCACGGTGTGTGCTCTCGATGCCAGCGCCATATCCGCGTGATCAAAGCCGAGGGGAAGACGTAGAGACGCGACAGACGGCAGGCATTGCCGTGCCGGCCTGCAGGGGGAGGAGTCAGGATGGCACGCCCCTTTCTGCACTCCACCAGCCTGAAATACCTATCGCACAATCGTTGCTCAGCAAATTCGCCTCGGGCAAGCCGGGCATTGAATATGCTACTTCTGATTAATGGGGGTACCGCCTATGGGGAGCTTCACGCTTTTCAAGATTAAGGCGACCGTAGAGACCGGCGCGATGCTCTTGCCAGAAGACCAGGTCGACAAGACGCTCGAGGAGCTCCGGGGCAACCTGAAGCGTCTTGGCCTCGCGGTCCTGTCCATCGATCGCACGAACGTGGCGGAGGCGCAATCCGAGGAGCCGCTCGACGCCAAAGATCCCTGGAGTTTTCGAGGACAGGGCCGGGCTTAATCGAAGGCTGGCCTTCCTCATTCGTGGCCGCGCGGCGCCGTGAGCTACGCGGCTGCCGGTTTGACGTCTTTGACGAAGCGCTCTATCGTGCGCACCATGCCGGGCACGTCGAGCTTCGGCATGTCGAAGGTGAGGTAGTCGACTCCCAGCGCACGCGCGCGGCGGATATCGGCCACCACTTCGTCGGGCGAGCCCTCGAACGACGCCCGACCGCGTCCCTTGGCGTCCGGCGTCAGGTTGAGCAGATTCCGAGGCGCGAACTTCAGCTCATCCCGGCGGCCCGCCTTGGCCGCCATCTGTCGGATCGTCGCGATTCCCTTCTCGACATCGTCGAGGCTCAGCCCGAGCGGATGCCAGGCGTCGCACAGGAGCGCGACCCGCCGGACGGCGGGCGCGGAGATCACGCCCGGCATTCCTCCGACCCAGATCGGCGGGTGCGGCTTCTGCACCGGGCGCGGCGCGAAGGTGGCCCCGGCGAAGCTCAAGTACTCACCCTTGAAGCTCGGCACGTCGTTCGTCCAGGCCTCCTTGATGATGCGGATGTATTCGTCGGCGATTTTCCCGCGCTGGCGGAACGGCAACCCGAGGTCGCGGAACTCTTCCTCGTCCCATCCCACGCCCACCCCGAAGATGAACCGCCCGCCCGACACCTGGTCGACCGTGGCCGCCGCCTTGGCGATGACCAGCGGGTTGCGGTAAGGGAGCACGATCACGCTGGCGCCGACCTGAATGCGCCGCGTGCGGCCCGCCAGGTACGCGAGCAGCGAGAAGGGATCGGGCCATGAGGGCCCGTAGTGCTGCATCGTCGCCGATGGGGCCAGAATATGATCGGGGACGAAGACCCCATCGACGCCCAACTCTTCCGCCTTGACCGTCATCGTTTCCGCGTCCGCGACCGACAGCCGCCAGATGGGCAGGACGACTCCGAATCTCATGGCGCAGCCTCCTCTTCGGCGAGTCTGCCGCACCCTATGCGCGGCAGCCCTGATCAGTCAAGAGGGGCGTGAAGGTGGACCGGCTCAGATCGTGATGGTGCGAAATCGGAGGATGACCACGGCCAGGATCACGATCGTGAGGCTTCCGAGCACGGGATTGCCATACGAGCTGACGAGGACCTGGGCGCCGCCGAGAACGAGAGCAGCAAGCGCCAGGTTCGCCAGCGACACCCCGGCCACCAAGACCAGCATGAAGGCGTTGATGAGCCACGGGACCCCGAGGTTCGGGTGGACGCTGATGAGCGGGGTGAGGAGGGCGCCGGCAAGGGCGGCCAGCCCGGCCCCCAGGCCGAAGGTCACGAACCGCACGAGCCCGGTGTTGATCCCCAGCGCCTGCGCCAGCTCCTCATTCATGATCACCGCACGGGCCACGATCCCGATCTGCGTTCGCTGCATCACGAGCCACACGGCCACGCCCAGGACCACCGCGAGCAGCAGCAGCACGAGGCGGTATTCGGAGTACGTCGCCCCGCCCACGTTTATCGCCCGGCCAATCGCGCTCTCGGCGAAGTGGATTTCCCGGCCGAAGTACAGCGTGATGAGCTGCACCACGATGATGTTGAGCCCCCACGTGGCGAGAATGGTGTCGAGTGGCCGCGCGTAGAGCCCGCGGAGCACGCGCCATTCCACCAGTGCCGCGACGGCGACGCCGATGACGAAGGCCAGGAGGGGCGCCGTCCACGGGTTCCAGCCGAGCTCGGTCGTGACGACACCGGCGTAGGCGCCGGCCGCGAGGAAGGCACCGTGCGCGAGGTTGATGATCTTGAGGACGCCGTAGACGATCAGGAGGCCGAGCGCGACGATGTACAGCACGCCAGCCGTCGTGACGACGTCGAGCAGCTGGGTGGTGAACACGGCGCTCGGCCTCCTGTGCGATCCGACTCTATTTCAATTTAGGGCACTGGTTGCCCGGATCGACGAGCCCGAAGCTCTTCAGGACCTTCGTCTTGCCGTCGGCCTGCACCTGAGCCAGGTAGACCGGCAGCGGAGCGTGGTGCTGCTTGTTCATCTGCACCTGCCCGCGTGGCCCCTTGAAGACGATGGTGGGCAGGACCTGGACGAGCTTTTCCGCGTCGGTGGTCCCCGCCTTCTCCACGGCCATGGCGTAGGCGTAGACGCCGTCGTATTCGGGCTCCGAGAGCGAGTTGGGGGTCTTGAGACCGGCAGCGAACTTCTTCTTCATCGCGTCGAGGAACTTCTTGTTCTCAGGGTTGTCGAGGCCCGTGAAGTAATCTCCCGTGTAGTAGACGCCCTCCGCCGCATTGCCGCCCGCCTCGGCGGTCAGCTCGTCGATGGAGAGACTGCCGACCGGCATCTTGAGCCCCGCGGCCTTGAACTGCTTCATGAAGTCGATGTTCGGGCCGCCTCCAGACGTCGAGTAGATGATGCCGTCCGGGTTCGCCGCGCGGATCTTGCTGATGATCGCCGTCCAGTCCGACTGCTGGAGCGGCTGGTACTCCTCACCGAGGATCGTGCCACCCACCCCCTTGATCGTGCTCTTGGCGGCCTCGATCATCCCGCGCCCAAAGGCGTAATCGCTGCCGACGGCGAACCACTTCTTGACCTTCTTGTCGTCGGTCATGAATTTGATGAGCGGCGGCACGACCTGCTCGGGCACCCAGGCGTTGACGAAAAGGGTCTTGCCACAGGCCCGGCCCTCGTAGAAGGACGTGTAGATGAAGAGCGTCTTCGCCCGCTCGGCGATGGGCGCCCCGGCGTTCCGGGCCGCGCTCGTCTCCATCGTGATGATGGTGTCGGCCTTGTGCTGACGGATCGCCGTGTTGAAGGCCTTCACGGCGCCGGCCGGCCCGCTCTCGTCGTCGAGTGGAACGAGCTGGAGCTTCCGGCCGAGGACGCCGCCCTTGGCGTTGATCTCCTCGACCGCGAGCTCGCCCGACTGGACCACGGCCGGCGCCACGACGCTGTTGACGCCGCTCAGGCCGACCGGCACAGCGATGACGATCGGCTTCTTGTCTTGCGATTGCACGGCTCCCGCCGGCACCATCGCCACGATGAGCACCACGAGCAGGACCGCCAGTGATCGCGATCTGTGATCCATCCACCTCTCTCGCATGTCACGCTCTCCTTTCTTCGAGGCCGTCCGCCACTCGAGCCCGCGGTACCGTGCCTCCTGTTGTTCCGGGACGCTAGAGGACGAGGTGTCGCTCGATCCGCTCCCGCGCCCCGGCATCGGCAGTACGTCCGGTTTCCACGACGGTTCCCACCTTCAGGACGGCGTACCGATCGGCGAGCGCCAGGGCAAAGTCGACGTTCTGCTCCACGAGCACGATCGTCAGCCCGCGGGCTCGCCGCTCTTCCGTCAGCACCTCCCGCAGCCTCGTAATCACCGCCGGCTGCAGGCCCTCGCTGATCTCGTCGACAAGGACCAGGCGTGGCCTGGTCAGCAACGCCCGACCGATCAGGAGCATCTTTTGCTCGCCACCCGACAGCGTCCCCGCTCGCTGCCGGTGCCGCGACTTCAAGATCGGGAACCACTGGGCGACGGCCTCGAGCCGGTCGGTGAACTCGGACAGCTCCCTGAGCGCGAGTCGGAGGTTCTCCTCCACGGAGAGATCCTGGAAGATCGATTTCTCCTGAGGGACGTAGCTCACGCCAAGCCTAGTGATGCGGTACGGAGCCCACCGACTGACGTCCGCACCGAGGACCTCCACGCGGCCGCTGCGGGCGCGAAGCAGTCCCATCATCGTCTTGAGCAGGGTGGTCTTGCCCATCCCGTTCTTGCCGAGGATGGCGAAGATCTCCGCCGGACGCACGTCGAGCGTCACGCCGTGGAGCACGGCGGAGTCGGCGTAGCCTCCGTCGAGCCTCTCGACGGCGAGGGCAGGTTGCTCAACCCCCTTCGCGATCATGCCCGCGTCCCTCCGCCGACGTAGATCGTGCGGATGACCTCCGACTCGGCCACCTCGGAGAGGGGCCCGTCGGCGAGGACCTTTCCCAAATGAAGCACGACGAGCCGCGTGCTGATCTCTCGGACGAAGTCGAGGTCGTGCTCGATCAGAAGGATGCAGAGCCGGTGACCCTGCGCCAGCTCCGTCAGCACGTCGCCGATCGCGGCGCGCTCCTCGCGCGTGAGCCCCGCCGTCGGCTCGTCGAGGAGCAGGACCGTCGGCTCCAGCGCGAGCACCATCGCGAGCTCGAGGGCCTGCTTCGCTCCGTGGGACAGGTGGGCCGCCGGCTCGTGGAGGAGCGCAAGGAGCCCGGAGACGTGCACCGTGTGAAGGGCGGGCTCCGGTAGCTCGACCGCGTACGACCTTCGCCACAGCGAAGTGGACTCACGGTACGAGCGAGCGACACGCAAGCAGTCCAGGACGGACAAGGCGTCGAACACGTTCGGCGTCTGGAACTTCCGGCTGACGCCGAGCGCCACGCACGCCTGTGGTGGAAGCCCCGCAATTTGACGGCCGTTGACGAGGATGTCGCCGCTCGACCGCTCGCGGCCATCGGCGATGCAGCGCAGGAGGGTCGTCTTCCCGGCGCCGTTCGGCCCCACGATGCCCACAACCTCACCGCGACGGGCCTGAAGACTGACGCGGTCGAGCACCTGCAGGCTGCCGTAGCGCTTGCTCACATTGCGGAGCTCCAGGACCGGAGTCCCAGTCTCCTCACCGGTCGTCGCTAGAACGTGGGGCTTCGCTGCGCGCACTGCTTCGGCGCCAGCGACCACGCCTCGCCCGCTCATGGGCGACCGGGAGGCGCGGGTCACGCGTGACAGGCTGCGGCCGATCGCCGGCACGAGACCCTGGGGGAGATACACGACGATGAGCACGAACGCGAACCCGACGAAGAGCAGCCAGACGAATGGCAAGTTGCCGCCAAGGACGGCGGACACATAATTGACGCCCACCGTGCCGAGAATCGGCCCCGCCAATGTCCCGCGCCCGCCCAACGCCGTCCAGACAACCAGCTCGGTACCGAACACGAAATCGCCATACGAGTGGGCGGCGACGCTGCCGAACAGCACATAGCCCGAGCCGGCCAGCGCCGCGACCGCGCTGCATACGGCCATGAGGCGGATCTTCAGGCGTGAGGTCCTGAGGCCCAAGTATCGGCAACGCTCCTCGTTCTCGCGAATGGCGACGAGGATGCGCCCGGTGTCGCTCGAGACGAACACATAGGAGACCGCAGCGACGAGGACCAGGAGCCCGCCCGAAATCAAGTACCACTGCATGATCGACAGCGCCGGAACGGGAATCGGCAGACCGCTGCTCGAGCCGGTGTAGGCCCCACCGCTCAGGATGACCTGTGTGAAGACGACCGGCAGGGCCAGCGTGACGATCGCGACGTAGATGGGCGACGCACGATCGAAGAAGGACAGCCAGCCGATAGCGGCGCCGATGAGGGCCGCCGCCACCATCGCGCCGAGTATGGCAGCGGCCATGCCGAGCGCCCCTTCGACGTAGTAGGCCAGGGCGAGGGCGACCGTGTAGACACCGACGCCGAAGAAGGCCGACTGCCCGAACGTCAGGATGCCGGTGTAACCCCAGAGGAGGTCGACGGTGACCGCCGCGATGGCGAAGAAGAACGCCTGCGAGAGGATCTGCTGAGCGTACTCCCCGAGCACGAGTGGGCTCGCCATGAGCAGCACGAGGAGCAGGACGAAGTAGCGGGCGGACGATACCATCGGTCCCGCGGAGTATAGCGCGGCAGCCCTTGCCCTGGGGGGCCGCTGTGCGCGATGCTCTCGGTGCTGCTGTGGCGCACGTGGAGGGGGCGCATGAGCGAGCCAAGGACGCGTGACGAGGCCGTGGTGAAGATCGCTTGCGTGCAGATGGAGCCCGTCGTCGGCCAGAAGGAGCGGAACGTGCGGCGGACGCTCGAATTCATCGAGCAGGCCGCCGCCAACGGCGCGCACCTGGTCGTCCTGCCCGAACTCTGCAACTCGGGCTACGTGTTCGAGTCGCGCCAGGAAGCCTTTTCCCTCGCGGAGGAGATCCCGAACGGGCCGACCTGTCATGCCTGGAAGGACATCGCGCGCCAGCGCGGCCTTCACATCGTGGCCGGCATCGACGAGCGCGACGGGCAGGCGCTCTACAACGCCGCGGTTCTCATCGGCCCGTCCGGGCACGTCGGAACGTTTCGCAAGCTGCACCTCTGGAACGAGGAGAACCTCTTCTTCGAGCCCGGCAATCTGGGATTCCCGGTGTTTCGGACGCCCCTCGGCCGGATCGCCACCTTCATCTGCTACGACGGGTGGTTCCCCGAGAGCTATCGGCTCTGCGCGCTCCAGGGAGCGGACGTCGTCTGCATTCCCACTAACTGGGTGCCGATCCCGGGGCAGGAGAAGGACCGCGAGGCGATGGCGAACATTCTGTGCATGGCGTCTGCCCACGCGAACTCGGTCTTCGTCGCCGCCGCCGACCGGGTCGGCGTGGAGCGCGGTCAGCCGTTCATCGGCCAGAGCCTCATCGTAAGCTACACGGGCTGGACCATCGGCGGCCCGGCCAGCCCCGACCGAGAGGAGATTATCTACGCCGAGGCGAACCTGGCCGACGCCCGTCGCAAGCGCAACTGGAACGAGTACAACCAGGTCCTTCGCGACCGGCGCACCGATGTCTACGACGAGATGCTGGGCGCCACGATGAGCCGGGGCTGGTACTGATGGAAAGAGAACGGCTCGCCGCGGTCGCAGACCTGGCCGGCTACCCGCTGTCCGCGGCCGACCTCGCGCAGGTCGCGTCGATTCTCGCGGGCATCACGGAAGACATCGAGAAGCTGCGCGCCCTCGATCTGCCCGACGACCTCGAGCCGATCCTCACCTTCCGCGTCGAGCCCTGGGTGTAGCCCACCGCGATGGCCGCGTCGCCGGACTGGCCCTGGCAGTCTCTCGCCGAAGCGGCGGCCGCCGTCAAGGCGGGCGCCGTGTCGCCCATGGAGCTGACCCGCGCCTGCCTTGAGCGGATCGAACGAGTCGACCGCGTGGTGCACGCATTCGTCTCCGTCGACGCCCAAGGCGCGCTGCAGGACGCAGCGAAGGCGGAGCGCGAGATCAAGGCCGGCCACTACCGCAGCCCGCTTCACGGCATCCCGATCGGGCTCAAAGACAACTACGACACGACAGGCGTCGCCACCCGTAACGGGTCGCGCGTGTTCGCCGACCGGATGCCGACGCAGGACGCTACCACATGGGCGCGCCTGCGGGAGGCGGGCGCGATGCTGCTCGGCAAGACCACCATGAGCGAGGCCGCGTGGGGCGTCGACTTTCCCCCCGTCCGAAATCCGTGGGACGTGCGGCGGAACCCGGGCCTGTCGTCCGGCGGGTCCGGCGCCGCCGTGGCCGCTGGTCTCTGCTTCATGGCCATGGGGTCCGACACCGGCGGGTCCATCCGGATCCCGGCCGGGTTATCGGGAGTCGTCGGGTTGAAGGCCACGTACGGGCGCGTCTCCCGCGCCGGCGTGATGCCCCACACGTGGTCACTGGATCATGCCGGACCGCTGAGCCGACGCGTCGAGGACGCCGCGCTCGTGCTTGCCGTGATCGCCGGGCACGACCCGCGGGACCCTGCCTCTGCCGACGTGCCCGTTGGCGACTACTTGAAAGATCTCAAGAGGGGCGTCCGCAGGATGCGGATTGGAGTCCCCCGCGAGCACTTCTGGGACCGGATCGAGGGGCGCGTCGAGGCGGTCGTGCGCCAAGCCCTGCGCGACCTCGAAGGTGCCGGCGCACAAGTCAAGGATGTCTCGATCCCCCACATGGCGACGGCGCTTGGCGCCATCCTCGTCACCGAGATGGCCTCCGTCACCACGTGGCATGACAAGTACCTGAGGCAGCCCGAACGACGGGCGAAGTACACCCCCGAAGTTCGCGCTCTCATGGACGCCGGGAAGTTCATCTTTGCGACCGATTTCCTCAAGGCCCAGCGCCTCAGGCGCGCGTTGACCGACCAGGTGCGGGCTGCGTTCGACGGCGTCGATGTCCTGGCGACCCCGACACTGCCGTTATGCGCCTGGGACGTCTCCGAGAGCCACGTCCAGATCGACGGGCAGCCCGAGCACGTGCTCCACGCCTGCTGGCGGTTCACCTACCCGTGGAATCTCACCGGGCTCCCGGCGCTCAGCGTACCCTGCGGCTTTGCCGCCGAGCTCCCGGTGGGCTTGCAGCTCGTGGGCCGGCCATTCGACGAGGCCACCGTGTTGCGGGTCGGCCATGCCTATCAAGAGGCCACCCGCTGGCACGAGAGGCGGCCGCCGGATCCTGTCGGTCAGGCTGACGCCCGACTCCGCCGGCCTTGAATGCATGCGATCGCAACCTCGTTCCGGGTACCCGCGTCCGACCCGCGACCTCACGCCGCCAGGACGGGGGCGGCCGCGAAGTCCGGCCGCGCGAGCGGCTCGAGATCGGCCACGAAGCACGGCACCTCCCCAAGGTGGGGATAGCTCACGAAGTGCTGCTGCATCCGGCTTGCGACGGGATCCACGCCGACCCGCTCCAGCGCCGACGCCGTGAGGAGCAAGTAGGCGCTCCCGTTGACCGGGTTCTTGAGCAGGCGATGGACGAGGATGACGTCGGGTCCGGCGACGCGCGCCCGCCCCCCGACCGTCTGTCGGACGAAGCGCCCGTGGTGGACGACCAGCTTGAGATCGAGCCTCGGGATGTCGCTACAGGCGCGG
>QHTD01000223.1 GCA_003220675.1 Candidatus Rokuibacteriota bacterium | reverse complement strand
GGCCTGCCGCGCGCACCTCCTCGATCACCCGCTCGGGGCGCGCGTCCTCGAGCGCGTTCACCAGCGTCGCGTACGTCCCGTGGCGGATCGCGTCGGCGATGTCCGCGGGGTCCGCGAGGCCGCAGCGCTCGAGGAGGACGTGCCGCTGACGCCCGAGCCAGTCGCCGCCGACGTCGGGCGCTGCGGCGGGGTTCGCCGCCAGCGCGTTGAGGAGTCTCGAGACATGCTCGGCGGCGACGGGGCCCGTCGTGAGCCGCGGACGGCCGTCGCGCAGGACCTCGACGACCGGCTGGGCCCAGCACATGCCGTTGCAGCCCGCGGCGACGACGGCGAAGGGGAGGCCGCGGCGCTTGACCTCGAGGCGCAGCGCCTCGAACGTCTCGCGCGCGCCGACGGCGCGCCCGCACGTTCCCAGGCCGACGGCGAGGCGCGCGCCCGTGCGCCGGCGCTCGGCCTCGCGCCTGAGCGCCGCGAAGCGCGCCGCGGGCGAGCCGGTCGTCGGCCGCGGCGGCGGGGCGACGCCCGGCGTCGCGGCCGCGGCGTGCGCGGCGGGGCGGGCGGCGAGGAGGGCGTCGAGCGCGCGCGGCGTCACGCGGCCATGGCACGCGTGGTCGATCTCGACGACGGGCGCGACGGCGCAGGCGAAGGCGCAGTCCATCGCTTCGAGCGTCACCGCGCCGTCAGCGGTGGTCTGGCCCGCGCGGAGGCCGAGCCGTCGCTCGCACGCGGCGAGCAGCTCGCCGCCGCCCCGGAGCTTGCAGCTCACGCCTGTGCACACCCGGACGACGCGTGTCCCGGGCGGGGCGAGCCGGAGCTCCGGGTAGTGCGACGCGACGCCCCACACCTCGCTCTTCGGGACGCGCAGGTGCGCCGCGACCGCCTCCAGCGCCTCTGGGGAGAGATAGCGTTCGGCGCGCTGGACCGCCTGGAGCGCCGGCAGGAGCCACGTCCGTTCGCGGGGAAACTTCGCCAGGAGCTCGGCCACTGCCATAGGCGCGAAGCTTATCACGCTCTCTGCGCGGCGAGCGGGAGCGCGATCGCGTGGCGCATTCTTCCAGTGGCCAGCGGGCAAATCAAGTTGCGCAGAATCGACGGCTGGCGGAAAATCGCTGCCGTGCTCGGCCAGCATTTGTCGGTGGAGGGGGGCTCATGAAGAACCCATTCGTCCTCATCGCTATGGTCGCCGTTTGCTCGGCGCAGCTGCTGTGGGCCTCCCCGGAAGCGGCGGCGCAGCCGGCGCAGAGTGGACCGGGCCAGTACGGCACCGTGCATTTCCCGATCTCATGCCGGCCCGGGAGCCAGGCGCAGTTCGAGCGCGCCGTCGCGATCCTGCATTCGTTCTTCTATCCGGAGAGCGTCAAGGCGTTCGAGGCGATCATCGCCGCCGATCCGGATTGCGCGATGGCCTACTGGGGAATGGCGATCAGCCAGCGGCCCAATCCTCTCGTTCCGCCGTGGACCACCGAGAACCTCAAGCGCGGACTCGATGCCAGCGTGAAAGGGAAGGCGCTCGCCACGACCGAGCGCGAGCGCGACTGGCTCATGGCGCTGGAACAGGCATACGCGGGTTACGACAGCGTTCCAACGACGACGCGCAGCGAGCGCTATGAACAGGCGATGGAGAGGCTGGCCCGCAAGTATCCCGACGACAAGGAGGCGGCGATCTTCTACGCGCTCGCCTTGCTGGAAGCGGTCGATCACGGTGATAAGACGTACGCGAGGCAAATCAAGGCCGGCGCGATCCTGGACGCGATCGATCGGACCCAGCCCAACCATCCAGGACTGGCGCACTACATCATTCACGCCTACGACTTCGAGCCGCTGGCGCCGCGGGGTGTCGGGGCCGCCGACAAGTACGCCAAGGTCGCGCCCGCGGCCCCGCACGCCCAGCACATGCCCTCCCACATCTATTCGATCCTCGGACGGTGGGAAGATTCGATTCGCTCGAACCAGGCTGCGGTGAAAGCCTCGCGTGAGTACGCGGCCAGGAATGCTCCCGGGACGACGTTCTCGCAGGAGCCGCACGCGCAGGATTTCATGGCGTACGCGTATCTGCAGCTCGGCCAGAATCGTGAGGCCAGCCGCGTGATCGACGAACTCGCGGCGATCACAAAGTTCAGCGGAGGGCGGACCTACGGACGAGACACGGGACAGGCCGCTCCGGCCTCCCGCTTTGTGCTGGAACGCGCTGCATGGTCCGAAGCGCTCACGCTCCCGGTTCGCACGGACGCCTATGCCTACGCCCAGGCGATGCCCCGCTTTGTCCGCGCGGTCGGTGCCGGGAAGCTCGGCAGGCCGGACGTCGCGAAAGAGGAAATCGCGCAGCTGCAGGCGCTGAGCAAAGCGGCGGAGAACAGCTACTGGAGCGAGCAGATTCACGTCCTCGTCCTCGCTGCCAGCGGCTGGCAAGCGCGCGCGGAAGGGAAAAACGACGAGGCCCTGAAGCTCGTGCGGGCAGCCGCCGCCCTCGAAGACTCAACCGAGAAGCACGTTTCGATGGAGAATCGGCTCTACCCGATGCGCGAGATGCTGGGCGATCTGCTGCTCGAGACCGGCCAGCCAGCGCTGGCCTTGCAGGCATACGAGGCATCGCTGCACTCGGCGCCGAACCGGCTGCGGGCGTTTTACGGTGCGGCGAAGGCGGCGAACGCCGCCGGCGACTCCACCAAGGCGCGCGACTATTTCGAGAAGGTCGCTGCGCTCGCCAGGAACGCCGACCCGGAGCGGGTCGAGGTCCAGGAAGCCAAGGCATTTCTTATCGCCCGTCCATGACGCGCGTGCGATCGTCGGCGAGAGAGGATTAAAGAGGGACAAACCCCTGCACCACGCTGTCATCGCGCTGGCGCCTGTGGTTCTCGCTGTTTCGGTCCTTGGGGCATCCGCGGTGTGGGCAGACCCCAGCGAGGAAACGCCGGACGGAGCGAGCGCTGGTGCCGGGTACACGCTGGGCAGGAAGGCGGTCGAAGCGAAGGACTGGACGAAGGCAGTCGAGTTGCTGACCAAGGCCGAGGTGCAGGATGACCGCAACCCTGATCTTGAAAACCTGCTCGGCTACGCGTATCGGCACATCGGCCGGTTCGACGAAGCGTTCAGACACTATGAAATCGCCTTGCGCCTAAACCCGCGGCATCGCGGAGCCCATGAGTACATCGGCGAAGCGTACTTGATGGTGAACAACCCCGCGAAGGCCGCAGAGCATCTCGCGGCATTGAAGGAAATCTGCCTGATCCCGTGTGAGGAGTACGCGGACCTCGAGAAGGCGATCGCCGCCTACCGGGCAGGGCACAGAAAGTGAGGATCAGATCATAGAGTGACCCCCCGGCTACCGGAAGCCGCGCCCAGATTTTCCACAGCACACGGGACGCTACCGGGAGGGTGACCGTGGAGATTTCGAAACAGGACGTCGAATGGGCCCGCGCTCAAGGGTTGATCTCGGCAGCCCAGGTTGAGCCCCTCTGGGCCGCGCTCGAAGGCAGAGCTCGGGGTCGCGCCCGCTTCGACTTCCCTCACGTCACCTACTACTTCGGCGCACTCGTCGTCATGTCGGCGATGGGTTGGTTCGTCAACCGCGCCTGGGAGCGCTTCGGCGGAGCCGGACTTCTCCTGATCGCGGTCGTCTACGCCCTCTGCTTCAGTCTTGCGGGGCTTCGCCTTTGGGTCCGCCAGGGGCTCAGGGTCCCGGGCGGCCTCCTCTTCACCCTGGCGGTCTGGATGACGCCGCTGGGAATCTACGGTTTCGAGTCCGGTTCCCATTCCTCACCTTCCCGGTCGCGTTCGCATTGTGGTTCATGTCCATGGATCTCACGCCGCTCATCTACGGACGATCAGACTTCACGTGGAATCAGCGCTTGTGGGTCTCGCTCTGGTTCGGCCTTGCGTTTCTCGGCGTTTCCTTTCTTGTCGATCGCCGCACGCGGGACGACTATGCGTTCTGGGGGTACCTCTTCGGCACGCTCGCCTTCTGGGGCGGGCTCTCTCTGATGGAGAGCCAGAGCGAAGTCAGCAAGCTCCTCTACTGTCTCATCAACATCGTGCTGATGCTGATCTCGGTACTGCTGGACCGCCGCGTCTTCATCGTCTTCGGCGCCCTCGGTGTTTTCGGCTATTTGAGTCATCTCGCCTACACCGTCTTCAAGGACTCGCTCCTCTTCCCGTTCGCGCTCTCGGCCCTCGGGCTGGCGATCATCTGGCTTGGAATCTACTACCAGCGCCATCGAACCCGGATCGAGGGAGCTATCGTCGCACTTCTGCCGGCGGGTATTCGGGCGTTCACGCGAAAGCAGGCATAACTGGATGTGATGAAGTCGCTTCATCGCCGAGGAGGAAGAAACATGCGATTCCGGCTATGGACTTCGGCTCTGCGCTTCGTACTCGCTGGCAGCCTGTTGCTGACTGGATCCGTCGCCTCGGCCGGGCCGAAGGAGGACGTTGGCGCGGCGACTATGAGATGGGCCCAGACCTTAGGACAAAACGATCCTGACAAAGTTGTTCTTCTCTATGCCACCGATGGAGTTCTTTGGGGGACGCTCTCTCCTACCGTGCGAGCAGATCGAGCGGCGCTGCGCGATTACTTCGTCACGGCGTTCAAGGTCTTGCCGGGTCTGAAGGTCACGTTCGGCGAGCAATTGATCCGCGTCTATGGCGGCACCGCTGTCAACACCGGCTACTACACTTTCTCGTACATCAAGGACGGGGAAACCAAGACGCTGCCGGCGCGCTATAGCTTCACATTCGTGAAGGATGGCGAGAACTGGATGATCGTGGATCATCACTCGTCGGCGATGCCCGCCTCCCTTCGGTAGTGAAGAGGCTTAGGTCCGGACGGTCGTGTGGCCCGCATCTAGCGGGCCAAGGGGTGCAAGACGTCGATTGCCCAGCCCACGTTCAGGCGCTCCCCCAGCCACCCGGGGGTGGTGGTCCGCGCGTTCAGGACAAGCCCCTCGGCATCGTGCTGTGCTCGTAGGATCTTGACGGGATCGCCGCGCACCTCCCGAGGAGGCGGCACCTCGGGCAGGAGTTGCCCGTCCGGGCGGCGGAACCGAAGCTCGCCGTTGGGCTGTCGATCGAGCTGGTAGCCCTCCTCGTGAACGGCGCGGTGGTGGCGGCGACAGAGCACGGCGAGATTCGAGAGCGTGGTGGGGCCCCCTTGGGCCCAGTGGCGGATGTGATGTCCCTGCCCGAACCGGACCCCGCAGCCCGGGAACCGGCAGCCGCGGTCGCGGTGATGGAGCGCCCGCCGGAGGGCCGGCGGGATGGTCCGCGTGCGGGCACCGACCTCGACGACCTGACCATCCGGGGCGTGTCGCATCACCACCCGGCTCGCGTCGCACGCCAGGCGCTGTGACGTTCCCGCGGGAACGCGCGCCCCGTCCTCGAGGACCGACTGGCCGGGCTGATCGGCGTCTGCGAGGACGTCGGCATCGACGTGGACCACTACCTGGTAGCGCTCGCCCGGGGCGCCGGGGTCGATGCCGTGGTGGAGAGCGGTCTCCGCGAGCAGCGCCAGCGCGTCCGCCTGCTGCTGGACCATCGTCGGCGGGTCGCCCTCCGGCTCCTTTGCGCGATCCTGCTGATACAGTGTCTCGCGGGCGGCGGCCAGCGCCTGCATGAGCAGCGCGCCGACGTCCGGTGTGAGCCGCCCGCGGAGAATGACAGTGCCGTCCGCGTCGGGATATACGTGCA
Source organism: Candidatus Rokuibacteriota bacterium (assembly GCA_003220675.1). GTDB lineage: Bacteria > Methylomirabilota > Methylomirabilia > Rokubacteriales > CSP1-6 > 20CM-2-70-11. The sequence goes on along the minus strand of QHTD01000223.1, from coordinate 463 downwards.
GCGCCCGGCTCGCGTGCTGCCGCGCGCTCTCGCGAGCCTCGGCCTGCCGATCCACCCGCCGCCAGCCGCGGACGATCCGCTCGACATGCTCCGCCGTGCCGGCGCGGCCCACCGCCAGCAGGCGCTCTTCGGTCTCGGGCGTGGCCACGCGCGTCAGGGCCCGCACCTTGGCGTAGGAGAGCTCGCCGCGGGCAAGGGCCTGCGCCAGCCGCGGCAGCGTTCCCAGGGCGTGCGCTACCCGCACGTGCTCGCGGGCCGCGCCGGGGGCAAGCCCCACTCGCCAGCTCAGCCAGGCGGCGCAAGAGCGAAAGCCGGTGTTCCAGCCTCCTCGGGCGTCGAATTCGCGGATGAGATCGAGGAGGCGGGCGGTCGCGGCGTCGAGGTGAGCTGACAGTTCGGCGATCTCGTCACCCAGCCGGTCCAGTGAGCGCGTGTCCATGGCGAGCCCCCCTTCTGCTGAGGC
>QHTD01000222.1 GCA_003220675.1 Candidatus Rokuibacteriota bacterium | reverse complement strand
TCCACTCTCTTTCGGCTCGACGTCGCGTCCTCCTTCACCTGCCTACCGCGCCCGGATTTCGAGGCTCTCGGCTTGACCCCTGAGTGCTCCTTGGTGAGCTTGTGATCTCAAGTTCGGTTTAGGCCGTAGTCGGCCCACGTTGTCCCCGCAGGCTCGTGCGCGAAAGCCGATCGTGCGGCGCCCGGCGGCTGGTGGCGACATGAGTTGCCGAATGGCATCGAAGACGGCTTTGAATTGAGCGTCGTATTTCTTCTCGAGCGCGTCCAGTCATGGCGACGCCTTCCTGGGTGAACGCGTACGGCAGGTACTTCCGGTGCTTCCCACGGCCTCGTTCTAAGATCACAAGTTGTGATCTTAAAGACGCGGCTTCCGCTCTGATCAGTTGAAACATGAAGTCGGTGGGGAAGCGAACAGTACGGCGAGATCGGCATCTATCATGACCTTCTGGCCACGGATGGAGAAGATCGCCCGCTCGATGCGCTCGGCTGGAACAACAGCGCTCGGCTTCGCCATCGAAGGCCATCGTAACCGGCGCCGTCAGCTCGAGGGCGCTGATCTTCGGTGAGGAGGTCGCGCGTGGTGAGGTGTGTGACCCCTACCGGACGTGAAGCCAATAGGGGTTGTTTTTTGTTCGCGAGGCGCGCAGGGGAGGACGCACCATGAAGTAGACCAATGAGCCGCAAGCGTAAGTCGCGCGAGCTCGAGGTCCAGGCCGCCGTGAAGGCAAGTCCTTCGGCCCAGCGATGGGTCCGCTGGCTTGCGCCATTGCTGGTCGCCCTTTTTACCCTCACTGCCTTCCTGCCCACGCTGCAAAACCAGTTCGTGGCCTGGGACGACGACAAGAATTTCTTAGACAACCCTCGCTATCGCGGGCTCGGCTGGGCCCACCTTCGCTGGATGTTCACCGCGTTTCACCTGGGCCACTACATTCCCCTAACCTGGGTGACCTTCGGCATGGACCACCTCCTGTGGGGCATGAAGCCCGTCGGGTATCATCTCACCAGTCTCCTCCTGCACGCCGCGAATGCGGTGCTCTTCTTCTCCTTAGTCCGTCGGATCCTGACACTAGCTCTGCCCAGTGCAGCTGAACGAGATCACGCGCTCGTTGTTTCTGCCGGGTTTGCCGCCCTCGTGTTTGCGATCCATCCCCTGCGCGTGGAATCCGTTGCGTGGGTCACGGAACGACGCGACGTGCTCTCGGGGCTGTTCTACCTGTTGACGATCCTGGAGTACCTCCGGGCCTGCGAGCCGGAAAAGCGCGGCCGCTGGTGGTATTGGCTGTCCGTGGTCACGTTCGTCTGTGCGCTTCTCTCCAAGTCGATGGTCGTGAATCTTCCGGTCGTGCTCTTGATCCTGGACGTCTATCCCCTCCGACGCCTCGGGGGGGCCATCGGGTGGTGGAGCGAGCCCGCGCGTCGGGTCTACGTCGAGAAGATCCCGTTCGTGCTCCTGGCGGCTGCGGCATCTGCCATTGCATTCATGGCGCAGTTTTCTGCCCAGACCGCAGCCTCGCTGGCTCAACTGAGCGTGCTGGGCCGGCTGGCGGTCTCAGCGTACGGCTTGAGCTTCTACCTCGGGAAGCTGGTCGTACCCGTGAACCTCTCGCCTCTCTACGAACTGCCGCCCACGGTGAATCCCGGGGCGCTGCCGTTCATCCTGAGCTACGGTCTGGTTCTAGCGATCACTGCGCTCGTCTTGGTCCTCCGCCGGCGAGTGCCGGGCCTGCTGGCGACATGGTTGGCTTACATAGTGGTTCTCCTTCCGGTGCTCGGGATCTTTCAGATCGGCCTGCAGATTGCTGCTGATCGATACACCTACCTCGCAGGCCTCGGCTGGGCGATCCTGGCCGGCGCCGGCTTGTTGTCCTGCTGGCGAACCTCGAGGGGGTCGAAGACAGGGACACCAGCAGCTTTGCTGGTTGCAGGCGTCGCCATATGTGTCGTTGTGGGGTTGGGAGTTCTCACCTGGAACCAGGTCCAGGTCTGGCGTGACTCAGAGCGGCTTTGGGCCCATGCCCTTGCAATTGACCCTGACTCTCCCGTCGCCCAGAATAACTTCGGATATGAGCTCGATCGCCGGGGCAAACTCGCCGAGGCGATCGACCACTATCGGCAGGCCCTGCGCATCAAGCCTGACTATGCGCTCGCCCACACCAACTGGGGCGCGGCGCTCGGTCGTCAGGGCAAGCCGGCCGAGGCCATCGATCACTATCGGCAGGCTCTGCGCATCAAGCCTGGCGACGCCCTTGCCCACACCAACTGGGGCGTTGAGCTCGCCCAGCAGGGCAAGCTAGCCGAGGCGATCGAACATTTCCAGGAGGCCCTGCGCATCAAGCCTGACGATGCCCTTGCCCACACCAACTTGGGCCTGGCGCTCACTCTGCAGGGCAAGCTGGCGGAGGCCTTCGAGCACCTCCAGCGGGGCGCAAAGGCCAAAAAGTAGAAGAGGGTAAGGCCCCCGCCGCGTCTCTCCCCTGAGTGGTCCTTGGTGAGCTTGTGATCTCAAGTTCGGTTTAGGCCGCAGTCGGCCCACGTTGTCCCCGCAGGCCCGTGCGCGAAAGCCGATCGCGCGGCGCCCGGCGGCTGGTGGCGACATGAGTTGCCGAATGGCATCGAAGACGGCTTTGAATCGAGCGTCGTATTTTCTTTCGAGCGCGTCGAGCTTGCGGGCGAGCGCTTCATTCGTGGTGAGCATCCTGCGAAGCCTGACGAACGCTCGCATGATGGCGATGTTGACCTGAACCGCACGGGGACTTCTGAGAACGCTCGATAGCATGGCGACGCCTTCCTGGGTGAACGCGTACGGCAGGTACTTCCGGTGCTTCCCACGGCCTCGTTCTAAGATCACAATTTGTGATCTTAAAGACGCGGCTTCCGCTCTGGTCAGTTGAAACATGAAGTCGGTGGGGAAGCGAACGAGGTTACGCTTGCATCTATCATGACCTTCTGGCCACGGATGGGGAGGATCGCCCGCTCACTCCACGTTGAAGGTCACCGGGCGACTTTTGTTCCGCCCGTGGGCGTCTGCATCACGTATGACCCTCTGCAGTCTGGCGATCCGAACAGTCTCCGACCGTTGCATTTCGAGAACGATGCGTGGGTGGACGTCACGACGTCGAACGACACGACGAACCATGTCATCTGCGGCCAGGTCACGAGCTTTTCCGTCTTTGCGATCGCTCGGCGGTCTGGGGCTCCCCTGACTTCCCTTGGCCCGGCGAATATCTGGGTGGGGCTGAAGAATAGTGATGACGTCGGCATCCGTTTCGACCTCCGGGCGGAAGTGTATCGGAATGGAACTCAGCTGGTGGGATCGGGCGAGGTCGCGAGCGTACCAGGAAGGAGCAGCGGGTTCAACAATGCGAAAGAGGACACGATCACGTTGACGCGGGTCGAAGAGGCGACATTCCAGTCAGGCGACGCGGTGAGCATCAAGTTGTACGTACGTAACGCGTGCACGGGGAGCAGCAAGAACTCGGGCGGCCCGGACCCAAGAAGACGATCGACGTGGCCGCGGGGGCAAAGTGCAGCCCGTACAAGACGTTCGGGACCTGGAGCACGACGCTCCCATGAGCTGGCTCTTTCGCAGCCCGTCGTGCGCGATAGCGGTCGGGTAAGACGCGGGGCGGAAAAGCCGAAAGAACCCGGGTCCGATTTATCTCCGCCTGTCTAGCCCCCGGAGGGCATTGAGCAGGTTGGATTGGGCGGCGGCGTGGTCCGGGTTGATGCGCAGCGCCTGCTGGAGGTGCTCGAAGGCCTCCGCCAGCTTTCCCTGCTGAATGAGCGCCAGGCCCCAGTTGGCGTGGGCGTCGGCAGAGTCAGGTTCGAGCTGCAGGGCCTGCCGGTAGTGGTCGATCGCCTCGGCGACCTGGCCCTGCTGAGCGAGCGCAACACCCCAGTTGATATGGGCGATGGCGTAGCCAGGCTTGAAGAGCAAGGCCTGCCGGTAGTGCTCGCTTGCCTCGGCCGGCTTGTCCTGCCGGATGAGCGCGTTGCCCCAGTTGTAGTGGGCCACCGCGTGGTCAGGCTTGATCTGCAGGGCCTGCCGGTAGTGCTCGATCGCTTCGGCCAGCTTCCCCTCCCGGGTGAGCGCATTGCCCCAGTTGTAGTGGACGTCAGCATAGTCAGGCTTGAAGCGCAGCGCCGTCTGGTAGTGCTCCACCGCCTCAGCCAGCTTGCCCTGCCGCGCGAGCGCAGAACCCACGTTGCCGTGAGCCTCAGCATGGTCAGGCTTGAGACGCAGGGCCGTCTGATAATGCTCGCTCGCCTCAGCCAGCTTGCCCTGGTCGGCAAGCAGCGCACCTACGGCGTTGTGGGCCTCAGCATAGTCAGGGTTGAGACGAAGCGCCGTCTGGTAATGCGCCATCGCCTCAGTCAACTTGCCCTGCTGAGCGAGCGCCCAGCCCCGGCTGTACTGACCGACAGGGGCTCCGGGGTCAATCGCAACGGCATGGCTCCAGAGTTTCTCCGAGTCGTGCCAGACGTGGACCTGGTTCCAGGTGAGAGGTCCCAAGCCGAGGAGGAGAAAAAAAGCGAGCCCGGTAGACAGGAAAGGGAGCCGTCGCGAAACGGAAAGCAGGGCGGCACCGGTCAAGAGCGCCCATCCGAGGCCTGCCAGGTA
>QHTD01000184.1 GCA_003220675.1 Candidatus Rokuibacteriota bacterium | reverse complement strand
TCCCCGCCGCGATCCTGACCGAGTCGGGCCTGTCGTTCCTCGGGCTCGGCGTCCAACCACCGCACGCGACCTGGGGCAACATCCTCAACGAGGGCAAGGACGCGATCGAGATCGGCTGGTGGCTGTCCGTGTACCCGGGATTCGCGATCCTCGTCACGGTCCTCTCGTACAACCTCCTGGGCGAGGGGATTCGCGACGCGCTCGACCCACGCCTGCGGCAGAGGGTCGGGAGGTTTGTCAGTCGCGCGCGGTAGCGGTATACTTCGGCCTCGCATCGCCGAAGTGGCGGAACTGGCAGACGCGCACGTTTGAGGGGCGTGTGGGGCAACCCGTGGGGGTTCGAGTCCCCCCTTCGGCACCAAAGAAGTTATCCCGCAAGATAGAACGCTGAGGCGACTCCCCACCTCGTGAGGGCCTTCGCCCCGTCTCGAGTGGCGGCTGGCGTGGGTAATCCCTCAGAAAAAGACGAAGCTCCTCGGACCGTGCCCTCAGTTTACTCGGGTTGTCTGAGCGCGAAAGGACCGAAGACTCGCATGAAGGAAGCACTCATCGCGGACGAAGTGCGGCTGCCCATCGATTGCGACACGGACATCGTTGCGGCCCGCCGGAATGGGCAGGAGCTGGCGGGGTACTGCGGTTTTCCCTCCACCGACCAAGTGGTCGTTTCCACCGCGATCTCGGAGCTGGCGCGGAACATCGTCCGCTACGCGGCGCGCGGCGAGATCACCCTCCGGCTGGTTGAGGACGGCGGGAGGCGCGGGGTCGAGGTCCTCGCCGCCGATGCCGGGCCCGGGATCCTCGACGTGGCGCTGGCCATGCATGACGGGTTCTCCACGTCCGGCAGCCTCGGGCTGGGCCTGCCGGGCGTGCGGCGGCTCATGGACGAGTTCGAGATCAGCTCCGAGTTCGGCAAGGGCACGACGGTGACCGCCCGAAAATGGATCTGGGTCAGCTGGGAGCCGCCCGAGCTTGATGATTGGCTGGTCCGATTCGCCCAGGCACGGGCTGGGCGGATGACACCAGGCGCGTCCCCGTCCGTGCTTGACGGCGGGTGAAACGCGCGCCACCATGCGGCCGCACCGACCGAACCGTCGGGAGAGGACGCGATGCCCCAGGATCCGGTCGCCCGACCGCCATTCGTCAGGGTCGCTGACCTCGCCGAGATCCGGCCGGGGACCTCCAAGCTCGTCGTGGGCCCCTTCGACAAGCCGATGGCCCTCTTCAACGTCGACGGCGAGATCTTCGCGATCAACGCCGTCTGCCCGCACAGGGGCGGGCCCCTCGCCGACGGAACGCTCACCGGCTCGATCGTCGCGTGCCCATGGCACGGCTGGACCTTCGACGTCACGACCGGCCAACCCGACCATCCCGGTGGCCATTCGGTGGCCGCGTACCGCGTGAAGATCGAAGCCGGCGCCGTCTATGTGGGATGGCTCAAGCGATGACCCGGAGCCCGTGGGCCCGCGAGTACGTGCGAAAGCCGAACGAGTACATCTGGGGTCTGGCGCCTTCGCAGTTCGCCCGCGAGGTGCGCGCGCTCCTCCCGCCGGGCGCTCGCGTCCTCGAGCTCGGCTGCGGCGAAGGACGCGACAGCGTGTACTTCGCGAGCTGCGGCTGCGATGTGACGGGCGTGGACGTCTCGGCGGCCGGGCTCCACAAGGCGGAGCGCCTCGCGCGCGCCCACGGCGTCAAGGTCCGTTGGCTGCGCGGCGACGCGGCCCACGACGTCCCCGCCGGCCCGTTCGACCTCGTCTACTCGTGCGGCGCGATCCACTACATCCCTCGGCGCCCGCGTGCCCGCCTCTTCCCCCGACTGAAGGCGCGCACGCGCCCTGGTGGGTGGCACGCCCATGTCGTCTTCACCGACCGCGCCGTCTATGTCGAGAAGGGCGAGCGGATCGATTACTTTACCGAGGGCGAGCTGACCCGCGCCTACGGCGACTGGCTGCTTCTCCGGTGCGAGCCGATGCTGATCGCCTGTGCCCAGGACGGCATCCCGCATCGTCACAGCGTGGAGCAGTTCATCGCCAGGGCGGTCGGCTCGTCCCGGCGCTGATCCCGTCCGGTCGCCTCGCCGGTCCGCGTGGAAGAGCCGTATGGCATAATGATTTGGTTCGAGTGAACGGAATAACTGCTCATGACATACGCACTTCCCGTGATCCAGCCCTCGAGTCGCATCCCGGAGGGGCGCAAGCCGGCGTGGCTCAAGGTCCGCGCCCCCGGCGGCCCCAACTACATGCGCCTCAAGAGCCGGCTGCGCGAGTGGAACCTCCACTCGGTCTGCGAGGAGGCGCACTGTCCCAACATCGGCGAATGCTGGGAGGACGCGACCGCGACGTTCATGATCCTGGGCGACATCTGCACGCGAAACTGCGGCTACTGCGCGATCGCGCACGGCACGCCCGTCTGGGAGGACCGCGAGGAGCCCGAGCGGATCGGCCGGGCGGTGGGCGAGCTCGGGCTCGAGTACGTCGTGATCACGTCCGTCAATCGTGACGACCTCGCGGACGGCGGCGCCGCGCACTGGGCCGCGACGGTCCGCGCGGTGGGCCGGCACGCGCCACGCTGCCGCGTGGAGGTGCTGATCCCTGACTTCCAGGGGCGCGCCGCGTCGCTCGAGACGGTGCTGGACGCGCGACCGGACATCCTCAACCACAACACCGAGACGGTGGAGCGCCTCTACAAGGTCGCGCGGCACGGCGGCCGCTACGCGCGCGCGCTCGGCCTCTTCCGCCACGCGCGCGCGGTCGCGCCCGAGATCCCGACCAAGTCGGGCATCATCCTCGGCCTCGGCGAGGAGCGGGAGGAGCTGATCGCGGCGATGCGCGACCTGCGCGAGGTCGGCGTGTCGATCCTGACGCTCGGCCAGTACCTGCGGCCGTCACCGCAGCACCTGCCCGTCGCGCGCTACTATCATCCCGACGAGTTCGCGGGGCTCGCGGCGGTCGGCCGGGAGCTCGGGTTCGTGCACGTCGAGGCGGGGCCGCTCGTCCGCAGCTCGTACCACGCCAAGCGCCAGGCGGATCGTGCGCAGCGACACGAAGCGAACAGCGCCATGTCGGACGGAGCCGGGTCGCACCGTGTCTCAGGCCACCCGCCGAGCGCGCCGGCCTCGCGCACCCCGTTACAATGACCTACGCGCCCATGCTCATGACGTTCGCCTTCGCGGCGCTCGTCGCCGGCGCGCTGCTCGGCATCCCCAAGCTCATCGCGCCGCGGCGGCTGACGCCCGTGAAGGCCGAGCCGTTCGAGTGCGGCAAGGACCCGATCGCCGTGTCCGAGGGCCACTTCGCGATCAAGTTTTCCACGATCGCCATCTTCTTCATCCTGATCGACATCGAGCTCATGTTCGTCTGGCCGTGGGCGGTGGTCTATCGCCGGCTCGGATGGTTCGGGTTCGTGGAGATGATGGTGTTCCTCGGGATCCTCATGCTCGGGTTCCTCTACATCTGGCGCAAGGGAGGACTCGAGTGGGACTAGGGGCCTTCTTCACGTCCAAGCTCGATGAGGCCATCGGCTGGGCGCGGAAATACTCGATCTTCCAGTACCCGTTCGTGACGGCGTGCTGCGGCATGGAGTACATGGCCACGGCGTGCTCGCACTACGACATCGACCGGTTCGGCGCGGGGCTGCCGCGCTTCTCACCCCGGCAGGCGGACGTCCTCTTCGTCGTCGGGACGATCAGCCACAAGATGGCGCCCGTGCTCAAGCGGGTGTACGACCAGATGACCGAGCCGAAGTGGGTCGTCGCCTTTGGCGTCTGCACGTGCACCGGCGGCTTCTACAACAACTACGCCACCGTGCAGGGCATCGACACGATCATCCCGGTGGACGTCTACATCCCCGGCTGTCCGCCCCGGCCCGAGTCCGTCATCGACGGGCTCATGAAGCTCCAGGACAGGATCGCCGCCCAGGCCCAGAGGTACTGATCGCGTGGAGGTGGAGAGCCGCCGCACGAAACGCGAGGCGAGCCTGTGATGAGGGTGCGCGGCCGCAGCGCGGAGCGCGAGGCGAGCCGCTGATGGACGGGGCGGCGATGCTCGCCGAGCTGCGGGCACGGTTCGGGTCCGACGTCGTCGAGACGCACGAGCACCGCGGGGACCACACGGCGGTGGTCACACGCGAGGCGCTCCGGCGCGTCCTCGCCTGGTGCCGCGACGAGCCGTCGCTCGCGTTCGAGATGCTGACGGACCTGACCGCGGTCGATTACGTGAAGTATCCCGGGCGCCAGGACGGCCCGCGCTTCGAGGTCGTCTATCACCTCTACTCGCTCACGCACAACCACCGGCTGCGACTGAAAGTGCGGGTCGACGAGGACGACGCCCTGGTACCGACCGCAGTCGACCTCTGGCCCATTGCCGACTGGTTCGAGCGCGAGGTCTGGGACATGTTCGGCGTGCGCTTCGCGGGCCATCCCGACCTGCGGCGTCTGCTCATGTACGAGGAGTTCGTCGGTCACCCGCTGCGGAAGGACTACCCGATCGACCGGCGCCAGCCGTTGATCGGTCCGGCGAGCTAGGAACGGTGATGGCGCAGACGACGCAGCGCGAGTTCATGCTGGGCGAGGGGAGCGGCACCGGCAGCGGGAGCCAGAACCTGCGCGTCGGCGTCGGTCCGGCGCACCCGGCCATGCACGGGATCATCCGGATCACGACCGAGCTCGACGGCGAGGTCATCGTCAAGGCCGACGTCGAGATCGGGTACCTTCACCGGGCGTTCGAGAAGGACTGCGAGGAGGGCGGCTACAACAACGCGATCCCGTTCACCGACCGGCTGAACTATGTGTCGCCGCTCATCAACAACTTCGGCTACTGCGCCGCGGTCGAGAAGCTCCTCGGCATCGGCGTCACCGAGCGGTGCAAGTACATCCGGGTCATCATGTCGGAGATCTCGCGGATCTGCGACCATCTCACGTGCATCGGCGCTTCGGCGATGGAGCTGGGCGCCTTCACCGTGTTCCTCTACATGATCAAGGCGCGCGAGTTCCTCTGGGAGCTGGTCGAGGACGTCACGGGGGCGCGGCTCACGATCTCGTACGGGCGCGTGGGCGGCGTCAAGGCCGACCTGCCCGACGGCTTCGCCGAGCGGACGGCCAAGGCCTTCAAGGAGACGCGCGAGGTCCTGGACGAGGTCCACCGTCTCCTGACCGGCAACCGCATCTTCATGGACCGCATGATCGGCGTCGGCGCGCTCAGCCGGGAGGAGACGATCGCGTACGCGATCACGGGCCCGCTGCTTCGCGCCGCCGGCGTGCCGTACGACGTGCGCCGGGCGCAGCCCTACGACGTGTACGACCGGCTCGAGTTCGAGATCCCCACGCAGAAGGACGGCGACAACTACTCCCGGTACCTGGTCCGCATGGCCGAGATGGAGCAGTCCATGCGCATCGTGGAGCAGGCGCTGGCCATGGTCCCGGGCGGCCCCATCAACGTGGACTTCGAGGGGCGGCCGGTCGACCCCGCGTGGTACGTGGACCGCGGCAAGCAGGGCAAGACGGAGGGGCTGCTCCTCGTGCCGATCACGCTGTCGCCCAACCTCCTGGGCTCGGAGCGGCCCGCCCACGAGCGGATCAACGCGCACGACAAGCGGGTCGTCCTGCCGCCGAAGGAGACGACGTACGGGTCGATCGAGGGGCTGATGAACCACTTCATGCTGATCATGGAAGGCAACGGCATCCGGCCGCCGCGGGGGGAGGCGTACGTCGCGGTGGAGGGGGCAAACGGCGAGCTCGGCTTCTACGTCGTGTCCGACGGTACCGACCGGCCGTACCGGGTGCGCTGCCGGCCGCCGTGTTTGCCGCCGATGGCCGCGCTCCACCGGATGATCGAGGGCGAGATGGTCGCGGACCTCATCCCGACGTTCGGCTCGGTGAACATGATCGGCGGTGAGCTCGACCGGTGAGTGCCAGCACCGTCGCGTTCTCCGACGCGCAGCTCGCCGAGGTCCGTCGCCTCCAGGCGCTCTATCCGGACGCGCGGGCCGCGCTCCTGCCGGTGCTCCACATGGCGCAGGAGACGTTCGGCCACATCTCGCTCGAGGCCGAGGAGTACGTCGCCGGGCTCTTCGACGTGACGCCGGCCCACGTGCACGAGGTCGTGACGTTCTACACGCTGTTCTTCCGCCAGCCGAAGGGCCGCCATGTCGTCGCCGTCTGCCACAACCTCTCCTGCCATCTCGCGGGCGCGCCCGAGATCATCGCGCACGTGATGCGCCGGCTCGGCATCGGTGTGGGCGCGACGACCGACGACGGCCGGGTGACTCTCCAGGCGGTCGAGTGCCTCTGCGCGTGCGAGCACGCGCCGATGATGCAGGTGGACGACCGCTACGAGTTCGGCCTGACCCCCGAGAAGGTCGATCAGATCCTCGAGGGCCTCCGGTGACCGCCGAGAAGCTCCTGACGCGCAACTTCGACCGCGCCGACTCGCACACGCTCCGGGCGTACCTCGAGACCGGCGGCTACACCGCCTGGCAGAAGGCCCAGACGCTTGAGCCCGCGGCGATCACCGAGGAGGTCAAGCAGTCCAACCTTCGCGGGCTCGGCGGCGCGGGCTTCCCGACGGGGACGAAGTGGTCGTTCGTCCCGAAGAACCACACCGGCCCGGTCTACCTCGTCATCAACGCCGACGAAGGCGAGCCCGGGACGTTCAAGGACCGCTACCTGCTCGAGCGCGATCCGCACGCGCTCATCGAGGGCATGCTCATCGCCGCGCGGGCGATCCGCTCGCCGACCGGCTTCGTCTACATCCGCGGCGAGTACGTCGAGCCGTGGCGGCGCTTCTCCGCTGCCGTCGGCGAGGCGTACGACGCGGGGTATCTCGGCAGGGGCTTCGACGTTGTCGTCCACCGTGGCGCAGGCGCGTACATCTGCGGCGAGGAGACCGGCCTCATCTCCTCGCTCGAAGGCAAGAAGGGGTGGCCGAAGCTCAAGCCGCCGTTTCCGGCGATCAAGGGCGCCTTCGGCGCGCCCACGATCGTGAACAACGTGGAGACGATCGCCCACGTGCCGCACATCATCAACCGGGGCGCCGCGTGGTTCGCGTCGCTTGGCACCAAGACCCAGGGCGGCACGCGGATGTACTCGGTCTCCGGGCGCGTGACACGGCCGGGCGTCTACGAGGCCTCGGTGGCGATCACGCTGCGCCGGATCATCGAGGACCTCGGGGGCGGCGTCACGGGCAACGGGCGACTCAAGGCGGTCGTCCCCGGCGGCTCGTCGGCGGCGATCCTCCGCGCCGACGAGATCGACGTCACCGCGGACGTGGACGGGCTCCGCAACGCCGGCACGATGGCCGGCTCGGCGGGCGTGATCGTGATGGACGAGACGGTGTCGATCCCCGAGGCGCTGATGGTCGTCGCGCGGTTCTACGCCCACGAGAGCTGCGGGCAGTGTACGCCCTGCCGCGAGTCGACCGGCTGGATCTACAAGATGGTCCGCCGGATCGTGGAGGGGCGTGGGCAGAAGGACGACCTCGACACGATCCTGGACGTCGCGCGCCGCGGCGCCGGCACGACGATCTGCGCCTTCTACGATGGCGCCGTCGGGCCCTATATCTCCTACATCGAGAAGTTCCGCGCGGAGTTCGAGGCGCTGATCCCGAAATAGTCATATGCCCAAGCTGACGATCAACGGCCAAGCCGTCGAGGTCCCCGCGGGGACGAACCTCATCGAGGCGGCGCGGAAGGTCGGCGTCGAGGTCCCGCACTACTGCTACCACCCGGCCCTCTCGATCGCCGGGCAGTGCCGCCTTTGCATGGTGGACATCGAGAAGACGCCGCGGCCCACGATCGCCTGCAACACGCCGGCGTCCGACGGGATGGTCGTGTGGACCGAGACCGACCGCGTCAAAGAGACGCGCAAGTCCATCATGGAGTTCCACCTGATCAACCACCCGCTCGATTGCCCGGTGTGCGACCAGGCGGGCGAGTGCTGGCTGCAGATCTACTACATGCGATACGGCCTCTACGACCCGCGCATGCGGGACGAGAAGGTGCACAAGCCGAAGGCCGTGCCGCTGGGCCCGCACGTCATGCTGGACGCCGAGCGCTGCATCCTCTGCTCGCGCTGCGTGCGGTTCTGCGACGAGGTCACCGGGACGGGCGAGCTCGGGATCTTCCACCGCGGCGACGACTCGGAGATCGGGCTCTTCCCGGGCAAGGAGCTCGTCAACAAGTACTCCGGCAACGTGGTGGACATCTGCCCGGTGGGCGCCCTGACCGACCGCGACTTTCGCTTCGCGGTGCGCGTCTGGTATCTCGACAGCACGGCGTCGATCTGCCCGGGGTGCGCGCGCGGCTGCAACATCGAGGTGCACGTGAACCGCCGGCGCCCGCACCACAACGAGGGGCGCCGCGTGGCGCGTCTCAAGCCGCGCTTCAACGCCGACGTCAACCGCTGGTGGATCTGCGACGACGGGCGCTACGGGTTTACGTTCGTGGACGACAAGACGCGGCTCGTGGCCCCGAGCTCTCGTGAGGACGGCGCGGTGAGCGACGCCACGTGGGAGGAGGCGATCGCCGCGATCGTCGGCGCCCTGGGGCGCTTCGCCCCCGCGGAGATCGGCGTCTTCGCCTCCCCGAAGATGGCGAACGAGGATCTCTGGGCCCTGCGGCGCGTCCTCGAGCAGTGCGGGATCCGGCGCGTCGCCTTCCGCGTGCCGCCGCCGGTACCCGGCGACGAGGACACCCTGCTGATCCGCAGCGACAAGAACCCGAACTCCCGCGGCGCCGAGCTGCTCGGGCTGGACGGCGACGGGGCGGCCATCCTCAGGGCGGCCTGCGTTCGACAGGTGAAGTGCCTCTGGGTGTTCGGCCATGACCTCCTCGCGAGCGCCTGGGACCCGGCCGAGACCGACGCCGCGCTGCGGGCGCTCTCGCTCCTGATCTTCATCGGGACCAATTCCAACGCGACAAGCGAGCGCGCCCAGTGGGTCTTGCCGGCCGCCGCGTGGGTGGAGCGCGAGGGGACGTACACGAACTTCGAAGGCCGGGTGCAGCGCTTCCGCCAGGCGGTCGAGCCCCTCGGCCAGGCGCTCCCGGAGTGGGACATCCTGGGCCGCGTGCTGCAGGCACTCGGCGCGGAGGTCGGCGCGCCGCGGGCCGAGCGGTGGTTCCGCGAGCTCACCAGCGGTGTCCCCGCCTTCGGCGGGATGAGCTACCAAGCCATCGGTGACACGGGAGCGGTGCTGAACGCACCGAGCGCAGGCCAGCCACGGTCGGAGCCGGCCTCGCGGACCCCGCTCCGATGAGCGCCGCGGACCTCGGCATCGCCTTCGGGCGCGTCGCCTTCGTCATGCTCTTCGTCCTCAACCTTGGCGGGCTCCTCACGTGGGTCGAGCGCAAGCAGTCGGCGATCATGCAGGACCGCATCGGCGCCAACCGCGCGTCGATCTTCGGGTTCCGCCTGCTGGGCCTGTTCCACCCGCTCGCCGACGCGATCAAGATGCTCACGAAGGAGGACTTCCGTCCGGCGCGCGCCGACCCGTTCCTGTTCGGCCTGGCACCGTTCGTCTCGGTCTTCTGCGCGCTCGTCGCCTTCGCGTCGATTCCCTTCGGCGACGTGCTCCGCGTGGCGGGACGCGAGATCCCGTTGCAGGCGGTGACGCTGAACGTCGGAATCCTCTACGTGTTCGCGATGCTCTCGCTCGGTGTCTACGGCGTGATGATGGCCGGCTGGTCGTCGGCCAACAACTTCGCGCTCCTGGGCGGCCAGCGCGCCGCGGCCCTCATGATCTCCGCGGAGATCGCGATCGGCGCCTCGATCATGGGCGTGGTGATGATCTATGGCTCGCTCAACATGATGGACATCGTGCGCGCGCAGGGGCGCCTGTTCTGGGGGTGGCTCCCGGCGTGGGGGATCGTGACGCAGCCGCTCGCCTTCGTCCTGTTCCTCACGGCGGGCATCGCCGCCACCAAGCGGATCCCCTTCGACACGCCGGAGGGCGAGTCCGAGATCATCGGCTACTTCATCGAGTACAGCGGGATGAAGTTCGGGATGTTCGCGATGGCCGACTTCCTCGAGACCGTGGTGATCGCGGGGATGACGACCGCGCTCTTCCTCGGCGGCTGGCAGGTGCCCTACCTCGTCCCGGACGGCTTCCGGTTTCCGTGGGGCGGCGCGGTCGCGCTGCCTCACCTGCTCGTCACCCTGCTCCAGGTGGGCGCGTTCGTCGTCAAGGTCTGCGCGATGATCTTCGTCATGATGCTCATCCGCTGGACGCTGCCCCGCTTCCGCTACGACCAGGCGATGCGTCTGGGCTGGCTCGGGCTCTTCCCGCTGTCGATCCTGAACATCGTCGTCACCGGGATCGGGCTCCTGCTCTGGGGGGGGCGCGCGTGAGGCTGCTCCAGCGCTTCTATCTCGTGGAGGTGCTCTCGGGGCTGGCGCTCACGGCCGCCCACTTCTTTCGCAACATGGGCCTCCACCTCGCGCACGCGCTCGGACGGAAGACCGCGCGGGGCGCGGTCACGATCCAGTATCCCGAGGAGCGGCGGCCGTACTCGCCGCGTCTGCGATCGCTTCACAGGCTCGTGAGGCGCGAGGACGGCTCGCCGCGCTGCGTGGCGTGCATGATGTGCGAGACCGTGTGCCCGGCGCGCTGCATCTACATCGTCGCGGCCGAGCACCCGAACCCGGAGATCGAGAAGGTTCCCGCGCGCTTCGACATCGATCTGGGCAAGTGCGTCTTCTGCGGCTACTGTGTGGAGGCGTGCCCGGAGGACGCGATCCGGATGGACACGGGGATCCTCGAGTTCTCGTCCTACAGCCGGGACGGGATGATCTACACGAAGGAGATGCTGTTGGCACTCGAGCCCGCCGGCCGCGACGGCCGTCCGACCTCGCCCGTGCCGATCCCCGCGGACCGGAGGCCGTGATGGCGCACGCGGCCTTCTTCGTCGTCGCCGCGATCGCCGTCGTCGCCGCGCTGGGGCTCGTCCTCAGGCGCAATGCGATCCACGGGGCGCTCTTCCTCGTCGTGAACCTCGGCGCGATCGCCGTGCTCTACCAGACCCTCGGCGCCGAGTTCCTGGCCTGGGCGCAGGTGATCGTCTATGCCGGCGCGATCATGGTCCTCTTCGTCTTTGCGATCATGGTCCTCATCCCCGGCAAGGAGGAGACGGGCCCCGACCCGCGGCGCGCCTGGCGGCTTCTGGCGCTCCCCGCGGGCGCGCTCCTCTTCCTCCAACTGATCTTCGTGGTGCGTGGCGCGCGTGGCGGAGCCGGGAGCGGCGCCCCGTCCGTCGGCGGCGGCGTCGAGTCGATCGCCGGTCTCCTGTTCACCAGGTATCTCTTCCCCTTCGAGCTGACCTCGGTCCTGCTGCTCGCCGCGATGGTCGGGGCGCTCCTCCTGGCGCGGCGGAGGGTGTAAGGTATGGTGCCCGAGTCGTACTACGTCGGGCTGTCGGCGATCCTCTTCACGATCGGGGTGGTCGGGGTCGTCATCCGGCGCAACCCGCTCGTGATGTTCATGTCGATCGAGCTCATGCTGAACGCCGCGAACCTCGCGCTCGTGGCGTTCGGCCGCCGTGTCGGTAACGCCGACGGCCAGGCGGTCGTGTTCTTCGTCATGGCGGTCGCCGCGGCGGAGGTGGCCGTGGGTCTCGCGATCATCGTCGCGATCTTCCGTCTCCGCCGACGGCTGTCGGTGGACGACCTCAGCCTGATGCGCTGGTAGCAGGAGGGACGCATGGCCAAGACGATGCCGGAGCGGAAAGGGCATTCGGCCCTCGGCCTGGACGCCGAGCTGGCCCGGAGGCTCCTGTACACCATGCTCCTGATCCGCCGCTTCGAGGAGAAGGCGGCGGAGGCCTACACCCTGGGCAAGGTCGGCGGGTTCCTCCATCTCTACATCGGCCAGGAGGCGGTCGCGGTCGGGGCCAGCTCGGTCCTCCGCGCCGACGACTACGCGATCTCCGCGTACCGCGAGCACGGCCACTGCCTCGCCAAGGGCGCCGACCCGAGGCGCGTGATGGCCGAGCTCTTTGGCCGTCGCGACGGCCTCTCGAAGGGCAAGGGCGGATCGATGCACCTGTTCGACCGGAGCGTCAACTTCCTCGGCGGCCACGCGATCGTGGGCTCGCACCTGCCGCTCGCCGCGGGCGCGGCCTTCGCGATCAAGTACGAGGGGCGCGATGCGGTCGTCGTCTGCTACTTCGGCGACGGCGCCGTGGCCCAGGGGGAGTTCCACGAATCGCTGAACATCGCGGCGCTCTGGAAGCTCCCCGTGATCTATCTCTGCGAGAACAACCGCTACGCGATGGGCACCTCCACCGACCGCGCCCTTGCGCAGACGGAGATCTGGAAGTTCGGCCAGACCTACGGGATTCCGTCGGAGAAGGTCGACGGCATGGACGTGCTCGCGGTGCGGGCTGTCGTGGGGCGGGCCGTGGCCCGGGCGCGCCAGGACAAGACGCCGTCCCTGATCGAGGCGGACACCTACCGATTCCGCGGCCACTCGATGCGCGACCCGGCGGGCGCGGTGTACCGAACGAAGGAGGAGGTCGAGCATGAGAAGGAGCGCGACCCCATCGTGATGTTCCGGGAGCGAGTGCTCACCCCCGGGATCCTCACGGAGGCCGACGTGCGGGCGCTGGAGAAGGACGTCAACGACCGGATCGACGAGGCTGTGGCGTTCGCCGACGCCTCGCCGGAGCCGCCGGACGAGTGGCTGTTCACCGACATCTACAAGGAGGACTGAGATGGCGGTGATGACCTATCGCGAGGCCCTGAACCTGGCGCTGCGCGAGGAGATGCGCCGCGACCCGAGCGTGTTCGTGATGGGCGAGGAGGTCGGGCTCTACGAGGGCGCCTACAAGGTCACGCAGGGGCTCCTGAAGGAGTTCGGGCCCAAGCGCGTCGTGGACACGCCGATCGCCGAGTCGGCGTTCACCGGCATCGGCATCGGGGCCGCGGTGCTCGGGCTCCGGCCCGTCGTCGAGATGATGACGTTCAACTTCGCGCTGCTCGCCCTCGACCAGATCGTGAACTCGGCCGCGAAGATGTTCTACATGTCCGGCGGGCAGTACAGCGTGCCGATCGTCATCCGCGGGCCGGGCGGGCCGGCGGCGCAGCTCGCGGCTCAGCACTCGCAGTCGATGGAGGTGTACTTCTACCACGTGCCGGGGCTCAAGGTCGTCCGCCCCACGACGCCGATGGACGCAAAGGGTCTCCTGAAGTCCGCGATCCGGGACGACAACCCCGTCATCTTCATCGAGGCCGAGACGCTCTACCCCGTCAAGGGCGAGGTGCCGGAGGACCCCGACTTCGTCATCCCGCTCGGCCAGGCGATCGTTCGCCGCGAGGGCACTGATGTCACCGTGATCGCCTACATGGGGATGATGTACCGGGCGATGGAGGCGGCGGACGAGCTGGCGAAGGAGGGCATCTCCGTCGAGCTGGTCGATCCGCGCACGCTCCGCCCGATGGACGTCGAGACGATCATCGGGTCGGTGCGGAAGACCCACCGCGCCGTCGTTGTGGAGGCGGGCGCGGGGTTCGCCGGCATGGGCTCGGAGATCGCGGCGTTCGTCACCGAGCACGCGTTCGACGACCTCGACGCGCCGGTCGAGCGCGTGACGGGTGCCAACGCCCCGATGCCGTACGCCAGGAACCTCGAGAAGCTCAAGACACCCTCGAAGGACAAGATCGCAGCCGCGATCCGCCGCGTCTGCAACGCGAACGGGAGCTGACGATGGCCATCACCAAGGTCGTCATGCCGAAACTCTCCGAGGCGATGGAGACGGGGAAGATCATCAAGTGGCTCAAGAAGGAGGGTGACCGGGTCCAGGGCGGCGACATCCTCGCCGAGATCGAGACCGACAAGGCGGACGTCGAGATGGAGGCGTTCGGCGCGGGTGTGCTGCGCAAGATCCTTGTGTCCGCCGGCGAGAAGGCGCCCGTCGGCACGCTGATCGGGGTCATCGCGGAGCCGGCCGAAGACATCGCCGCGGCGCTCGCGTCCGCGCCGGCACCGGCAGTGGCGGCGGGGGCCGGGGCGGCTTCCTCTGCTCGGAAAGACACTCGCCCGGAAGCCGCCCCGGTCCCCCCCACCGCCCCAGCACCCGGTCAGCCGCTGCGACCGGCCGTGGTGTCGACACCGGCCCCCGCAGTGCCCGCCGTCAGCGCGGGGGCCGTGGGCATCCCCGCCCCTGCCCTGACCGCTTCGACGGCGGTGGCGACCGGGCGCGTCAAGGCGTCGCCCCTCGCGAAGAAGATCGCGGCGCAGACGGGTGTCGATCTCCGGCTGATCCGAGGCACCGGTCCCGGTGGTCGCATCATCCGGCGTGACGTCGAGGCGGCCACAGTGACCGTGGCGACCGCGCCCGTCACCGTGGCGGCCGCGCCTGTCACCGCTCCGATCGTCCCCGGCGTCGAATACGAGGACCGGCCGCTCTCCCAGATCCGCGCGGCGATCGCCAGGCGCATGCCGCTCTCGAAGGCACCCGTCCCGCACTTCTACGTCACGAGCGAGGTCGCGATGGACCGCGCGTGGGAGCTCCGCGAGGAGCTGAATGCGCTCGAGGGCCAGCCGAAGATCTCGGTGAACGACTTCGTCGTGCGCGCGTGCGCCCTGGCGCTCCTCAAGCACCCAGGCGTGAACGCCTCCTTCCAGGGCGAGTCGATCCGCGTCTGGCACCGCGCGCACATCGGCATTGCGGTCGCGCTCGAGGACGGGCTCATCACGCCTGTGCTCCGCGACTCCCACGCGAAGTCGCTCGCCCAGATCGCCGTCGAAGCGCGTGATCTCGCCGAACGCGCCAGAGCGCGGAAGCTGCGCGCCACGGAGCTCTCCGGCGCCACGTTTTCCATCTCGAACCTCGGGATGTACGACGTCACCGAGTTCTCGGCGATCATCAACCCGCCCGAGGGCGCGATCCTCGCCGTGGGGTCCGTGCGGCGCGTGGCGGTGGTGGACGACGCCGGGCTCGGCGTCGGGCGGCGGATGGCGCTGACGCTCTCCTGCGACCACCGGGTGATGGACGGCGCGATGGGTGCGCGGTTCCTCCAGGACGTCAAGCGCCTGCTGGAGGAGCCGCTGCGGCTCCTGGTGTAGACCGATGGCCACGCGCAACGTCGACGTCGCCGTCGTCGGCACGGGACCGGGGGGCTACGTCGCCGCGATCCGCTGCGCCCAGCTCGGTCTTTCGGTGGCGGCCGTCGAGGACGACCGGCCCGGCGGCGTCTGCCTGAACTGGGGCTGCATCCCGACCAAGGCGCTCTTGCGCAACGCCGAGGTCGTGAACCTCTTCGAGCGCGCCGCGGAGTTCGGCATCCGGCTCGCAGGCTTCGAGGCGAACTACGCCGAGGCGATCCAGCGGAGCCGCCGCGTCGCCGACCGCATGTCGAAGGGCGTCGAGTTCCTGTTCAGGAAGAACAAGATCACGCTCGTCCCGGGTCGCGGCGTCCTCAAGTCGCGCGACACTGTGGAGGTCGCGGGGACGGGCGGGAACGAGACGATCCAGGCCAAGGCGGTGATCCTCGCCACGGGCTCCGAGCCGAAGTCGCTGCCCGGCGTCCCGATCGACGAGAAGACGGTGATCTCTTCCAACGGCGCCGTGCGGAGCGAGCGGTCGCCCAAGTCCATCGTCGTGATCGGCGCCGGCGCGGTCGGCGTCGAGTTCGCCGATGTCTACGCCGCCTACGGTGCCCAGGTGACGATCCTCGAGGCGCTGCCCCGCCTGGTGCCCATCGAGGACGAGGAGGTCTCGAAGGAGCTCGCGCGGGCGTTCCGGCGCCGGTCCATCGAGATGAAGACCGGCGTGAAAGTGGCCTCTGTGACGCCCGGGGGCCCGGGCGTGATCGTCGAAACCGACGCCGGCAAGGTCGAAGCCGAGCAGGCGCTCATGGCCGTCGGCCGCGGAGCGAAGGTGACGGGGCTCGGGCTGGAGGCGCTCAGCGTTCGGCTCGACCGGGGATTCGTCAGGGTCTCGCCGCGCATGGAGACGTCGGTCCCGGGCGTCTACGCGATCGGCGACATGGTGGGGCCGCCGCTCCTCGCCCACAAGGCGATGGCGGAGGGCGTGGTGGCCGCCGAGGCGATCGCGGGGCGCAGTCCCCGCCCGCTCGATTACGGCAACGTGCCCGCGTGCACCTACTGCCGTCCCCAGATCGCCTCCGTCGGCCTGACCGAAGCGAAGGCGCGCGAGGCCGGGCGAGAGGTGAGCATCGGCAAGTTTCCGTTTACGGCGAACGGCAAGGCCGTCGCCCTCGGCGACACGGAGGGCTTCGTGAAGGTCGTGGCTGACAAGGCATCGGGAGAGATCCTGGGTGTGCACATCGTCGGCCCGGAGGCGACGGAGATCATCCACGAGTTCGCGGTGGGACGCACGCTCGAGGCGACGCTGGAGGAGATCATCCACACGATCCACGCTCACCCGACCCTGTCCGAAGCGGCGCTCGAGGCGACGCTCGGCGCGCTCGGCCAAGCGATCCACATCTGACCATATCCGATGCTTCTTGAGCTGAGTGCGGCCGTCCCGCGACGCCGGGCAGGGTTCGTGACCGTCTTCGTGGCGCTCGTGGTCTTGGCGCCCGTGATCGCCGCCGCCGACGTGCCCGATCCGACATGGATCGGCGGGTTCTACGACGGCGCGGACGGCGACGAGCTCGGCGCGCTCGTCTGGGACCAGTCGCCGGCGCTTCCGTTCGACATCGTCACGCTGGCCCTGCCGTCCCCGGCGCCGGCTTTGCCGCTCCATCAGGATTCGTCTCCCACGCGCGAGCGCTCGCTGCCGCGTCCGCCGCGTGCGCCGCCCCTCGCGTAACGTCCGCCGGAGTTCGGCGCTCGGACACACGAATCAATTTCGCGAGGAGGAGGTTGGCCATGTTTGGACTGGGGAGTCAGGAACTCATCGTCATTCTCATCATCGGACTCGTGCTCTTCGGCGGGAGCAAGCTGCCCGAGCTGGCGCGCTCGCTCGGACGCTCCATCAACGAGTTCAAGAAGGGCATCAACGAGGGCCTGCAGGCCACCGGCGAGAAGGACGAGGACGCGAAGGCGAAGGGGGAAAAGAAGTAGCGCGGCGGGCGCCACACGGGGGGGCATGATGAGCCTGTTCGTTCCTGAGATCGCGATCTTGGAGAAAGTGCTGCGGTCGGTCGTCGTCTACCTCTTCATGCTCCTCGCGTTCCGGTTCACGGGCAAGCGCCAGGTCGGTCAGCTCACGCCCTTCGACCTCGTCGTGCTGCTGGTCATCTCGAACGTGGTCCAGAACGCGGTCATCGGGCCCGACAACTCGCTCGGGGGCGGGCTCCTCGGCGCGGCGGTGATCCTCGGCCTCAACTACCTGGTCGTCGAGCTGACATTCCGCTCGAAGCCGCTACGCCGACTCCTCGAGGCGACGCCGACGCTGCTGATCCACAACGGCCACATCCTGTACCAGAACCTCCGGAAGGAGCGGATCACGCTCGACGATCTCCACGCCGCGCTCCGCCGGAGCGGCATCGTGGACCCCGAGCAGGTGCGCGCGGCCGTGCTCGAGGAGAACGGCGGGATCAGCGTGATCCCGCGCCAGGCCGGCGGGCCGGCCTGAGCGGGAGCATGGTCTCTCGGCTCTGACCTCAGGGCAAGAGAGAGGCGACGCGGATGCGGGCCCTTGGCGCGGCGAGCGGCGTGACGACCGCGTTGCGCCGCAACAGACGGACCGAGTCGTACTTCCATTCGGCGTGCCCCGGCGGCCCGCACACCGGCTCGCGGTAAACCTCGAGCACCTCGTCGAGCAGGTTGACAACCCAGTAGTCGGTGACTCCCGCCCGCGCGTACAGGCCGCCCTTCCGCAGTCGATCCAGGGTGAGCGACGTCTCGGCGACCTCGACGACCAGCACGGGCCGAGAGGGATGGGCGTCCAGGTAGTCCCGCGGCCGGCCTGGCACGACGACGATGTCGGGTTCGGGCTCCGATTGCTCGTCGAGCGCGATCGGTTTCTCCTCGCGCACGTGGTAGGAGCGGCCGAACGCCTTCTCGAGCACGGCACGCGCCAACGCGACGACCGTAGCGTGGCGCGCGCCTTGCGGCTCTCGGGCGACGAGCAAGCCGTCGAGCAGCTCGACCCGGTCGTCCGGGCCGAAGACGCCGGCCTCGACGAGGCGGTCATATCGCGCCCGCGGCATTCGCCACAGCGGGAGAGGCGGCGCCTTCATGGCGCTTGCCACGATACGGGAATCGCGATCAGCGCTCAACGTCTCAGTTCGGGTGCCCTAGTGCCCGGTGGCGTGGTGCAGGAAGGGCAGCGCGAAGAGCTGGGTGAAGCCGTTTGCGGTGAGGATCGCGCCGATCACGGCCAGGACGAGCGAGAACCAGAACATCGGCCGCGACGTCGACAGGATGGCCACGGATGAGGTCACGATGGCGATCTGGAGGAAGACCTCGGCGAAGTCGAAGTACGGGTCGCGGTTCCGGTGGCGGTCCCGCAGGTGCTCGAGCTTCTTCGCGTCCTGCTCGATGTCCTTCTTCTCCGCGTTGTAGCGCTTCTCCTCCTCGGCGAACCGCGTCGCGAGCGCCTCGAACTTGGCGCGCTCGGCGCCCTTGAGGCTCGAGGGCTCGGCGAGCTGCGCCTCGAGCTGGAGCTTCAGGCCACGGTACTGGTGCTCGCGGATCACCTTCGCCTGGTAGAAGGCCCACTGGTCAGAGGACTGCTGCTGCGCGAGGAGCATCTCCTTCATCGCGTTGTTGCCCCCGAGCGCGGCGATCGCCAGGACCACGGCGTAGATCGCCGTCGTGAGGGCGACGCGACGGCTGAAGTGCTTCTCGCGCCGCTCCCCAAGCTCCTCGGGGTTCGGCAGCTCGAGCTCAGGCACGCGGCGGCGTTGATCCCTTGCGGATTTCCTCGCGCATCGCGTCCTTGCCGGCCTCGAAGGCGTTCAGGAGGCGCTGCGTCTGCTCCTCGAAGAGCTCGCGGCTCTTGTCGAGCCACTCGCCGGCGCGCCCCTGCGCCTCGGCCGCGAGCCCCTGCGCCTTCTTCGCGACCTCGCCGCTCCGCTGGGTGAGGAGCTCGCGCGTCTCCTCGCCGGTCTTGGGCGCCAGCAAGAGGGCCGCCGCAGCGCCGAGCGCTGCCCCGAAGAGAAACCAGCCCATGTATGCCCCGCCGTCGCCACTGTGGTCACTCATGGTCATCTCCTTGTTCCTTTCGGAAGCGCTGAACGAACACCCCCAGGCCCTTCTTGAGCCCCACCGCCATGCCGACCAGCTGCCCGGCGCGCGTCAGGCCGCCCAGCATCCCCACGAACCGCGCGAGCCCATCGGCCACGCGCTCGACCTTGTCGGTCACCGCGCCGATGCGCTCGAGCTCGCGGCTCGTCTCGCGGATGAGCCCGCGGACGTCCTCGGTCAGCGCGTGGGCCTGGCCCACGAGGGGCCGGAGCTCCTGTGCGACGATCGTCAGCACGCTCTCGGCGCGCTGAGCGACCCGCCGGAGGGCGAGGGCGGCCGCCACGGCCGCCACGAGCGCCAGCATCAGCGCGACGGCGGCGAGGATCAGGAGCGTCTGGGCCCAGAAGGGCATGGGGTGCTGAATTATTGGTGGAAAACGGAGCGAAAGTCAATGAAACTAGAGGCTTGATGTCGCTCGAGGAACGGTTCGACGAGCTTCGTCGGCGCCAGGCTCAGGCCGAGCTCGCCGGGGGCGAGGAGCGCGTCCGTCGCCAGCACAAGGCCGGGAAGAAGACCGCGCGCGAGCGGCTCGAGCTCTTGCTCGACCCGGGCTCCTTCACCGAGATCGACAAGTTCGTGGTGCACCAAAGCCACGACTTCGGCATGGCCGAGCAGCGAGTCCTCGGTGACGGCGTCCTCACCGGCTCCGGGCGCATCCACGGCCGGGCGGCCTTCGTCTACGCCCAGGACTTCACCGTCTTCGGCGGCTCTCTCTCGGAGGCGTACGCGCGCAAGATCTGCAAGGTGATGGACCTCGCCATGAAGACGGGCGTGCCGATCATCGGGCTCAACGACTCCGGGGGGGCCCGGATCCAGGAGGGCGTGGTCTCGCTCGCGGGGTACGCGGACATCTTCCTCCGCAACACCCTCGCCTCCGGCGTCGTGCCGCAGATCGCCGCGGTCATGGGACCGTGCGCGGGCGGCGCGGTGTACTCGCCGGCGATCATGGACTTCGTCTTCATGGTGAGGAACACGTCCTACATGTTCGTCACGGGCCCCGACGTGATCCGGGCGGTGACGCACGAGGCCGTGTCCGCCGAGGAGCTCGGCGGCGCCACCACGCACTCCACCACGTCGGGCGTCGCCCATTTCGCCGCCGACAGCGAGGAGGAGTGCCTCGCGCTGATCCGGGAGCTCACGACCTTCCTGCCGCAGAACAACCTCGAGGACCCGCCCCTCCGGCCCACGCAGGATCCCGTCGATCGCCGCGACGAGTCGCTGCAGACGATCGTTCCGGACCAGCCGAACAAGCCCTACGACATGCACGCGATCATCCGGACCGTGCTGGATGATCGCTACTTCTTCGAGGTCCAAGCGGCGTTCGCGCCGAACATCATCGTCGGGTTCGGGCGGCTCGGCGGCCGGCCCGTCGGGATCGTGGCGAACCAGCCCGCCCACCTCGCCGGGTGCCTCGACATCAACGCGTCGTTGAAGGCGGCGCGCTTCGTGCGGTTCTGTGACTGCTTCAACATCCCGCTCGTGACGTTCGAGGACGTGCCGGGGTTCCTCCCGGGGACCGCGCAGGAGTTCGGCGGCATCATCAAGCACGGCGCGAAGCTCCTCTATGCCTTCTGCGAGGCGACGGTGCCCAAGCTGACCGTGATCACGCGGAAGGCGTACGGCGGCGCCTACTGCGTCATGTCCTCGAAGCACGTCCGCGGCGACGCCAACTTCGCTTACCCGACGGCCGAAATCGCGGTCATGGGACCCGACGGCGCGGTGAACATCCTCTACCGGCGCGAGACGGAGCAGGCCACGGACGCCGCGGCGTTCAAGGAGGAGAAAACGCGGGAGTACCGCGAGAAGTTCGCGAACCCGTACGTGGCCGCCGAGCGTGGCTACATCGACGAGGTCATCGAGCCCAAGGACACGCGCGCGCGCCTCTGCGCGGCCCTGGAGATTCTCCGGACGAAGCGCGACTCGAACCCGCCCCGGAAGCACGGGAACATCCCGCTATGACGCCGGAGAAGGACCCCGAGACGTCCCGGTCCACGCCGCGCAAGCCCGTCGACGGCCCGGAGGACGCTCCAGCCGAGCGCATCGCGGAGCGGCTGGGCACGCCCGGCCAGTTTCCGTTCACTCGCGGGGTCCACCCCGAAATGTATCGGGCGCGACTGTGGACCATGCGGCAGTACGCCGGCTTCGGCGCGGCCGCCGAGACGAACAAGCGCTACCGCTTCCTGCTCGAGCAAGGCCAGACGGGGCTGTCGGTCGCCTTCGACCTGCCGACGCAGATGGGCTACGACCCGGACGCGCCGATCGCACGCGGCGAAGTGGGGAAGGTCGGCGTCTCGATCGCGTCGATCGAGGACATGGAGGATCTCTTCGAGGGAATCCCGCTCGAGCGCGTGTCGACGTCGATGACGATCAACGCCACGGCCTCGATCCTGCTCGCCCTCTACGTGGCCACGGCGAAGCGGCGCGGGATCGCCCCCACGGCGCTCGCGGGAACCGTGCAGAACGACATCCTCAAGGAGTACATCGCGCGGGGCACCTACATCTTCCCGCCGGGCCCCTCGATGCGACTGGTTACCGACACCTTCGCCTACTGCAAGGACCACGTGCCGCGCTGGAACACGATCTCGATCTCCGGCTACCACATGCGCGAGGCGGGGTGCACCGCGGTCCAGGAGGTCGCGTTCACGCTCGCCAACGGCATGGCCTATGTGCGCGCGGCGCTCGGCGCGGGCCTCGGCGTCGACGAGTTCGCGCCGCAGCTCTCGTTCTTCTTCAACGCCCACAACAACCTCATCGAGGAAGTCGCGAAATTCCGGGCGGCGCGGCGGCTCTGGGCCCGGATCATGCGGGACGAGTTCGGCGCGCGCGATCCGCGATCGCAGGCCCTGCGCTTCCACGCCCAGACCGCGGGCAGCATGCTCACGGCGCAGCAGCCCGAGAACAACATCGTCCGGGTGGCCGTGCAGGCGCTCGCGGCGGTGCTGGGCGGCTGCCA
>QHTD01000183.1 GCA_003220675.1 Candidatus Rokuibacteriota bacterium | reverse complement strand
CTGGCGCACCGGCGATCCTGGGATGGTCTTCATCGACCGGATCAACGCGAGCCCCGCCAACCCGACGCCGGAGATCGGCATGGTCGAGGCGACCAACCCGTGCGTCACGGGGGCCACAATGGTGGCCACACCAGACGGGTGGCGTCGGGCAGACACCGTTCAGTCAGGCGATC
This sequence comes from Candidatus Rokuibacteriota bacterium, assembly GCA_003220675.1. Lineage (GTDB taxonomy): Bacteria > Methylomirabilota > Methylomirabilia > Rokubacteriales > CSP1-6 > 20CM-2-70-11. The sequence continues at coordinate 22,457 of QHTD01000183.1, read as the reverse complement.
TGATCTTGACCGTCAAGGGATCTCGTCCTGTTGAACGTGTCGAGATCTACCCCGCGACTCCGGTCTTTCGTGTCGAGTTCTCTGACGGCGGGGTTCTTCACGCCACAGCGGGCCACCAGTTCTATGTTGCGCGGGGCGGGGGGCCGTTCGTAGCGATTCGACTCGACCGATGCCATGCGGGCGATGAAGTTCAGACCCTTCTTCACGAACAGTTCGGCTCGGCGAAAATTTTGAGCATCGAAGCTGCTGGCGTGGCCACAACATACGACCTCTACGAGCCTGAGACAGATACGTGGATCACGGAAGGCTATGTTTCGAGAGGGTGCGGGGAGCAACCTCTCTTACCGAACGAAGCCTGCAACTTGGGCTCGCTCAACGTCTCCAAGTTCGCCCGCCGCGGCGAGGACGGGGAGTGGTCGATCGACTGGGACGAGATGGAGCGGGTGGTGCGGCTCGCCGTGCGCTTCCTCGACGACGTGATCGAGATGAACCCGTACCCGCTGCCGGAGATCGACGCCACGGTGAAGTCGAACCGCCGCATCGGCCTCGGCCTCATGGGCTGGGCGGACCTGCTCTTCACTATGGGCATCCCGTACGACAGCCAGGAGGCGATCGACCTCGCCGACCGGCTGATGGCGTTCGTGAAGGAGAAGTCCCACGACCAGTCCGCCAAGCTCGCGGAAGAGCGCGGCCCGTTCCCAAACTGGAGCCAGTCGATTTACAAGAACGACCGCCAGCACCGGAACTCGACCGTCACGACGATCGCCCCGACGGGCACGATCTCGATGATCGCCGGCTGCTCGTCGGGGATCGAGCCGATCTTCGCGCTCGCCTTCGAGCATCGCGTGAAGCAGCCCGACGGCGAGCGGGTGCTGACCTTCGTGAACGAGACCTTCGAGCGCATCGCCAAGGAGCAGGGCTTCTACTCCGACGCGCTCATGCGAGCGATCGCCAAGCGCGGCGCGCTCCACGATATCCCGGGCGTGCCCGAAGACGCGCGGCGGATCTTCAGGACCTCGCACGAGATCGGCTACGAGTGGCACGTGCGCCATCAGGCGGCGTTTCAGCGCTACACCGACAACGGCGTCTCGAAGACCATCAACCTGCCGCACGGCGCGAGCGAGGAGGACGTTGCGCGCGCGTACCTGCTCGCGTGGGAGCTCGGCTGCCTTGGCATCACGGTCTTCCGCGACGGCTGCAAGGGCGAGCAGGTCCTGAACGTCGGCATCAAGAAGGAGGTACCGGTGCCGACCGCGGCGCCCTCGGTCATCCGGCCGCGCCCGCACAGCCTCAAGGGCTCGACCTACCGGACCGATACCCCGATCGGCACCGCGTTCATCACGGTCAACGAGACGCCAGACGATGATCCCTTCGAGGTCTTCGTCCAGGTCGGCAAGGGCGGCTCCGACACGATGGCCGTCGCAGAGGCGCTCGGGCGACTGATTTCGCTTGTGTTGAGGCTCCCTTCGCCTCTGTCGGCTCAGCGGCGGCTCGAAGAAGTGATCAGCCAGCTCTCGCGGATCGGCGGCGGCCAGCCGACAGGCTTCGGCCCCGCCAAGATCCTCTCGCTCCCGGACGCCCTCGCCCGCACCCTCGCCGAGCACATTGGCCAGGTGAAGCCGCTCACGGACCAGCCCGTAGTGGATGGTAACGGGCGAAAGCAAATCGGCGACCTGTGTAAGGAGTGCGGTCAGGCGACCTTCATCTACGAGGAAGGGTGCAAGAAGTGCCTGTCGTGCGGCTTCAACGAGTGCTGACCCACGGAGGGCCAAGCATCGAGCCGATGTAAAATGCTGCCGTGTTTTCCGGCGGCAGCTACCACGAGGTCGGGCGCTGGCTCTGGAATTTCCTCACCTCTCACGCGAAGCGTGTCGATCCGCGGCTCGAGGTGGAGCTCGAGGCGGGCGACGAGCGGGAGGGGAAGTCCTATGGCGCGCGGCTCCGGTTCGGGCGGCTGGTGAGCCCTGTCATGGAGTTCGACTACCGCGAGGTCGCGGACAGCCGCGGGAGCCTCGCGTGGTGCTCGGCGCTCGCCGAGCGGACGCAGGGGCTCGCGCGCGCCCGGCTCGGCGCGGAGAGGGCGGCCGACGCGGGAGCGCGCTGAGCCCCGGCGCGGCTGGAGCAGTCCCGGGGACCTCAACGGGTTCCTCGGCCTCGCCCTCGACAACATCACGCAGCTCGTCATCCTCTCGAGCCTCCTGATCGGGGTCTTCAAGTTCCCGGCCGACCTCGTGCTCGGCCGGATGGTGCCCGGCACCGCGCTCGGTGTGCTCGTCGGTGACCTCGCGTACACCTGGCTCGCCGTGAGGCTCCGACAACGGACGGGCCGCGACGACGTCACCGCGATGCCGTTCGGCATCGACACGCCGACCCTGTTCGCGATGGTGTTCGGCGTGCTCGGGCCTGCGATGGCGGCGACCGGCGACCCTGTGCTCGCATGGAAGGTGGGCATGGCGGCGACGCTCGCGATCGGCCTCGCCAAGGTCGGTCTCGCGTTCGGCGGCGACTGGGCGCGTCGGGTCGTGCCGCGCGCCGCCCTGCTTGGCTCCATCGCCGGCGTGGCGATCCTCCTGATCGCGTTCCTGCCGACGCTCAAGATCCTCCGCGACCCGCTCGTGGGTCTCGTCGCGCTCCTGGTGCTGCTGCTCGGGCTCTTCGGCCGCGTTCGGATGCCGCTCGGGGTGCCGGGGGCGTTCGCCGCGGTCCTCGCCGGCACGGCCCTCTTCTGGCTCCGCGCGTGGCTCGGGCGCGGCGGCGACGCGGGGCCGCCCGTCGCGGTGACGCTCGCGCTCGCGATCCCCTGGCCGACGCTCGCGTGGCTCGACGCGCTCGAGGCGACGCTGCCGTACCTCTCGCTCGCGCTGCCCTTCGCGCTCGTCACGATCATCGGCGGGATCGACAACACCGAGAGCGCCGCGGCGGCGGGCGATGAGTACCGAACGCGCGATATCCTCCTGACCGAGGCGGGCGCCACGGTGCTCGCGGCGCTCTGCGGTGGCGTCGTGCAGAACACTCCCTACATCGGCCACCCCGCGTACAAGGCGATGGGCGCGCGCGCCGGATACACGCTCGCGACGGGCCTCGTGATCGGGCTCGGTGCCGCGGTGGGCGTGCTGTCGCTCCTCGTCGCCGTGCTCCCCGAGGCGGCGATCGCGCCGATCCTGGTCTTCATCGGTCTCGAGATCACCGCCCAGGGGTTCCTCGCGTCGCCCCACCGGCACGGCGCCGCCGTCGCGCTCGCGTTCGTGCCGGTCGCCGCGGCGGTCGTGCTGATCCAAACGAGCGCGCTTCTGTCCGCTCTCGGCGCCTCGCCGGCGCGCCTGACGGGCGAGGCCGCGCTGACCCACCAAACGCTCCTGGTCCTGGGCAACGGCTTCATCCTGACGGCCGTCGTGTGGGGCTGGGCGCTCGTGACGATCATCGAGCGGCGCTTCGCCGCGACCGGTCTCGTGTTGGCCTTCGCGAGCGTGGCGACGCTCTTCGGCGTGATCCACTCGCCCGAGCCGAGCGGAAGCCTCTTCTGGCCCTGGGCACCGCCCTCCGCCGTGCCGGCACGCCTCGCGGGCGCTTACGGTGTGCTCGCCGCGATCTGCTGGCTCGCCGCGACGCGCGCCCGCGGGAGCGCGGACGAGCGAATATCGGCTTGACCGCGTTCGTCACACGAGTGTTAAATGGCCGCGGTCGCGCCGTGAACTTCATGACGATCAGGTGTCCAGAAGGAGGCGCTATGAGCGTGTTCGGGAAGTCGGTGACCGCCGTCGTCGCGGGAGTTGCCCTCGTCGTCGCAGTCGGCCTGGGCGCGGCGTCGGCGCAGGAGCCGTGGGTCGCGCCGCCCGAGGCGAAGAACCTGAAGAACCCCGTGAAAGGCATCGGGAACGCGAAGACGATCGTCGAGACGAACTGCGTGACGTGCCACGGCCCCGGCGGGAAGGGCGACGGCCCCGCCGCCGCCGCGCTCCCGCCGCCGAAGCCGGCCGACTGGACGTCCGACAAGGTCGCGAAGGAAACCGACGGCGAGATTTTCTGGAAGATCACGAACGGCCGTGGCGCCATGCCGCCCTGGAAGCATCTCCCAGAGAAGGAGCGCTGGGAGCTGGTGAACTACATCCGCACGCTCCAAAAGAAGAAGTAGGCCGCGAGGCCTCGAGCCTGAGACGCCCCGCCGGACGCCGGCGGGGCGTTCGCGTATCGGGCATGCGCGTTTCGACGATTGATGTCGGCACCAACACGGTCCGCCTCCTCGTCGCCGACGTGGTCGGCCGCGAGACGTGGAAGGTCGTCGATGCGCGCCAGACCGTGACACGGCTCGGCGAGGGGCTCGCGGCCGCCGGCGCGCTCGGCGAGGCGCCCATGACGCGGACGCTCGCGGTCTTGAGCGACTACGTGGCGCGCGCCGAGCGCCTTGCGGCCACGCGCGTGCGCCTGGTCGCGACGAGCGCCGTGCGGGAGGCGACGAACGGGAGCGTGTTCGTCGCCGCGGTGGAGCGCGCGACGGGCCGACGCGTCGAGGTGGTGAGCGGGGAGGAGGAAGCGCGGCTCATGCTCCGCGGCGTGCGGTCCGGCCTCCGGGGCCTCGCCGGCACGATCGTGACCTTCGACGTCGGCGGCGGCTCGACGGAGTATATCCTGGCGGAGAATGAACGGATCGGCGCGGCGGTCAGCATACGCCTGGGCGTTATCCCGCTCGCCGAGCGGTTCCCGTTTGCCGACGGGGTGGACTGGAACCGCTACGCGGTCCTTCTCGCCGAAGTCCGCGCGCGGCTGGAGCGCGAGCTCCCTCAGAAGATCCGCAGCGCGCGCGTCGCTCACCTCGTGGGCACCGCCGGGACGGTGACGACGCTCGCGGCGCTCGACCTCGGTCTTGTCGAGTACGAGTCGCAGCGCGTCCAGGGCCACCGGCTGAGCCGAGCGACGATCGAGCGGCTCCTCGGCCGCCTCGGCGGTCTGTCGGTGGCCGCCCGGGCAGCGCTGCCCTGTGTCGAGCCCGGGCGGGCGGACCTGATCATCCCGGGCATCGCGATCGTGACGGCGACGCTCGACGCCCTCGGCCTTGCGACGCTCGTCGTCAGCGACTGGGGCTTGCGGGAAGGGATCCTCGCCGACGCGCTCGAGGGACGCCACGAGCCCCCTCCGGACGCTGCTCCTTAACCTCTCGACCCGGCGCCGGATCGGCGACGCGATGGCCCGTCTGCCGGCGGCGCGGCGGTTCGTCCGTCGCTTCGTGGCCGGCGAGCGCGCCGAGGACGCGCTCCAGGTGATCGCACGGTTGAACGCCCAGGGCCTCCTCTGCGCCGTGACCTACCTCGGGGAGAACGTCGCCACCCCCGCCGACGCCGCTCATGCGGCGCGCGCCTACGTGGAGCTCCTCGATGAGATCGAGCGGCGGAGCCTCTCCGCCGTCCCGTCCCTCAAGCTCACGCACCTCGGGCTCGACCTGGGTGAGGCGGTGTGCCGGGCCAATCTCGAAGCGGTGCTCGCGCGCGGCCGCGCCAGCTCGACGCTCGTGTGGATCGACATGGAGTCCAGCGCCTACACCGACCGGACGCTCGACCTGTACGCGCGCGTGCGGCCGTCCTTTCCCAACGCCGCTTGCGTGGTCCAGGCCTACCTCCGACGCACCGCGAAGGACGTCGAGCGCCTGATCGAGCTCGGCGCGACGGTGAGGCTTTGCAAGGGCGCGTACCGCGAGCCCCCGGAGCTCGCGTTCCCCGACAAGCACGAGGTGGACGCGAACTACGCCCGACTGATGGACCGGCTCTTCGCGGCGGACGCCCAGGCGAGGGGTGTCTATGTCGGCTTCGCGACTCACGATGAGCGGCTGATCGCGCGCGCCCGCGACACCGCGCGGGCGAAGGGGATCGCGCGGGAGCGGTTCGAGATCCAGATGCTCTACGGGATTCGGAGCGATCTGCACGCGCGCATCGCCGCAGACGGTCTGCGGCTCCGGGTGCTCGTGCCGTATGGCGAGGACTGGTATGGCTACTTCATGCGCCGGCTCGCCGAGCGGCCGGCGAACCTCGTCTTCTTCCTCCGCCACGCGTTCCGTCGCTAGCAGATCCGGCACCTGTTCCGTCGCTCGCAGGTCCCCGGCACCCGAGAGGGTGATTTGACACTGTCCGGAGCGACGACTATGCTAAGCGGTTAAGTATGGATGAAATCGCGGTATTGGTGCTGAACTACACGTTTGAACCGCTGCATTTCACCAACGCCCGCCGCGCCATCACGCTGTTGCTCGCCGGCAAGGCCGAGGCCGTGGAGGCATCCCCGCGCGTGGTCCGCTCGCCGTCGATCGCCTTCGCGCTGCCGGCGGTGATCCGGCTCGCGATCTATATCCGCAAACCCTTCCTCGACCGCGTCGCCTTCAACAAGAAGAACATCCTGCGACGCGACGGCTACACCTGCCAGTACTGCAACCGGCGCGGCGAGCGGTTGACCGTCGACCACGTGGTGCCCCGCTCGCGCGGCGGCGAGACGACGTGGGTGAACGTGGTGGCGGCGTGCCTCCGATGCAATCTGCGGAAAGGCAACCGACAGCCTGAGGAGGCCGGAATGCGGCTGATCCGCGAGCCGATCCACCCCAAGTTCGTCTTCTCGACGCACATGCTGCGGCACCCGCACGCGCACTCGCTCCTCGACTCGTGGCGGAAGTACCTGCTCGCCGTCCCGACGCCGTCCTGACGTCGTCCAGCGGCGTGTTCCGACTCACGTCCGAGTACTCGCCCCGCGGCGACCAGCCGCCGGCGATCGCCGGGCTCACGCGCTTCGTTCGCGAGGGCCGGCGCCACGTCGTCCTGCGTGGCGTCACCGGGTCGGGCAAGACCTACACGATCGCCAACGTGATCGCCGGCGCGGACCGCCCGACGCTGGTGATCTCACCGAACAAGACGCTGGCGGCCCAGCTCTTCGCCGAGTTCAAGGCCTTCTTCCCAGACAACGCGGTCGAGTACTTTGTCTCCTACTACGACTATTACCAGCCCGAGGCGTACATCCCGCAGTCGGATACGTACATCGAGAAGGACGCGCTGATCAACGACGAGATCGATCGCATGCGTCACTCGGCGACGAAGTCGCTCCTCGAGCGGCGCGACGTGATCGTGGTCGCCTCGGTCTCGTGCATCTACGGCATCGGCGAGCCCGACACCTACGCGGGCATGCACCTCGAGCTGCACGCGGGCGAGGCGATCGACCGCGACGAGATCATTCGGCGGCTGATCGCCGTCCAGTACGAGCGGAACGACTACGACTTCCACCGCGGCACGTTCCGAGTGCGGGGGGACGTCGTCGAGATCTTCCCGGCCAGCGAGGAGTCGGTGGCTCTCCGCGTCGAGCTGTTTGGCGACGTCGTGGACGCCCTCTACCAGATCGATCCGCTCAAGGGCTCCGTGCTCGAGCGGGCGGACGCGGTCCACGTCTATCCGGCGAGCCACTACGTGACCGAAGCAGGCCAGCTCGAGCGCGCGATCCAGACGGTCCAGGACGAGCTCGGGGAGCGCCTGGCCTTCCTCAAGCCACGCAACCGGCTCCTCGAAGCGCAGCGACTCGAGCAGCGCACCCTCTTCGACATGGAGATGCTGCGCGAGCTCGGCTATTGTCACGGGATCGAGAACTACTCGCGCCACCTGACGGGTCGGCGGCCGGGCGAGCCGCCGCCGACGCTGATCGACTACCTCGCGAAGGACGCGCTGATCATCATCGACGAGAGCCACGTGGCCGTCCCGCAGATCCGCGGCATGTACTACGGCGATCGATCCCGGAAGGAGGCGCTGGTCGAGTACGGCTTCCGCCTGCCGTCGGCGTTCGACAACCGTCCGCTCACCGCCGAAGAGTTCACCCGGGCGACGGGCCAGACGATCTACGTCTCGGCGACGCCGGGGCCGTACGAGCTCGAGCTGGCCGGCGACGCCGTCGCCGAACAGGTCATCCGCCCGACCGGCCTCATGGACCCGAAGATCACGGTGCGGCCCGCGAAGGACCAGGTGGACGACCTGCTCGCCGAGATCCGCGCGCGGGCCGAGCGCAACGCGCGCGTGCTGGTCACGACGCTGACCAAGCGCATGGCGGAGGACCTCACCGAATACTACCAGCAGGTCGGGCTCCGGGTGCGGTACCTGCACTCCGACATCGACACGCTCGACCGGGTGGCGATCATCCGGGACCTGCGCCTGGGCAAGTTTGACGCGCTGATCGGCATCAACCTCCTCCGCGAGGGGCTCGATATCCCGGAAGTGTCGCTGGTCGCGATCCTCGACGCCGACAAGGAGGGCTACCTCCGGTCCGGGACCTCGCTCATCCAGACGGCCGGGCGCGCCGCCCGGAACGTCAACGGCGAAGTCATCATGTACGCCGATCATGTCACGGACTCGATGGCGGCGACGATCCGCGAGACGGAACGGCGCCGCGAGCTCCAAGCCGCCTACAACCGGGAGCACGGCATCACGCCCGAGACGATCCGGTCGTCGATCCGCGAGCTCCTCCAGACGATCTACGAGCGGGACTACTACACGGTCGAGGTGGAGGCGCCCGCCGAGGAGAAGTTCGAGTCGCCCGCGGCGCTCGCGAGGCGAATCGCCGAGCTGGAGGCACGGATGAAGGAGGCGGCGCGGCGGCTCGACTTCGAGCAGGCCGCCGAGCTCCGCGACCGGATCAAGGCGCTCCGGAGAGCGGAGCTCCTGTGAGTCTCGAGGAAAAGCTCGCCCGGCTGCCCGACCGCCCGGGCATCTATATCTACCGGGACGCCAAGGCCCAGGTCCTCTACGTGGGGAAGGCCGCCTCGCTCCGGAGCCGCGTGCGCTCGTACTTCCAGGAGTCCCGACCGCGTGACCCGAAGACCGACGCGCTCGTGCGCCAGATCCGCGACCTCGAGTACGTGGTGACCGACAACGAGCTCGAGGCGCTGATGCTGGAGGCAAACCTCGTCCGCAAGCACCGACCCAGGTACAACATCATCCTGCGCGACGACAAGCACTACCCGTTCCTGAAGCTCACCACGAACGAGGAGTTCCCGCGCCTCCTGGTCGCGCGGCGGGTCCAGAACGATGGCGCGACATATTACGGGCCCTTCTATCCCGCGACGGCGATGCGCGAGACGCTCAAGCTCACCCGCCAGCTCTTCCCGCTGCGGACCTGCTCGATCACGATCGATGGCACGCTCGAGCGCCCCTGCATCCAGTACTCGATCCACCGGTGCAACGCACCGTGCACGGGGTGGGAGACTCGCGAAGGCTACGCCAAGACCGTCCGGGAGGTGACGCAGTTCCTGGGGGGTCGGGACGAGGACCTGGCGCTCCGGCTCACGCGGGAGATGGAAGAGGCCGCGGTCGAGACGAAGTTCGAGCGCGCAGCCGTGCTGCGCAACCAGATCCAGGCCCTCAACAAGGTGCGCGAGCGCCAGAAGATCATCTCGACGGACGAGGTGGACCAGGACGTGATCGGCGTCGTGCGGCAGGGGAGCGACGCCTGCGTCGAGTTCTTCTTCGTCCGCAAGGGCCGGCTCGTCGGCCAGGAGGCGTTCTTCTTCGACAGGGTCGCGGGCTGGGCGGACGGCGAGATCCTCTCGGCCTTCGTCCGGCAGTTCTACGGCAAGGCGGTCGCGCCTGCGCCGGAGATCCTCGTCTCCGAGGATCTGCCGGAGGCGGAGCTCACGACGGAGTGGCTGAGCACGCTCGCGGGCCGACGGGTCCAGATCGTGGTGCCCCAGCGGGGGCCGAGGCGTGAGTTCGTCGCGATGGCGGAGGCGAACGCGGCGATCGCGCTCCAGAATCACCTCCTCTCCCGCGACGACCGCCAGCAGGTCGTGCTCGAGGAGCTGCGTCGCGCGCTCACCCTGCCGGGGCTACCCAACCGGATCGAGGGCTACGACATCTCTCACGTCCAGGGCAGCGAGCAGGTCGGCTCCCTGGTCGTGTGGGAGAACGGGAGCATGAAGAAGGAGGACTACAAGCGCTTCCGCATCAAGACCGTGGCCGGCGCGGACGACTTTGCCGCGCTCGGCGAGGTTCTCACGCGGCGGTTCGCGAGGGCACTGGAGCAGGGGACGCCGCTGCCGGACCTGGTCCTGATCGACGGCGGCCGCGGCCAGCTCAACGTGGGGCTGAAGGTCCTGCAGGAGCTCGGCCTCGACTACCTCCCCGTCGTCGCCCTCGCGAAGCAGCAGGAGGAAGTCTACGTCGGCGAAAGCCTCCACCCGCTCGTGCTCGACCCGACGTCGCCGGCGCTCCACACGCTCCAGAAGATCCGGGACGAGGCTCATCGATTCGCGATCACGTACCACAAGAAGCTCCGGTCGAAGCGGACCCTCCAGTCGGTGCTGGACACGATCCCCGGTGTCGGGCCGACGATCCGCACGAGCCTGCTCAAGACGCTCGGCTCGGCCCGGCGCGTGCGCGAGTCGTCAGTCGCCGAACTCGCCGCGGTCCCCAAGGTGACGCCGAAGCTCGCCCAGCGCATCTTCGACTATTTTCATCCGACGGAATCCGTGGAACCTGAGCGGGGGGCGGCCGGTTAGTAAGGTTGGAGCCAACCGGGCACGCTGGGGGGTGACGCTCGGATGAAGACGCTCATGGCAGCAACCGCGGTCGTCGTGGGTCTAGCGTTCACGGCTGGCACCGCGATGGCGTTCCAGTGCCCTTCGCTCATCAAGCAGGGGCGCGACGCGGCGGCGAAGATGGACGCCAACAGCGACAAGGTGAAGAAGGCCGCGTCCAAGCTGGACAGGGCCGAGGCGCTGCACAAGGAAGGCAAGCACGCGGACTCCGTCACGGAGGCGAACGAAGCCCTCGGGCTGCTCGGGATCAAGCAGTAGCCTCCCAGGGTCGAGGCGGGGCTCGTCCGCTCAGGACGACATTCGCTCCGAGCCCCGCCCCCACCCTGGGATTCCGCCCTCCACCCCACCCCTCGCGCTCGCCAGCGCCGACGGAGCTCTCGGCGGTTCTTGCTCCTGTCAGCTAAGTATGTAAAACTCTGGACCAATTATGGCGAGCGACCGATATCCGTTCCAGGAGATCGAGGCCAAGTGGCAGCGGATCTGGGAGGACCGAAAGCAGTTCCGCGTGACCGAGGACCCGCGTCGCCCGAAGTTCTACTGCCTCGAGATGTTCCCGTACCCCTCCGGCCGCATTCACATGGGACACGTACGCAACTACGCGATCGGCGATCTGCTCGCCCGCTACAAGTCGATGCGTGGTCTCAACGTGCTCCACCCGATGGGCTGGGATGCTTTCGGTCTGCCCGCCGAGAACGCCGCGATCGAGCACGGCGTCCATCCCGCCATCTGGACGTACGAGAACATCGACTACATGCGCGCACAGCTCAAGAAAATGGGCCTGTCCTACGACTGGGATCGCGAGATCGCCACCTGCGACCCGTCGTACTACAAGTGGGAGCAGCTCATCTTCATCAAGATGTTCGAGCGCGGGCTGGCGTACCGGCGGCGCTCCACCGTCAATTGGTGCCCGTCGTGCCAGACGGTTCTCGCCAACGAGCAGGTCGAGGCCGGACGATGTTGGCGCTGCGACTCGGAGGTGATGCCGCGGGAGATCGAGGGATGGTTCTTCAAGATCACGGCGTACGCGGAGGAGCTGCTGGCCTGGTGCGACCGGCTCCCGGGGTGGCCAGAGCGCGTGCTGACGATGCAGCGCAACTGGATCGGCAAGAGCGAGGGCGCGGAGTTCGACCTCGCCGTCGCGGGACGTCCGGAGCTCAAGATCCGGGTGTTCACGACGCGGCCGGATACCGCGTTCGGCATGACGTACGCGGTCCTCGCCCCGGAGCATCCGCTCGTCGATCGACTGGTGGCGAGCGACGCCGAGCGCGCGGCCGTCGAGGCGTTCCGGCAAGAAGTGTCGCGAGAGTCCGAAATCGAGCGGCTCGCCGCCGACCGGCCCAAACGCGGCCTCCGTCTGACGGCACGGGTGGTGAACCCGTTCAACGGCGCCGAGATCCCGCTCTTCATCGCCAACTACGTGCTCATGGGCTACGGCACCGGCGCGATCATGGCGGTGCCGGGCGAGGACCAGCGCGACTGGGACTTCGCCACGCAGCACGGCCTGCCGATCATCGAGACCGTCAAACGCCCCGACGGGTGGGCCGGCCAGGCGTACACGGGCGACGGCGTGAAGATCAACTCCGGGTTCCTCGACGGCCTCACGGTCGCCGAAGCCAAGCGCCGGGCGACGGACTGGCTCGTGGCGCGCGGCCTCGGCGAGGCGAAGGTGAACTACCGCCTTCGCGACTGGGGAATCAGCCGCCAACGGTACTGGGGAGCGCCGATCCCCATCCTCTACTGCGATCGGTGCGGGATGGTCCCCGAGGCCGAGGAGAATCTTCCCGTCGAGTTGCCGCGGGACGTCCAGATCAGCGGCAAGGGCGGCTCGCCGCTCGCCAACGTCGCGAGCTTCGTGAACGCCCGGTGCCCCCGGTGCGGTGGCCGCGCGCGGCGAGACACGGACACGATGGACACGTTCGTCGAGTCGTCGTGGTACTTCCTGCGCTACTGCTCGCCGCGGTACGAGGGCGGCATGTTCGAGCGGGCGGCGGCCGAGTACTGGATGCCCGTGGACCAGTACATCGGCGGGATCGAGCACGCCGTGCTCCACCTCCTCTACGCGCGCTTCTACACGAAGGTCCTCCGCGACCTGGGGCTCGTGAAGGTCGACGAGCCGTTCACCGCGCTCCTCTCCCAGGGGATGGTGATCAAGGACGGCGCGAAGATGTCGAAGTCCAAAGGCAACGTGGTGTCCGACGACTACATCCGCGAGAAGTACGGGGCGGACACCGGGCGGCTCTTCGAGCTCTTCGCCGCGCCTCCCGAGAAGGACCTCGAGTGGAACGACCAGGGTATCGAAGGAGCCTTTCGCTTCCTCAACCGGGTGTGGCGCTTCACGCTCACGCACCTGGACGAGCTGCGCACACCGACGCCGGGCCGCGTGGTGCCGGTGTCGGACGCGGCTCGGACGTTTCGGCGGCTGATCCACGAGACGATCCAGCGTGTGACCGACGACATCGAGCGGGAGTTTCACTTCAACACGGCGGTCGCCGCGATCATGGAGCTCGTGAACGCCCTGCACGGGTTCGAAGCAACCTCGGCGGGAACCGTCGAGCCCGCCGAGCGCGCGGCGTTGCTCCGGGAAGCGGTCGAGACGATCACCCTGCTGCTCGGGCCGTTCTGCCCCCACATTGCCGAGGAGCTCTGGTCGCGGCTCGGCCATCGGGAGAGCGTCTTCGCACAGCGTTGGCCGACCGCCGACCCCGACGCGCTCAAGAAAACAGAGGTCACGGTGGTCGTGCAGGTGGACGGCAGGGTGCGCGGGCGGCTCCTCGTGGACGTGGACGCCGCCGAGGAGCGCCTCCGCCAGCTGGCGTTGAACGATGAACGGGTGAGCCCGTGGGTGGCCTCGCGCCGGGTGGAGAAGATCGTCGTCGTGCCGAACCGGCTCGTCAACATCGTGACGCGCGCGTGACGCGGCGGGCCCTGGCGCTCATGGCCGTAGCCCTCGCCGGCTGCGGCTACTCGCTCCGTGGCAACCTCCCGGGTCACATCAGGAGCGTCGCCGTCCCGGTGTTCACGAACCGGACGTCCGAGCCGGCGGTGGAGAACATTCTCACCCAGGCGGTCGTCCAGGCGTTCTCGACCAACGGGCGCCTCCGGGTCGTCAAGCCGGACCAGGCGGACGCGATCCTCGAGGGCGAGGTCGTGGATTACCAGATCCTGGCGCTCGCATTCGACCCGCGCGCCAACATCCAGCAGTACCGGCTCGTCGTCACCATGAACCTCCGCATGCGCGACGTGCGGAGCAACACGCTGCTCTTCGAGCAGCCGCGGTTCCAGGAGAAGTCCGATTTCCGGGTGTTCGGCGCGGTCTCACAGACGATCTCCCGCGAGGAGACCGCGCTGCAAGCGGCGGCGGTAGACATCGGGCGGGCGATCGTGAGCCTCGCGATCGACCGCTTCTGATCGTTGGACTCCACGAGCTTCCTGCGACTCGTCGAGCGCGGGGAGCTGCCTCCGGTGCTCCTGCTCCACGGGCCGGACGCCCAGCTCCTCGACGACGCGCTCGCTCTCGTCGCCGACCGCCTCTTCCCCGACACGGCGAGCGCCGCGTTCGGCCGCGAGGTCCTCGACGGGCGCGAGACGGACGCCCAGACCGTCGTCACCTCGGCGATGACGCTCCCGCTGCTGGGCGGCGTGCGACTGGTCGTCGTCCGGCACGCCCAGGCGCTCGGCCAGCGGCACGCCGAGGCGCTCGGCGCCTACGCGCGCGACCCGAACCCCTCGACGCGCCTCCTGCTCCTCGCCGACGAGGGCCTGCGCACCTCGCGCGACCGGCGCGCCGATCACTGGCTCGTCCAGGCCTTGCCGGCGGGAGCAATCGTGGACCTCCCGGCCCGCCAGGGCCGCGAGCTCGCAGGGTGGCTCCGCCAGCGCGCCGCGGCCGAAGGGCTCCAGGTCAGCGAGGAGGCCACGAGGCTCCTCATCGAGTGGGTGGGGGAGGACGGAGCAGTGCTGCTCGGCGAGGTCCGCAAGGCGGCGCTCGCAGGCGGCGCCGACAATCGAAGCGTCGGGGTGAACGAGGTCGGCGCGATCGTCGGGGAACGCCGGCTCGCCGACGTCTTCGAGCTCACCCGCGCGGTGCAGCGTCGGGACTGCGTACTCGCCCTCAAGACGCTCGAGCGGCTGCTCACCACCGAGGAGCCGATGCGCATGCTGGCGCTCCTGGCGCGCGACCTCCGATTGGCGTGGACGGTGCGAACGCTCACGGAAGCGGGCCAGTCGCCCGCGGAGATCGCGCGCGCCCTCCGACTGCCGCCGGCGGTGGTCGAGACGCTCGGCCGCGGAGATCCGGCTGCGCGCCTGGCGGAGAAGCTCGCACGGTGCTGGGACGTCGAGCGGCGGGTCAAGTCGAGCGGCGAGCCGCGTGCGGAGCTGACGGTGCTCGTCGCCGACCTGTGTGCCGAGAGGTGAACGTCCGCGGGGTCGCTTTCATCCTCTGTATCGGGTGGGCCGCGGTCGCCTCCGCCGCCGGCGGCCCGCCAAAGGCGCGCGGGGCTCCGCACGAGGCCCTGCAGGCCGGCGCGGCGATGGTCCCGCTGCGCGTCCCGCCGGGTACGCCGCTCGCCGGCTATGGGAGCAGCCGACGCCGCCTGCTGGTGCCGGACCTCCTCGGTCTCCACCCGCACGCCTTCTGGTTCAAGCCGGCCGAGGGCGAGCTCGACGCGCCCGCCGCGCGGGCGCTCGTGCTCGAGACGGCGACGGCCAGGCTCACGTGGGTGACGGTGGATCTCGTCGCCGTGGACCGGTCGTTCGTGGACACCCTGCGGCAGCGGCTCGAGGACGCAGGGTCACGGCCCGGGACGCTCGTCGTCTCGGCGTCGCACACCCACTCCGGTCCCGGCGCCTTCCTCGACTCGTGGCTGATGGGGATCCTGGCGGCCGACCGCTTCGACGGCGAGGTGCTGCGGGCGTTCGCGGACACCGTCGTCGAGGCTGTGCAGCGCGCCGAGACGGGGAGAGCGCCGACGCGCGTCGGTGCGGCGCGCGTGGACGGACCCGCGCTGACGGCGAGCCGCCTCGACCAGCCGGTGGATTCGGAGCTCGTCGTGCTCCGGCTCGCGTCGCCCGCGGGCGTGCCGATCGCGCTCCTGTGGAACTACGCGATCCATGGAACGATGCTCGGCCCACGCAACCTCAAGTACTCCGGCGACGTCATGGGCGTCGCCTCGCGCGAACTCGAGCGGCGCCTCCGGGTCCCGGCGCTCTTCGTGAACGGCGCCGTCGGCGACGTGAGCCCCAGGCACCACGGCCCGGCCGCGGTGCTCGCCGAGGGCCGGACACTCGCCACCGCCGTCGAAGAGGCGTGGGGGCGCGCGGTCCCCGCTCCGGTGGGTTCGCTCGCGATCAGGACCGCGCGAGTGCGGCTGCCCGCACCGTCCCTCTCGCTCCGGAACTGCACCCGGCCCTGGGTGCCGAGGGCGCTGACGGTGCCCCTCGGGCGTGGGCTGCCCCGGGAGACCGAGCTGATCGCCGGCGCGCTCGGTGCCACGGCGTGGGTGACGATCCCCGGCGAGCTCCAGGCCCGGCTCGGACGGACGGTGAAGGAGGCGGGGCAGGCCGCCGGGGTGTCCGCCTTCGTCGCCGGCGTGTCGAACGACTACCTGGGCTATTTCCTCACGACAGAGGACTACGACCGGACCGCGTACGTCGCGTGCGCAAGCCTGTACGGGCCGGAGGGGGGCACACGCCTCACGCGCGCGGCGTCGGAGCTACTCCAAGAGCTCGCCGGCCGAGATCAGCGGTGAGCGGACAGACGGCGGGCGAGAGCGGACTTTTTGCGGGCCGCGGTGTTACGGTGAAGCACGCCCTTCGACACGGCCTTGTCGAGCGCGCGGATCGCCTCGAGGACCGCCGCAGATCCGGCCTGGCCGTCCGCGGCGCGCGCCGCCTTGACCAGGGTGCGCACCCGCGACCGCACGGTCCGGTTTCGGAGCCGCCGTCGCTCGTTTTGGCGGATGCGCTTCACCGCCGACTTCGTGGTCGCCACGCGAACGCTCCTTTCGTCGAAGACCCGTTGCCATGCGCGGCGGCGGAGAGGCTGGCAGCGCCGCGCGTCGCACGCGCTGCATCATGCCCGAACGGCGAGACGATTTCAAGGTGAGCTCGACCGAACGGCAGATCGTCAAGGCACTCGGCTCCATCGGCAGCGCTACGGCTCTGAGTCGCGTGGCCGGCTTTGTCCGCGACGTCGTCGTGGCGCTCGCATTCGGCGCCGGGCCGGTGACCGACGCGTTCTTCGTCGCGTTTCGGATCCCGAACGTCCTGCGCCGTCTCCTCGCGGAGGGTGCCTTGGCCACGGCAATGATCCCGGTCTTCTCGGAGTACTTCGTGACGCGGTCGTGGCCCGAGGTCCTTCGGATGCTCCGCGCGGTCCTCGCGCTGGCGCTCGTCGCCCTCGGTGTAACGGCGCTGCTCGGCATCGCGACGGCGCCGTGGATCCTGAAGGCGATCGCGCCGGGCTTCGCCGACGACCCGGCACAGGCCGGGCTCGCGGTGCTCCTGACGCGCGTGATGTTCCCCTACGTCGTGCTGGTCGGACTTGCGGCGCTCGCCACGGGCGCATTGAACGCGCAGGGGCGGTTCTTCGCGAGCGCCCTCGGCCCCGCCGTCCAGAATGTGGCGATGATCGCGGCCATCCCGCTCCTCGCGTCGCGCGTGGACCCGCCGATCCTGTCGCTCGCGATCGGCGTGCTGGTCGGTGGGGTCGGGCAGGTCGTGATCCAGCTGCCGAGCCTTCGCCGGTGCGGGCTCCTCGTCCTGCCGGCGGCCGAGTTCCGTCACCCGGCGCTCGCGCGCCTCGTCCGCCTGCTCCTGCCCGCGGTGTTCGGTCTCGCCGCGGTGCAGGTGATGGTCTTCGTCAACACGCTCCTCGCCTCGCTGCTGCGCCCCGGCTCGATCTCCTATCTCTACTACGCCGACCGGGTCATGGAGTTCCCGCTCGGCATCTTCGGGATCGCCCTCGCTTCGGCCTCGCTGCCCGTGATGGCCCGGCAGGCCGCCGCGGGCGAGACGCGGGCCCTGACCGAGACCCTCGGTTTCTCGCTCCGCCTCGCCCTGTACGCCTCCCTGCCGGCGATGATCGGGCTCGTGATCCTCCGCGCGCCGATCGTCCGCGTGCTCTTCGAGCGAGGCAAGTTCGGGCCCGCCGAGACGGGGGCGACCGCCGACGCGCTCGCGTGGTACGCGATCGGCCTCGTCGGCTTCGCGGGCTCGCGGATCGCCGCGCAGGTGTTCTACGCGCTCGGCCAGTCGGGCACGGCCGTGCGCCTCGGCATCGTCGCGGTAGGCGCGAACGTGCTCGCCGCGCTCCTCATGATGGGACCGCTGGGCCACGCCGGGCTCGCCGGCGCATCCTCCGTCGGCGCGTACGTCAACCTCCTGGCACTCCTCTACGTCGCCCGGCGACGTCTCGGGCCGCTCGGCGGCCGCGCGCTCGCCGCCAGCGCCGCCCGGACGCTCGCGGCGTCGATCCCGTTGATCGGGTGGTGCGCGCTGGTCCTCGCACTGTGGCCCGCATCGCGCTCGCTCCCGGTGAACATCGTGTGGCTCGGGGGCGCGATCGCGGGCGGTGTCGCCCTCTACTGGGGGGCCAGTGTGGTCCTTGGCCTATCGGAGCGCACCGCACTCCTCCGGATGTTTCCGCGCGCCGAGCCCCGGGAAGGCGTCGGCGCCTGAGTCCACGGCCCCCCGCTGCTCGCGTTCCCGTCTCGCTCGAACGATCCGTGCCGCGCGGGTTTCGTGATTCTCCAGCGCCATGGTAAGATTCGACGTGGTCACACTATGACCGCGGCGGTCGTTGAGTATCTCGGGGCCCTGCAGACGGAGCAGGGGGCGTCCCGAAATACTCTCGCCGCCTACCGCCACGATCTCACCGACTTCGCCGAGTTCCTCCGCCGCCAGCGTCGCGCGCTTCCCTACCTCGCTCCCGACGACCTCGTCGTCTATCTGGAAGGCCTGCGGAAGCGGGGCCTCCGCCCCTCGAGCGTCGCGCGCCGAATGTCCGCCGTGCGCGGACTCTATCGTCACCTGCTGCGTGAAGGGGCGCTCGACCGCGATCCCACGGAGCACGTCGAGGTCCCGCGGCGCGGGCGCTCGCTGCCGCGGACGCTGTCGCGCGACGCGGCCACGGCGCTCGTGGAAGCGCCGGACACGACCGAGCCGCACGGCGTGCGCGACCGCGCGATCCTCGAGCTCCTCTATGCGACGGGGATGCGCGCCTCGGAGTGCGTCGACCTCAGGCTGGAGGACCTCAACCTCCAGGCCGGCTATGTCATCTGTACGGGCAAGGGTCGGAAGCAGCGGCTCGTGCCGGTCGGCGCGGAGGCGGCCGCGTGGGTCACGCGCTACCTGAAGGGGGCGCGGCCGCGCGACACGCGCGGGCGCGATAGCGGCCGCCTCTTCGTGAACCCTCGCGGGGGCCGGCTCTCTCGCCAATCGCTCTGGATCCTCGTCCGCCGGGCCGCGGCGCGCGCGGGCCTCCGCGTCCGGGTGTCGCCCCACGTGTTGCGCCACTCCTTCGCGAGTCATCTGCTCGAGGGCGGCGCCGACCTGCGCTCCGTGCAGGCGATGCTCGGCCACGCCGACATCGCGACGACGCAGGTGTACACCCACCTGCCGACCGCCGCGCTCAAGCGGATGTACCGGCAATTCCACCCGAGAGCATGACCGTGGCGAAGCGCGCCCATGCCTACCCTCAGGTGAGCCTCGTGGCGGTCGACCTCGTGAACACCGCGGTGACGCAGGCCCCCGCGCCGATCGCCATCGGCGCCGCCTTGCGCCTGGCGCGGAAGCGCGACGCGGCGATAGTCGTGGTGGACGGGCGATGCGCGCTGCGGGAGGACCTCGTCCGGGCGAGCCTCCTCGGCCTCGACGACCTCGCGTCCACCGCCGTCGCGCGCGATCTCCCGTGCGTGGATGCGGGGGCGGGCGAGGTGACGGTGCGCCGGCTCCTCGCCGAGGGCGCGCCGCTCGTGGTCGTGCGCGACCGACGGGGCCCGGTGGGCGCCGTCGCGGCCCGGGGCGCCACGACGGCGACCCTGCCCACGGCGCGCCGTGTGGCGGACCGCCTGTCCTCCGACACGCGGGCGCTGCTCGAGTCGATCGGACGTCTCGCGGCGGCGCGGGGCGCGCGCGCATTCCTGGTCGGAGGAATGGTCCGCGACCTCTGGCGTGACGCGGAGATGACGTCCGCCGACCTCGACGTCGTGGTCGAGGGCGACGGTCTGGCCGTGGCGCGCGAGCTCGCGCGCGCGCTGGGCGGCTCCGTCCGCGAGCATCGACGCTTCCTCACGGCGTCCGTCGAGGCGCCCCGTACCGGACGGATCGACGTGACGACCGCGCGGAGCGAACGCTACGAGTCCCGCGGTGCGCTGCCGCGGGTGATGCCGGCGGGGATCGACCAGGACTTGAGGCGGCGCGACTTTACGATCAACGCGATGGCCATCGAGCTCCACTCGGGCGCCTTCGGCCTGCTCGATCCCCTCGGCGGGCGCGCCGCCCTCGTGCGCCGGCGCCTGCGCGTGCTCCACCCGCTGTCGTACGTCGAGGATCCGACGCGCGTGTTCAGGGCCGCACGATACGCGACGCGCTTCGGCTTCGCCCAGGACGCGGCCACCGCCAGGGCCCGGGCGCTCGCGCTCCGGCTCGTGCCGTACGCGGCGCTCTCGGGGCAGCGGCTCGCCGCCGAGCTCGAGCGGATCCTCGCCGAGGCGCGCGCCGAGCTGACGCTCTCGCGGCTCGGAACGGACGGCGCCTTCCGTCTCCTGGACCCTCGTTACCGCTTCACCGCCTCGACCGCGCACCTCGTCGCCGAGCTGCCCGGGGCGCTCGCGTGGGTGCGGGCGCGCGGCCTCGGCGTCGAGCCGGTCGAGCTCGGCGCGCTGGCCCTCACCGGTGACGAGCCGCAGGCGATCGCGACGGCGGCGCTCGAGCGGCTCGCGTTCGCGGGCGAACCGCTCGCGCGTCTCCGTCACGCCCTCGCCGAGGGGCGCGCCCTCGTCGCACGGCTGCGCGATGCGAACGCTCCGAGCGCCCGCGCGCGCGTACTCCGCGAGCAGGCACCCGTGGTGCTCGCGTGGCTCTGGCTCGTGGGCGACGGCCGCACACGCGCCGTCCTCGACTGGTACCTCGGGCTCGACCGCGCGCTCGTCGCGCTCTCCGGCGACGAGGTCGTGGCACTCGGGGTCCCGCGCGGGCCGGCAGTCGCGCGGGTGCTCGCCGAGCTGCGGGACGGGCGTCTTGACGGACGCATCACGGACCGCGCGATGGAGATCGCACAGGTCCGACACCGGGTGACGAGAGGAGGCTGAGGTGGCCACGAAATACATCTTCGTGACCGGAGGCGTCGTGTCGTCGTTGGGCAAGGGCCTCGCGGCCGCCTCGATCGGGTCACTCCTGGAAGCGCGGGGCTTCCGCGTCACGCTGCAGAAGATGGACCCGTACATCAACGTGGACGCGGGCACGATGAGTCCGTACCAGCACGGCGAAGTGTTCGTCACCGACGACGGCGGCGAGGCCGACCTCGACCTGGGCCACTACGAGCGGTTCACCTCGGGCCGCGTGACGCGCGACCACAACGTGACGACGGGGAAGGTCTACTTCTCCGTGATCCAGAAGGAGCGGCGCGGCGACTACCTGGGCCGCACCGTCCAGGTGATCCCACATATCACCGACGAGATCAAGGCGTCCATCCGTCGCGTGTCGCGGGACACGGACGTCGTCATCGTCGAGGTCGGCGGGACCGTGGGCGACATCGAGGGGCTGCCGTTCCTCGAGGCGGTCCGCCAGTTCAAGAAGGACGTCGGCCGCGAGAACGTCATCTACGTGCACCTGACGCTCGTCCCGTTCATCCAGGCAGCGTCGGAGCTCAAGACCAAGGCCACGCAGCACTCGGTGAAGGAGCTACGCGCGATCGGGATCCAGCCGGACATCCTCCTCTGCCGCACGGACCGGTACCTGCCACCGGCCATCAAATCGAAGATCGCGCTCTTCTGCGACGTCGAGGAGGCGGCGGTCATCACCGCCAAGGACGTGGAGACCATCTACGAGGTCCCGCTGGTCTTCCACAAGGAGGGGCTCGACGAGATCGTCACGAAGCTCCTCGGGCTCGAGCCGCGCCCGTGCGATCTCGCGCGCTGGGAGGCCGTCGTGCGCCGCGTGAAGTCACCGCGCGTCGAGACGCGGATCGCCGTCGTGGGCAAGTACATCGATCTGAAGGACTCGTACAAGAGCCTGGTCGAGGCGCTCGCCCACGGCGGGATCGCCAGCGAGGCGCGGGTGGACATCCGGTGGGTGGACGCCGAGCACGTCGAGCGCCAGGGGGCCGAGGCCCACTTCGCCGACGTCCACGGCATCCTGGTGCCCGGCGGCTTCGGCGACCGGGGGATCGAGGGCAAGGTCCAGGCGATCCGCTACGCGCGGGAGCGGCGCGTCCCGTACTTCGGGATCTGCCTCGGGATGCAGTGCGCGGTGATCGAGTACGCGCGCCACGTCTGCGGCCTGGCCGGCGCCAACTCCACGGAATTCGACCCGCACCCCGCCCACAACGTCATCGACCTCCTGCCCGAGCAGCGCACGATCGCCGACAAAGGCGGGACGATGCGGCTCGGCCTCTACCCGATCGTGCTCGGCGAGGGAAGCTTGGCCTCGCGCCTGTACGGAGCGGGGATCATCCAGGAGCGTCACCGCCACCGGTACGAGGTCAACAACGACTACGTCCACGAGCTCGAGAAGCACGGGCTCCGCATCTCGGGCATCTGGGCGGAGAAGCAGCTCGTCGAGATCATCGAGATTCCGGAGCACCCGTACTTCGTGGCCGGGCAGTTCCACCCCGAGTTCCGCTCGCGGCCCTGGGACCCGCACCCGCTCTTCGCCGGCTTCATCCGCGCCGCGCTGGAGCACGCGGGCGCAT
>QHTD01000221.1 GCA_003220675.1 Candidatus Rokuibacteriota bacterium | reverse complement strand
CGTCGCGATCGACCGCGCGGCCTACCGGCCGCTGCGGCGCTCGACCCGGCTCGCGCCGCTCATCACGGCGATCGGCGTGTCGTTCATGCTCGAGAACGTGGCGCTCCTCTGGAAGGGCCCGGCGCCCATCGCCTACCCCGACGTCTTCCCATCCGTGGACATCCTGCGCGAGTGGTTCGGCGTGGACTCGGCCATCTTCGTCACGACCAAGGACCTGCTCGTGGTGGGGGCGACGATCCCGCTGATGCTGGCCCTCCACTACTTCGTGAGCCGGACCACGTGGGGCAAGGCCATGCGCGCGACCGCCCAGGACCGCGAGACCGCCGAGGCGATGGGGATCAACGTCGAGCGGACTATCTTGATGACGTTCTTCATCGGCGGGGCGCTCGCCGGAGCGGCCGGGCTCATCCAGGGCATGTACTACAACATCGGCCAGTGGTGGATGGGCTACCAGGCCGGGCTCAGGGCCTTCACCGCGGCCGTGCTCGGCGGCATCGGCAACATGACGGGCGCCGCGCTCGGCGGTCTGTTCATCGGATTCCTGTCAGCGTGGAGCGACCAGTACATCTCCGCCCGCTGGACCAACGCGATCGTCTTCGCGATCCTCATCCTCGTCCTCGTCTTCCGTCCCCACGGCCTCATGGGCGAGCAGACGCCCGAGAAGGTATGAGGCGTGGGCTCCCGTGGACGGCGCTCCTGGTCGCGCTGATCCTCTACCCGTTCGTCGACCGGGCGCTCGGGTTCCAGACGGTGCACGCCGTGTCCGACGGGATGATCTACGTGCTCCTCGCCCTCGGCCTCAACATCGTGGTCGGTTACGCGGGCCTTCTCGACCTCGGCTACGCGGCGTTCTTCGCCATCGGGGCCTACAGCATGGGGCTCTTGAACTCACCGGTCCTCGGCTCGCCGCTCTACGGGCATCCGTGGAGCTTCTGGCTGTGCATCTGGCTCGCGGCGGCCGTCTCGGCCCTCCTCGGCGTGGTGATCGGCGCGCCGACGCTCCGCGTGCGCGGTGACTACCTCGCGATCATCACGCTCGGCTTCGGCGAGATCATCCCGGTGGCGATCCGCAACCTCGGCGACGTCACCGTCGAGATCGGGAGCTGGCGGCCGATCGAGCGGCTGAACCTCACCGGCGGCGAGAACGGCGTGAACCCCGTCGGCCGCCCGTACCTGCCGAGCGTCCCCTTCGAGACCGACCCGGTGCCGTGGTACTTCCTGATCCTGATCATTGGCGCCGCTTCGCTCTGGGCGATGAACCGGCTCCGCGACTCGCGCCTGGGTCGCGCCTGGATGGCCATCCGCGAAGACGAGACGGCCGCCGACTGCACCGGCGTCAACCCGATCTCGACCAAGCTGCTGGCGTTCGCGCTCGGCGCCTCGTTCTCGGGGTTCGCCGGATCCGTGTACGCCGCCAAGCTTCAGGCCATCACGCCGGGCGCCTTCGAGTTCCAGGTGTCGATCATGCTCCTCTGCATGGTCGTCCTCGGCGGCGCGGGCAGCCTCAAGGGTGTGATCCTGGGCGGGATGCTCATCACGCTCTTCGACCGGGTCGTGCTCACGCAGACCACGTTCATGGTGCGCGCGTTCGGGCGCACCACCGGCGTCACCGCGCTCGCGACAGCGGACCTCACGCTCTGGCGGTGGTTCTTCTTCGGCCTCGGGCTCGTCCTCGTGATGCTGCTGCGGCCCGAGGGCCTCGTGGGGCGCCGGGTGCGCCCGGCGCCGATCACCGCCGCCGACGTCGAGGACGGCCTGGAGGTTGCGCCGGCGCCGCGTGTCGACGCGATCCCGGCCTGGTTGCGCGAGCGCGCGCAGGGCGTCGTCGCCGCGGCGACGCCCATCCTGGACGTACGGGGCGTGACCAAGCGTTTCGGTGGCGTCATCGCCTTGAACGAGGTCGACCTCCTCGTCCCGCGCGGCGCCATCATCGGGCTCATCGGTCCCAACGGCGCGGGCAAGACGACGCTCTTCAACGTGGTGACGGGGCTCGTCCGGCCCGACGGCGGTCGCATGATCTTCGACGGTGGAAGCCTCGTCGGGCTCCGCCCCAACGCCATCGTGGCCCGCGGCATCGCGCGCACCTTCCAGTCGATCCGGCTCTTCCAGAACATGACCGTGCTCGAGAACGTGCTGGTGGGCGAGCACTGCCGGCTCGCCGCCAGCGTCCCGGGCGCCGTGCTCCGGCCGCCGTCGGTGATCGCGGAAGAGGGCCGGGCCCGCGTACGGGCGCGCGAGCTGCTGGCGTTCGTCGGCCTGGGCGGACAGGAGGACGAGCTCGCCCGGAACCTGCCCTACGGCGACCAGCGGCGCCTGGAGATCGCCCGCGCGCTCGCGACCGAGCCGCGGCTCCTTCTGCTCGACGAGCCCTCGGCGGGCATGAACCCGCGCGAGGCCGAGACGCTGACCGAGCTGATCGGGCTCCTGCGACGGGAGCTCGCGCTGTCGGTGCTGCTGATCGAGCACCACATGGAGGTCGTCATGGGGATCTCCGACCGGATCACCGTGCTCGACTACGGCACGCGCATCGCCGAGGGCACCCCCGCGGCGATCCAGCGCGATCCGCGGGTGATCGAGGCCTACCTCGGCACCGGCTACGAGCAGGATCTCGCGGGCCGCGAGAGCGCACGGTAGACGGCATGCGCCATGACGTCGGCTCCAAGCATGCTTGAGCTTGCGGACGTCCACACGTACTACGGCAACATCCGGGCGCTCCGCGGCATCTCGCTGTCCGTCGCGCCCGGTGAGATCGTCACGCTCATCGGGGCCAACGGCGCCGGCAAGACGACGACGCTGCGGACGATCCTCGGCACCGTGCGGCCCCGCCGGGGCACCGTGCGCTTCAACGGCCAGCGCCTGGACACGCTCACGACCGACCGCATCGTGCGCCTGGGGATCGCGCAATCGCCGGAAGGCCGGCGGATCTTCCCGCGGATGACCGTGCTCGAGAACCTGGAGCTCGGCGCCTTCGCGCGGCGGGACCGTGAGGCGATCGCGCCCGACCTCGAGCGCGCGTTCACGCTCTTCCCGCGCTTGCGTGAGCGTTCCGCGCAGAAGGGGGGAACGCTCTCGGGCGGCGAGCAGCAGATGCTGGCCATCGGCCGCGCCCTCATGGCCAGGCCGGCGTTGCTCTTGCTCGACGAGCCGTCCATGGGCCTCTCGCCGATTCTGGTCGACGCGATCTTCCGCATCGTGCAGGACATCAACCGCCAGGGGACGACGATCCTCCTCGTCGAGCAGAACGCGCGGATGGCGCTCCGCGTGGCGCATCGGGGCTACGTCATCCAGACCGGGCGCATCGTGCTCCACGACGCCGCCGCCGCGTTGCTCCGCTCCGACCTCGTGCGCAAGACCTACCTCGGCGAGAAGTAGCCCTGATGCGAACGCCCTGACGTCGGAGCCGAGCCATGCGAGACCAGAGCCTGAAGATCGAGAACGCGCGGTACGTCGTCACCGTCGACACGCAGCGGAGAATCATCCAGGACGGCTCGATCCTCATCGAGGGCGGGCGCATCAGCGGCGTCGGCAAGGCGGCCGACCTGGCGGGTGCCAGGGCTGACCGCGTGATCGACGCGCGGCACCGGGTGGTCACGCCGGGCTTCTTCAACGGCCACATGCACATCAGCTACGCCCACGCCGTGCGCGGCATCTTTCCCGACGACCTGGGGAGCCCTCTCGTCCACGTGTTCAACCTCCAGGCCGCCATGACCGAGGAGGAGGAGTACTACACGTCGCTGCTCGCCATCGTGGAGCTCGTGAAGAACGGAACCGTCTGCTTCGTGGATCCAGGTAGCACCAAGTTCCCTGACGCCTGCCTGCAAGCGTACACGGACGCCGGCATCCGCGTGATCCTGGGCGAGTGCGTGACGGATCGGGAATCGCCCTGGAGCCTGCCGCGCTACGCGACGGGCGAGGCGGTCGCGCGCACGGCGTCGTTCGTCCAGAAGTGGCATGGGCGCCTCCAGGGCCGCCTCTCCGCGTGGGCGATGCCGTTCTCACCTGAGACTTGCAGCGCCGATATGCTCCGTGGGCTCAAGCAAGTCGCGGACGAGCACCGGACGGGCCTCACGCTGCACCACGGGAGCGGACCGCAGGCGCGAAAGGAATACCTGGCGCGTCATGGCCTCCGCCCAACCGAGTACCTCGAATCGATCGGCACGCTGGGGCCGAACGTCCTCCTGGCCCACGCGCTCGGCCTCGACGACGCCGAGATCGACTGCCTGGCGCGGACCGGGACGAGCGTGGCGATGTGCCCCGTCACGGCGGCCAAGGGAGGGCGCGGGGTCCCGGAGCACGGTCGGATGCCCGAGCTCTTGGCCAAGGGCGTGAAGGTGGCGCTCGGCTGCGACTCCCCCAACAACTCGAATCATCTCGACCTCGTGCGGTCGATGAACATGGCGGCGGTCCAGTACAAGGACGCCCGGCAGGACCTGCGCCAGATCCCTGCGGAGACGGCCCTGGAGATGGCCACCCTGATCGGCGCGCGGGCGCTGGGCCTGGGCGACGAGCTCGGCTCCATCGAGCCCGGCAAGAAGGCGGATCTGGTG
>QHTD01000220.1 GCA_003220675.1 Candidatus Rokuibacteriota bacterium | reverse complement strand
CCGCTCGCGGGTCAGCGACCTGATCTGTTCGATATGGCTCTTGGCTGCCTGGATCTCTCCGTTGATCCTCGTGCCAATCCGGAAGAGCCTCTTGCGAACGGCTCTCCGCGTCCGGTCCAGCGAGGTGAGCGACTTGTGGAACATGTCCAGCTTCTCGTCTGGATCGTGGGCGAAGTATGAGGCGGCCAGGGCGCCGAAGAAGACGAGACTGTTGAGCGCGAACAGGGCCCAGGCCAGCCTCCCCTGGTCGGAAGCCATCGGGGCTCCGGCGGAGAACTGGGAGGTAATGTAGGTGTTCCGCAACAGGCTCACCGCGTACAGGGCCCCGCCAACCGTGATAGGGGTCAAGAGCCCGATCAGGATGTTGCCGGCCATGCGCGGAAGCGCGTGCCGCATGTGGATGCCGATGAACACACCGATGAGCGGGATGATGAGCGCGAGGGTGGACGCCATCACGTACGTCAGGAACTCGGGCTCCCCGAACAGGCGAAACACGACGGTGTTGAGGGGAAACTCGCCGAAACCGAGGAAGACGATGAGCCCCCAGTGCAGCGCGGACGGGAAGGGGATCGTCACGTCCCGCCCCAGCTCCTTGGATCGGGCCTTGTAGCGGTCGGCGATCGGCTGGATCCGGCGTTCGAGGTCCTCCAGGCGTCTGGCGAGGGACTGGAACGCCGGCTGGCGCTTGGCGATCCGGATCGAGGCGCGCTTGAAGATCCGATGAACCTCTTGCTCCCCGTGAGCGATCAACGCCTGCTCGAACGGCGCCGCCATGTACGAGCCCATCTCGGGAATGTTTCGTTCGCCGTCCTGCTGGCCTTCGGACAGGATGCGCTGCTCCGTGAACGGGGATGGCGCCTTGATTCCGATGCGCGGCAATTCGATGCGAGGCAAATCCATGACTGCTAGGCCTCGTGCTTCTTGAGGACCGAAGTCAGCTCGTCGATGAGGAACTTCATGTTGTCCAGGACGGTGTCCTCGGTGGAGTAGAGGTCGGTCATCCGCTTCATGACCGCCTGGTAGTCGACTTTCAGCTGGGCCAGCGTCATGTGCAGCCCGTCGACGCTGGTCCGGAGCTGCTCGCGTTCCTGCCGCAGAGAAAACCAGCGCTTCTGGAGCGACTCGAGCTGGTCGCGCATCTCACTGGACTGCTGGACCAGCTCACGGTACTCGGTAATGGCCTCGATGATTCGTTTGACTTCAGTGTCGTTGAGCACCCCTCGACTCCTTTCTCAGTTTGAGGTGGCCGTTCTAGTGTTGGCGTCGCCCTGCGGATGAATCCGTGGCGTGCGCGCGGAATGCGGTGTCAAAGAGGCCTTCCCTGAGACCCTGCTCGATCCTCGGCGCCGGTTTCGCTCCCCATCCGCTCCCGGTAACACGATTCGGCACTTCCCCCCCGTTGGATCCTTGCCAGTGCAATCTGAGATTGTTGCCACTAGGACCGGCGTTCAAGTGTGTTCAAGGGACGTGCCACAGCTAACCCCGCGAATATCCGAGTCTTCGCGTCCCACGAGAGGGCGATCTGGCACGTCAACTTGGAGTTTCGACATGTCGGGTTGTCTAGGCGTCAGCAGCTGAGCGCGAAGATCAAAGTGCGCGGAGGGACTTTCGACGACCGGCGTATAGAATCCCCTGGGGTATGACTGACGCGCAGGTATCGCCCGCCCGCAGGTGGGCCATCACGCTTTCCGTGATGATGGTCACGGTCATGCAGGTCCTGGACACCAGCGTGACCAACGTCGCCCTCCCTCATATGCAGGGCTCGCTGTCGGCCGGTATTGAGGAGATGTCCTGGGTCGTCACCTCCTATCTTGCCGCCAACGCGGTCGCCATCCCCGCGACCGGCTGGCTCTCGGCGCGCTTCGGGCGCCGGCGGTTCTTCCTGATCTGCACGGTGCTGTTCACCGTCAGCTCGTTCCTTTCGGGGATCGCGCCGAGCCTGGAGTTCCTCGTGGCCATGCGGGTGCTCCAGGGGCTCGGCGGTGGGCCAGTCATCCCGATGGCGCAGGCGATCATGTGGGAAATTTTTCCGCTGCGACAGCGGGGCACCGCCATGGCCGTGTGGGGGATCGGAATCATGATGGCGCCGATCCTGGGACCGACCGTGGGCGGCTGGATCGCCGATAACTGGTCCTGGCGATGGATCTTCTACATCAACCTCCCCATTGGATTTCTCGGCTTCCTGATGGTCAGCGCGTTCCTGTTCGATTCCCCGTTCGTCAAGAAGCCGCGCAGGATCGACGCGGTGGGGCTCGTCCTTATGGTGTTTGGGTTCGGCTTCCTGCAGCTCATGCTCGACCTCGGAGAGAAGGAGGACTGGTTCGACTCAGGCCTCATCGTGGTGCTGTTCGTCCTCGCGGTGTGTACGCTCGCCGGCTTCCTCATCCGCGAACTGATGGCGACCGAGCCGATCCTCGACCTGAGCGTGTTCAACGACCGGAACTTCGCAGTCGGGACCGTCTGCATCGCTCTCGTCGGCCTCGGGCTCAACTCGAGCATGCTGCTGGTCGCGCTGTATACGCAAAAGATGCTGGCCTACGACGCGTGGAACTCGGGCCTCGTGCTGGCTCCCGGCGGGCTTGGCACGATGCTGGCGCTCATGGTCTCGGGACGTCTCGTGGCGCGCATGGATCAGCGGCTCATGCTGGCTGGCGGGTGCCTGCTGGGCGCCTTCGCGACATCGCTCATGACGCGGCTGACACTCGGCATGGATTACTGGAGTCTCGCGTGGCCGCGCTTCCTTCAGGGGTTCTCCATGGGCTTCATCTTTGTGCCGCTCCAGACGCTCACGCTTGCCACCATCCGCCTGGAGCGTCTCGGCAACGCCACCGCCGCCTACAACGTGGTGCGCAACGTCGGCGGGAGCGTCGGCGTCGCGCTGGCCACGACCCTCCTCGTCCGGCGCAGCCAGGAACACCAGACCACACTGGCGGCCCATGTGAACGTCTGGAGCGGCGACACGGCGAGGCGGCTCAAGGAATGGACCGCCCACTTCATGAGCCAGGGAGCCGACGCGTTCACGGCCGGCCGCCAGGCGCTCGCGATGCTGTACCGCAGCACGACCGAGCAGGCGCAGGTCATGGCCTACGCCGACGACTTCTGGCTGATCTCTGTGGTCTTCCTTGCGATCCTGCCGTTGGTTCCGCTCATGCGCCGCGTCCACACCGAGCAGAATGAGCGCGCCCGCGAGAGCCCAGGACGGGTCGAGGCCCTGCCGGCGCCCGACGATTGACGGGTGACGCGCCCGCCTAGCCCACCATCGCGTACGTGCGCTCGATATTGGCCATGATGCCCTGGCGCCACGGGCGATAGTGGCCGTAGACGGAAAAGGCCTTCTCGTAGGTCGGGGCGAGCTTCGCGGGCACGCGCTGCTGGACTTCCTCGAGCGTGGCGCCGGCGGCGGCCTCGTCACGCACGGCCCCAACCATGTCGTGGATGTAGCCCCGGAACGTGCTCAGCCAGTTCCGGCCGGCCACATAGCCGTGGCCCATGATCATGGTGGTGAAGTCGAGCTGGGCGAGGCGATCGAGCGTGGCCGTCCAGTCCTCCGGATAGCCGTCGCCCATGAAGGGCGTCCAGCCGATGACGGCGTCGCCCGTGACGACGACCTTCTCCCTCGGCAGGTAGACGAACACGTCACCCTCGGTGTGGGCCCGGCCGAGGTAGAGGAGATGGATCTCGCGGTCGCGCCGATAGAGCTTCATCGTCTGCTCGAAGGCGATCGTCGGCAGAGCAGGCTTGAGCGCCTTGACCTCGGCAAGGTATGACTCGGCCAGGCGCACGCTGGTCTCGAGCTTGGCGCGCTCCGCGGGCGCGCCGGCCGCCGCGAGATCGGCCTTGAGCTGGGCGATCTCGCGCGGGACCTGGCGGACGTGGTCCTGGACGCGCTTGAGCCCCTTCGTCACCATCGCCTCGCGCGTGAGCTGGTTGGTAACGATCTCGGCGTGCGGGTAGGCGGCGGGGTACACTTCGTTGCCGTGCCAGTGGTCCCAGTGGAAGTGCGTGTTCACGACGTAACGCACGGGCTTCGTCGTGATGTCGCGCAGTCGCTCCACGATCACGCGAGCCGCCGAGGGCTTGGAGTGCGTGTCGACGATGACCACGCCGTCGTCACTTTCGATGATCGCCGTGTTGGAGTTCACTTTGTAGGCCGGGGCGGCCACGGCGACATGCACTCCATCGGCGACCTTCTGGATCTCGAACCGCGCGTCCCCGCTTCCACGCCCCTCGTGACCGCAGCAATCCATCACGCGTATCTCCTTTCTCGGGAGAAGGCAGCTCCGGGGTCCGATGCTATGCGATGGCGGGTGCATGCTCAAGAGTAGTGATAGATT
>QHTD01000292.1 GCA_003220675.1 Candidatus Rokuibacteriota bacterium | reverse complement strand
ACGCCGTTGAGATGATGAACAAGGTGCGCCGCGCGCTCACGATCGGCGGCCCGACCTTCATCCACTCGCTCGACCCGTGCCCGAAGGGCTGGGACTACGATCCCATGCTCTCGCACGAGCTCGGCGAGCTGGCGATCGAGACCGGCATTTTCCCGCTCTACGAGGTCGAGGACGGCCAGGTGAAGTACTACGGCAAGACCAAGGCGATCGTCGAGGGGCGGGCGCGCAAGCCCGTGCGCGAGTACCTCCTGAAGCAGGGCCGCTTCGCCCACTTCATCGAGGAGGACCTGGAGTACTTCCAGAAGAAGGTCAACGAGATGTGGGAGAAGTGGGAGATTCCGGCCGTCGTGCCGTTCCGCCGTCTGGACGCGACCAAGGCGGCGCTGGAAGTCAAGTAGCCAACCGGATGACCGCTCGGTCTATCGTCTCGTAGAACCAGGGCCGGGCCCCGGAGGGGTCCGGCCCGTTCCATTTTCCGTCGCCAGCCAGCGACACCGAGAGAACTGCGGCGTGCACGCCGAAAGGAGTTGGCCCATGGGGCTCAAGACCGCTCTCGCTCTCGTCCTCGTCCTGGCAGCGGCGCCGGCCGGCGCTGCCTGGGAGCCTACGAAGCCGATCGAGTTCGTCGTGCCCGCCGGGACCGGCGGTGGCGCCGACCAGATGGCGCGCCTGATCTCCGGCATCGCCGAGAAGCACAAGCTCTCACCTCGCCCGATCATCGTCGTGAACAAGTCCGGCGGCGCTGGCGCGGAGGGCTTCCTCGACGTCAAGAGCAAGAAGGGCGACGCCCACACGATCATCATCACGCTCTCGAATCTGTTCACGACGCCACTCCACACGGGCATTCCGTTCAGCTGGCGCGACCTCACCCCGATCGCCCGGATGGCGCTCGACCAGTTCATCCTCTGGGTGAACGCGGAGACGCCGTACACGACGGCCAAGGAGTACATCGCGGCCGTGAACGAGAAGCCGTTGGGCAAGAAGATGGGCGGCACGGGCTCGGCGCAGGAAGACCAGATCCTCACGATCCAGCTCGAGCAGGCGCTGGGCCTCAAGTTCATCTACGTGCCATTCAAGGGCGGCGGCGAGGTGTGCGTGAACCTCGTCGGCAAGCACGTCGACTCGACCGTGAACAACCCGATCGAGTGCGCGAGCCACTGGAAGGCCGGGCGGGTCCGCCCGCTTGCCGTCTTCGACACGGCGCGCATCCCCGTCGGCGAGTGGAAGGAGATCCCGACCGTCAAGGAGGCCCTGGGCGTGGACGTGCACTACCTGATGCTGCGCGGGATCTTCGGGCCCCCAGACATGCCGAAGGACGCCGTGGACTGGTATGTCGCGTTCCTCAAGAAGGTCTACGACACCCCCGACTTCCAGAAGTATCTTGGCGAGGGCGCGCTGAAGCCCGCGTTCGCCACGGGGGCCGAATACGTCAAGTGGGTGGAAGGCAACGAGCAGCTCCACAAGGAGCTGATGGCGAAGGGCGGCCTGCTCAAGAAGTAATGCGCACCGCCGACCTCGTCACCGCATCGTTCCTGATGGTGCTGGGCGGCGTTGTCGTCTTCGACGCCGTCGGGCTCGGCATCGGCTGGGGGACCGACGGCCCGAAGAGCGGATTCTTTCCGTTCTCACTCGGCGTGCTCATGATCGCCGCCTGTGCCGTGATCGTGATGCAGGCGGCGCGTCGAGCCGCCGCCAGGCCTTTCGTCACGCGCGCGCAGCTCGGTCCCGTCCTCAAGGTGCTCTGGCCCGCGGTGGCGCTCGTCGCCCTCACGCAGTGGCTCGGGCTCTACGTCGCGGCGGCCTTTTACACCGGGTTCTACATGCGCTGGATCGGTCGGCACTCGTGGCTGGCCGTGCTCGCCGTCGCGATCCTGTTCCCGCTCGCGACGTTCTTCGTCTTCGAGAAGTGGTTCCTGGTGCCGATGCCCAAGGGGCCGCTCGAGGCGTGGCTCGGGCAGTAGGCGATGGGGATCGAGAACCTCTTTCTCGGCTTCCAGATCGCGATCAGCCCGTACAACCTCTTCGTGGCGGTCATCGGCATCACCCTGGGCACGATCATCGGCGTCCTGCCGGGCCTCGGCGGCGCCAACGGCGTGGCGATCCTCTTGCCGCTCACGTTCACGATGCCGCCCACGTCGGCGATCATCCTGTTGACGTCGCTCTACTGGGGGGCGCTCTTCGGCGGCGCGATCACCTCCATCCTCTTCAACATCCCGGGCGAGCCGTGGTCCGTGGCCACGACCTTCGACGGCTACCCGCTCGCCCGCCAGGGGATGGGGGGCCAGGCGCTCACGGCGGCGTTCACGTCGTCGTTCGTCGGCGCGCTCTTCTCGATCGTGCTGATCACGTTCTTCGCGCCGCTCCTGGCGGAGATCGCGCTCAAGTTCGGGCCCCCCGAGTTCTTCGCGATCCAGCTCCTGACCTTCTCGAGTTTCGTCGGGCTCGGCGGCGGCAACCCGCTCAAGTCGCTGGTGTCGATCCTGCTCGGGTTCATCCTGGCGGCCGTCGGGCTCGATATTGTCACGGGCCAGCTCCGAATGACGTTCGGCTTCGTGGACCTGATGAAGGGGTTTGACTTCATCGTGGCGGTCATCGGGCTCTTCGGCGTGGGCGAGATCCTCCTGTCCGTCGAGGAGGGGCTGAGCTTCAAGGGCGTCCGGACGGGAATGAACCTGAAGGTCGTGTTCGATACCTGGCGGATCCTGCCGCGCTATGCGCGCACGTTCGTGCGGGGCTCCTTCATCGGGTTCTGGATGGGCTTCAAGCCGGGCGGCGCCACGCCCGCATCGTTCATGAGCTACGCCTTCGCCAAACGCTTCTCCCGGAACCCGGAGCGGTTCGGGAAGGGCGAGCTGGAAGGCGTGGTGGCGCCGGAGACGGCCGCGCACGCCGCCGGCGTGGCGGCCATGCTTCCCATGCTGACGCTCGGGATCCCCGGCTCCCCTACGGCTGCGGTGATGCTGGGCGGGCTGATCATCTGGGGGCTCCAACCCGGGCCGCTCCTCTTCAAGGAGAAGCCCGATTTCGTCTGGGGCCTGATCGCGAGCATGTATACCGGCAACGTCATCGGCGTGCTGATGGTGCTGGCCTTCGTGCCGTTCTTCGCGGCGATCTTGCGAATTCCGTTTGCGATCCTGACCCCGGTGATCGTGGTCGTGTGCGCGGTCGGCTCGTACGCGGTGCACAACAGCATGATCGATATCTGGTACATGGTGATCTTCGGCGTCGTCGGCTACGTCTTCAAGAAGCTCGACTATCCGCTCGCGCCCCTCGTGCTGGCGCTCGTCCTGGGCGACCTGGCCGAGAATGCGCTCCGCCAGAGCCTGATCATGTCACAGGGCTCGCTCGCGATCTTCGTGACCCGGCCGATCGCCGGCGTCATCAGCGCCGTCGCGGTCCTGTTCTTCGTCCTGCCGGTGCTGACGCCCTGGTGGCGACGGCTGCGCGGGGTGCCGGCGATCCCCCGGGCGACCCGAGAGATCTAGATGACGGTGATCGCCGACCCCGAGTTCTGGCTCCGCCTGTTCAGCATCGGAGTCTTGAACCTCCTCCTCTCGGGCGACAACGCCCTCGTCATCGCGCTGGCGGTGCGGGCGCTGCCCCCGCGCAAGCGGATCGTGGGGCAGCTCTGGGGTGCGATCGGCGCGGTCGTGCTCCGGCTCGTCTTCGTCGCGATCGTGAGCGTGCTGCTCAGGGTGCCACTGCTGCAGCTCCTCGGAGGGCTCCTGCTCCTCTGGATCGCGGTGAGGCTGGTGCGGGCGGACCCCGCCGGCGCCGGCGACGTCCGCCACGGCGCGTCGCTGTGGGAGGCGATCTGGATTATCATCGTCGCCGACGTGACAATGAGCCTCGACAACGTGCTCGCGATCGCTGCGGCGGCGCACGGTGACCTCCTGCTCGTCATGTTCGGCGTCGGGCTCTCGCTTCCCATCGTCGTCTGGGGAGCCGGCCTTCTCGCCCACCTCATGAACCGTTACGCGTGGATCGTCTGGCTCGGCGGTGGCCTGCTCGGTTACGTGGCCGGTGAGATGTTCATGGAGGATCCGATCGTGAGGCGCGGGCTCGGCGAGGTCGCCGGCCCCCTCCACTATCCGGTGCCGCTCGTCGTCGGCCTCGTGGTCACCGCGTGCGGCTGGTGGTTCGCGCGGGCGCACCGCCACCGGGTCAGGGTGCCCGAGAACCTGTGAGTCACCCGGATCAGCCGAAGCCAGAGCGGACGACCGCGCCGAGCGCGAAGCGGGCGATGGAGGTCGCCCCGATCAAGTCCACGCGCATCTACGAGGAGATCGTCCGCCAGGTCAAGCAGATGATCGCCGAGGGGCGGCTCAAGAGCGGCGACCAGCTCCCGCCCGAGCGCGACCTCGCCGAGAAGTTCGTCGTCAGTCGTACCTC
>QHTD01000182.1 GCA_003220675.1 Candidatus Rokuibacteriota bacterium | reverse complement strand
GGCGACGAGCGCCGTGTGCTCGCTCACCTTCGGCTGGCTCATCGGCCTGCCCGTCGCGGTCGTCTTCGTGGTGGGCGCCGTGTACGGCTTCACGGCCCTCGGCGACTCGCCGGTGCTCTCGACGGCGCTCACTGAGGAGGTCGGTGCCGCGCACCTGGGCGCGGCCCTCGCGCTGCGCTCCTTCCTCGGCTTCGGCGCCGGCGCGGTCGCGCCGATCGTGTTCGGCCGGATCCTCGACCTGACGAACGCGCCCGGCCCGTTCCCCACGACGTGGGGCTGGGCGTTCGTGAGCCTCGGTCTCGGCGGTCTCGCCGCCGCGTCCTGCGCCTGGGGGCTGGCGCCCGACCACGCCAAAGCGCTCCGCGCCAAGACGACAGCGATGTAATAATCTAGGGCCGGAGGATCGCAGGTGTCCCGGCCCATCCCGGAGAAGCTCGTCGAAGATACCGCGCGCGAGTTGATGGCGCGCGCCGCCATCGACATCCCGGCGGATTACCGCGACGGCGTGCGGAAGGCACGCGAGTGCGAGCGGAACCGGATCGCGCGCTTCGTGCTCGCCGAGATGGAGCGAAACTGGGACATTGCAACCGCCGATCGGCGGCCCATGTGCGCCGACACCGGCCTGCCGCGCTACTACGTGCGGGCGGGCAACGAGGCCGTGATCGAAGGTGGGTTCGTCGCCCTCGAGCGCGCCCTCCGCAAGGCGACTGCCGACGCGACCGCCTCGATCCCGCTCCGGCCCAACCGGGTCCACCCGCTCACGCGGAGGGACCACGACAACAACGTCGGCGTCCATGCGCCCGAGGTGACCTACGCGTTCGAGCCGCGCGCGGACTGGATCGATATCACCGCGGTCCACAAAGGGGGGCTCTTTGGCACCGACTACCGCATGCTCTTCCCGACGGACGGGGTCGCCGGCATCAGGCGGTTCTTCGTCGACACGCTGGTGGAGTTCGGCAAGCGCGGCCTCGCGTGCCAGCCGGCGATCGTCGGGCTCGGCCTCGGCGGCTCGAAGGACACGTGCGTGCGCCTTGGTAAGGAAGCGGCGTGCCTGCGCGTCGTCGGCAGCCGGAACCCCGAGCCGGCGGTCGCGGCGCTCGAGGAGGAGCTGACCGCGCTCGGCAATTACGTCGGCATCGGCGCGATGGGGTTCGCCGGCACGTCGCTCGTCGTCGCCACGCACATCGAGGTGGCTTACACGCACACGGGCGGCCTGCCCGTCGGGATGCACAGCTTCTGTCTCTCGTCGCGGCGGGCGACCGCGCGGATCCACTCCGACGGGCGGGTCGAGTTCCGGGCGGACCCCATGTGGTTCACCGACTACTACCGCCGCGAGGGGATCGAATGAGGCCGGACCCCGGTACCGTGAAGCCGGCGGAGCGGCTCGACGACGTCAGGATGGACGAGGTCGAGCTGACGACGCCCGTCGGCTCAGCGGACATCGGGCGCCTCAAGCTGGGCGACGTCGTCTATATCTCGGGCGTCCTCTACACGGCCCGTGAGGGCGTGTACCGCAAGGTCGTCGAGCAGGGCGTGGACTTCCCCGCCAGCGTCCGGGCGCTCACCAACGTCAACTTCCACTGCTCTCCCGCCGCGACCGGCCGGCCGGACGGGACGTACGCTGTCGAAGCCGTCACCGCCACGGCGAGCTTTCGCTTCGGCAAGTCGATGAGCCGGTGGTTCGAGCGCTCGGGCGCGAAGGTCGTCGTCGGCAAGGCGGGGCTCACCGAGCTCGCGTACCGCGAGTGGTTCGTGCCGCACGGGGCCGTCTACCTCACGACGGTGGGCTACGGGATGGGCGCCGCGTACGGCCGATGCATCACGCGCGTCCTCGACGTCCACTGGCTCGAAGCGCTCGGGATCGCCCAGGCCCTCTGGGTGCTCGAGGTCGAGCGGCTCGGCCCCTTTCTCGTCGAGGGGGACCGGGAGGGACGGAGCCTCTTCGCGCTCGCGAATCGGGAGATCAATCTGCGGCTCGAGGAGGTCTACCGCGGGCTGCCGCCGTACGCGATGGGCCGCTTCGGCGAGACCACCTCCCGCACCGACGAGATCGTGTAGGCCGACGGGTCGGTGTGACCCGCGCTCACGTGTCCAGGACGTAGAGCAACGGGTGGTGGACCAGCCGCTCGAGCCGCGAGCCGAGCCAGTCGGTGGCCACGACCCGCAGGCCCCGCGACTCGAAGAGCGCCCGCCACTCGGCGGGGCGTCTGAACGCGAGCGGCACGTTCATGCGCCCGCCGTGGCGGTGCCGGTTCAGGTGGCCGTCGAGCAGGTCCAGCCAGAAACGCTCGACGCGGTCGCGGTAGACGGACTCGACGACGAGCAGGCGCCCGCGCGTCACGCGCACCGCCTCGTCGAGCACGGCCTCGGGCGTCTCTGCGTGGTGGAGCGCCAGCGACAGCAGCGTGGTGTCGAACGCGCCGTCGCCGAAGGGAAGCCGGGCGCCGTCGTAGACGACGTAGGGCTCCGTCGCGAGCCTGAAGGGCCCGACATCGACCGCGCAGGCCCACACGGCAGCGCGGGTCCGTAGCGCCTCGGCGACCCAGCCCTCGCCCGCCCCGAGGTCCAGGAGACGCGGGCCCCTGACCCAGGGCAGGAGGGCGCGCGCCTCGTCGTGCGCGTAGCGCCGGAGGAACGCCTGCAGCAGCCGCATCTACAACTCGCCCCCGATCGACGTGAGGAGCGCCCGGGCTTCGCCCGCATCCTTGTCCTGGGTGAGTCCCTGCCGGAACATCTGCTCGGCGCGATCGAGGTCGCCGCCGAAGATCCTCGGCACCTCGTAGTACACATGGCCCGCGAGCGCGTAGACGGCGGTGAAGCCCGCGTCCAGGTCGAGAACCGTGCCGATCTCCTCCTGGACGGTCGGCAGCAGGAAGAGCGAGCGCAGGACGCCCTTCGTCTGTCCCCAGCGTGCCGTGTTCGTCGCGAGCCAGAAGTGGGCAGCGGCGCTGCGCGGCGCGCGCTCGACGGCGAGCCGGGCGGCTCGCCGGCCGCGGTCGTACGCCTCGAGCTTCTGCTCGACGGTCGTCGCACGGATGTCGCCCCAGATGAAGCAGACGCGCGCGAGCGCGATGAGGGTGTCGACGTCTGGGTCCGTGCGGGCCGCCTGCTCGAGCCCCTCGCGGAGGGCGTCGAGGCGCGCCGGGTTCTCGTGATAGCGCGTCGCGACCACCTCGAGCTCGGCCACAAGCGGCGACTGGGCCCAGGCCGCGGCGCCGGTCAGGCAGACGGCGCAGCCGAGCGCGAGGGCGAGGAGACGCCGGCGCATCAGTCCCTGAACCGCGGCAGGGCCGCGCGTCGCGACTCGGCGGCGCCGAGGGCTTGGTCGATGAGACGGTGGACGACGTCAGGCGTCAGGCGCGGGCGCTCGATCCCGCAGCGTGCGAGGAGCCGGGCCGCGGTCGCGTCGTCGAACCGCACGTCCTGCGTCAAGTAGGCGCGGTACGGCTCGAGCATCTGCGCGACCGCGCGCTCGAAGGGCGACGGCTCGTCGAACGGCTCGCGGCGGGCGTCGACGAGGCGGACGCCGTGGACGCCGAGCCGCTCCGTGATCATCCGGAGCATCTCGGCCTGCGTCGGCGCGTCGCGGACCACCAGGTGGAGCGTCTGGTCCGCGCAGTCCCCGCGCTCGGCGAGGGCGACGAGGGCCGTCGCGACGTGGTCGACGGGCACGATGTTGAAGCGGGCGTGCGGCGCGGCCGCGACGCGGAGCCGGAGCCGCGCTCCGCCCGGCAGCCCGGCGAGCGACGCGAGCATGCGGATGAAGTCGAAGAACAGGTTCGAGGGGTTGCCGCCGGCGGTGGCCGGCGCGGCACCGACCACGATGCTCGGACGGAAGACGCGCACGTCCACGCCCCATCCCGCGCTCGCAGTCTGGATCACGCGCTCAGCCTCGAGCTTGACGCGCTCGTAGGCGTTGTGAAAGGCCTGCCCGGTGTCGTCCTCGCGCTCGAGGATCGTGCCCGACCGTTGCCCGCACACGAAGGCGGTCGACAGGTGCGCCCAGCGGGCGAGCCGCCCGCCCGCGAGCCCCTCGAGGAGGCGGAGCGGGCCGTGGACGTGCCCGGCGACGTAAGGCGCCATCGCGGTCGGCTCGAAGCGTGTATCGCCCGCGCAGTGGATGACGGTCTCGATCGTCGCGCGGAGGCGCTGCCACTCCTCGCGCGCGAGGCCGCAGTCCGGCGCGGCGAGGTCGCCCTCGAGGACGTCGAGGTCCGCGCCCGGCGGGGCGTCGCCGAGCGCCGCGACGACGCGCTCGACCGCCGGGACGCCGTCCGAGGTGCGCGCGAGGGCCAGGACGTGGCGCCGGGCGGCGAGGAGCCGCTGGACGACCTCACGCCCGATGAAGCCCGTGGCGCCGGTGACCAGGATGCTCACGGCCGCGCGCCCTTCGGCCAGGGTGTGCCCGGCGTGCGGTCGGCGGGGCCGCGCCAGCGCTCGGCGTAGCGCTCGGTGTCGAAGCCGAGCGTGTGCAATCCCAGGAGCCACACGATGAACAAGAAGGTGCGCCACGGCCCTCGGGCGAGGAAGCGGCGCCCGGACGTGCGCAACGGCTCCCGGAGGAGGACGCTCCGTCCGCGGCGCCTGAGCCGCCGTGCGAAGTCGAGGTCCTCCATGAGCCGGAGGCCCCTGTAGCCGCCGAGCTCACAGAAGACCGACGCGCGCGCGAAGATCCCCTGATCGCCGTAATAGTTGCGAGTGAGCCGGTAGCGGACGCGGTTGATCCAGGTGATGAGGCGCAGGCTCACCGACGGCTCGGCGAACAGGTGCTCGAACGCGCCGCCCACGACGCGCGGGTCGGAGAGCGCCG
Source organism: Candidatus Rokuibacteriota bacterium (assembly GCA_003220675.1). Lineage (GTDB taxonomy): Bacteria > Methylomirabilota > Methylomirabilia > Rokubacteriales > CSP1-6 > 20CM-2-70-11. The sequence goes on along the minus strand of QHTD01000182.1, from coordinate 12,708 downwards.
CCCGGATGCGCGCGAGCGCGTCCCGCGGCGGGAACGAGTCGGCGTGCAGGAAGAACAGCACGTCGCCGCGCGCCGCCGCCGCGCCCGCGTTCATGAGCTCGGCGCGCGTCGAGCCGTCGGGCTGGAGGAGCCGCGCTCGCCCGGCCGCGGCCCACGCCGTCGCCTCCGGGTCGCCCGACGCGGCCACGATGACCTCACTCGCGGCGATGCCCTCGAGGCCACCGAGATGGTCGAGTGTGCGCGCGAGCGCGTCGGCGTCGTTCCGCGCCGGGATGACGATCGACACGCGTGGCGCCGTCAGAACCGCCCCCGCGCCCAGGTCGAGCGCGTCCGGGGCGGGACCGTTGAGCACGTTCCGTCCCATGGCTCCGTCTCCACTTAGACACCGCCACGCGCCGGAGCGATGCGTCTCCGCTTCGACGCGACCGCCGGGGTCCTCGGCACGGCGGAGCTCATCAAGAATTCACACGGTGTTGACGAGCCGGCCCGCGGCAACGCCGACAATGGCGGCAGACGTACGGGAGCTCGATCTCGACCACGGAGGCGTGGAGGGCGATAAGATGATGACACAGGACGACAAGACGATGGAGAAGAAGGAGTAGCCGTGCGCCGTCCCGGGCTCATCGTCGTCGTGCTGCTCGTCGCGCTCACTGCGTTCCGGGGCGTGCTCGCAGCCGGCCAGACACCGCGGATCGGCGACCCCGCGCCCGACGTCGCGGGGGAGCGGTGGATCAACGGTGGGCCCCTGACGACGGAGGGGCTGCGCGGCCGCGTGGTCCTCGTCGAGTTCTGGACCTACGGCTGAATCAACTGCCGCAACGTGATCCCGCAGTTGCGGGCGTGGCACCAGCGGTTTGAGGCCCTCGGGCTGACCGTCGTCGGCGTCCACAGCCCCGAGTTCTTCTGGGAGAAGCCGTACGAGAAGGTCGCGGACGCGACGCGGCGACTCGGTGTGCGATACCCGGTCGTCCAGGACAACGACCTCGGCATCTGGAAGCGGTTCGGCGTCAGGGCCTGGCCCACGCTCGTCCTCGTGGACCGGAAGGGGGTCGTCCGGTACCGGCACATCGGCGAGGGCGACTACGAGGAGACCGAGGCGATGATCCGGCGGCTCCTCGCGGAGGGTCGCTGACGAGCGGGATCCGCTCGCCGTCGGCACGGTTCTCGATCCTCGCCTTCGTCGCGATCGTGGCGCCCGCCACGATCGTGGCCGGGTTGGGCTACGTTTCCCTGCGGCAGTGGGAGACCGCGGCGGACCAGCTCTTCCGCGAGCAGGCGCGCGACGTCGCGGCGATGGCCACGGAGAAGGTGGAGATGATGCTGCGTCACGCCGAGGACGCGTTCCTCGACCGACTCCAGGTCCTCTTGTCGGGCGTCGGCGTGGACGACCGCACGCTCGATGAGCTGGTCGCGCAATCCCGGCTCGTCCGCCGTCTCTACATCTTCGACCGCCGCGGCCGTCTCCTCCACCCGACGGCGTGGCGGGACGACGACGCTGCGGTCTTCCGTCCCCTGCTCGCGCAGATCACGCCAGGCTTCTGGGATCGAGGCGGCAAGCGCGAGGTGGTCTCCCGCGGAGAGGTGCTCCTGGTGGCCCTCCTCAAGTCGCACGGCGAGCCGGTGCTCGTGGCCTTCGCCCCCGATCTCGACGCGCTCCGCGAGGACATCTTCGAGGCGACGCTCGGCGGGCTCGAGTCGCCGACCATCGTCGCGATCCTCGACCACCAGGGGCGTCCCGTCTACAGCCGCGCGTCACTCGACCGGGCCGAGCGCGTTCTGTCGGTCACCTTCCGCGAAGGCCTCCCGAGCTGGAGCGTGGCGGTCTACCTGCCCCCCGGAGCGTCTCCCCGGCAGACGGTCCGACGGCAGGTTGTCATCTTTACCGCGGCCTTCGGCGCGCTCCTCATCGTCATCCTCGCGGGCCTCGTCCTCGCCTGGCGGCTCATGCGCCGGGAAGCCGAGATGGCCCAGCTCAAATCCGATTTCGTCGCGAACGTGTCCCACGATCTGAAGACGCCGCTGTCGGTCATCCGGATGTTCGGCGAGACGCTCGAGATGGGACGGGTGACCGACGCGGCGCGGCGTCAGGAGTACTACCGGGTGATCACCCGCGAGAGCGAGCGGCTCTCCCGCCTCATCGACAACGTGCTCGACTTCTCGCGGATCGAGGGCGGGCGGCGGACCTACGACATCGTGCCCACGGCCGTCGAGCCCTTGATCCGGGACACGCTCGAGGCGTTCGCGTACCCCCTCGCTCAGGGGGGCTTCAAGGTCGAGACCCGGGTGGCGCCCGACCTGCCCGAGGTGCCGATGGATACCGACGCCGTCGGCCAGGCGCTGGCCAACCTGATCGACAACGCGATCAAGTACTCGCGCCACCGTCGTGCGATCGCCGTGGACGCGGTGCTCGTCCACGGCGAACTCGCGATCTCGGTCGCGGACGAGGGCATGGGGATCCCCGCGGAGGAGCAGAGGAAGATCTTCGAGAAATTCTACCGGGTGGGGCGGAGCGAGACTCAGGGGCGGAGGGGCACTGGCGTGGGCCTCGCGCTGGTGAAGCACGTGGCGGAGGCCCATCACGGCCGCGTCACGGTCGAGAGCCAGGCGGGCGCGGGGAGCCGCTTCACCCTGTGGCTCCCCGTGAGGGGCGATGCCTAGGATCCTGATCGTGGACGATCAGCCCGAGATCGTGCGCGGCCTCGAGGACAACCTGCGCTTCGAGGGCTACCAGACCACCTCGGCGACGAACGGCGAGGACGCGCTCGCGCTGGCCATGAGCGACGCGCCCGACCTGGTGCTCCTCGACCTCATGCTGCCGCGGATGAGCGGCTGGGACGTCTGTCGCGAGCTGCGGCGGAAGGGCATCGACGTGCCGGTGATCATGCTCACGGCGCGCGGCGCCGAGGTGGACCGTGTGCTCGGGCTCGAGCTGGGCGCCGACGACTACGTCACCAAGCCCTTCTCGCTGCGCGAGCTCCTCGCTCGCGTGCGCGCGGTGCTGCGGCGCCCGGGGCCGCGGCAGAAATTCGCCGAGTTTGCGTTCGGCGACGTGCGCATTCGCCTCCGCGGCCGGCAGGTGTTCAAGGCGGGCGAGGAGATGCGGATGACGCGGAAGGAGTTCGACCTTCTCGCGTTCCTGGTCGAGCACAGGGGTGAGGTGGTCACCCGCGAGCGGCTGCTCGACGAGGTGTGGGGCTACGAGCGGTTCCCCACGACGCGCACGGTGGACACCCATATCCTGAGGCTCCGGCGGAAGTTCGAGGCCGATCCTGACCGACCCCGCTGGATCTTGACCGTCCACGGCCAGGGTTACAAGTTCGCCACCCTGTGAGATCCTGGTGAGGAGCAAGGAGGCGTTCGCAGCATGCTGATCAGACGCGCGCCCCGGTTCACGTCCAACGACATCACCGACGCGAAACTCTACCTGAGCCGTCGGGAGTGGATGGTCGGCGCCGCCGCGCTGACACTCCTGCCCGGCGAGAGCGCCGCGGTGACCCCGCCGGGCCAGCCGCTCACGGCGACCCGCAACGACGCGCAGAGCCTCAGGGAGCCGCCGACAAAGTTCGAGGCCGCGACGACCTACAACAACTTCTACGAGTTCGGCGTCAACAAGGACGATCCCGCGCGGCTCGCGCCCGCGCTCAAGCCGCGGCCGTGGACGGTCCAGGTGGACGGGCTCGTGCACAAGCCGAAGACGTACGACATCGACGAGCTGTTCCGGCTCTTCCCCGTCGAGGAGCGCGTCTACGCGCTCCGCTGCGTCGAGGGATGGTCCATGGTCATCCCCTGGATCGGCTTCCCGCTCGCGTCGCTGCTCAAGCGGGTCGAGCCGACGGCGCAGGCGAAGTACGTCGAGTTCGTCACGCTGCTCGACCCGAAGCAGTTCCCCGGCCAGCGGCCCGGCTTCTTCGGGTTCGCGCTCGACTGGCCGTACACCGAGGGGCTGCGACTCGACGAGGCACTCCACCCGTTGACGCTCCTGACGGTCGGCATGTACGGCCAGGTCCTGCCGAACCAGAACGGCGCGCCGATCCGCGTGGTCGTGCCCTGGAAGTACGGCTTCAAGAGCGCGAAGTCGATCGTGCGGATCCGGCTCACGAGCGCCGAGCCGCCGACCGCGTGGAACAAGGCCGCCCCCCAGGAGTACGGCTTCTACTCGAACGTCAACCCCGCCGTCGACCACCCGCGCTGGAGCCAGGCGACCGAGCGGCGGATCGGCGAGTTCCGACGCCGCCCCACGCTTCCGTTCAACGGATACGCCGATCAGGTGGCGCACCTCTACACCGGCATGGACCTTCGGAAGGACTACTAAAGCGTCCCGTGTCGCGCCGCGCCCGCATCGCGCTCAAGGCGGCGATCTGGGGGGGGTGTCTGGTACCTCTGGGGACGCTCGTGTACTGGTATGCGCGCGACGACCTCACGGCGAACCCCATCAGCTTCGTCACGACCACGCTCGGCGACTGGACGCTCCGGATCCTCCTGGCCTCGCTCGCGATGACGCCGATCCGGCTCGTCCTCGGCGTCTCGTGGCCGATCACGCTGCGGCGGCTCCTGGGGCTCTTCGCGTTCTTCTACGTGTGCCTCCATTTCAGCGTGTGGATCGTGCTCGACTTCTTCTTCGACTGGCACCGGATGTGGGAGGACATCGTCAAGCGGCCCTACATCACCATGGGCATGCTGGGGCTCCTCTCGCTGATCCCGCTCGCCGCCACGTCGACCGCCGGGATGATCAAGCGGCTGGGCGCCCGCAGGTGGCGGCGCCTGCACCGGCTCGTGTACCTCGCCGGGGTGGCGGGTTGCGTCCACTTCCTCTGGCTGGCGAAGGTTGGGCGGACGGACCAGTACTGGTACGTGGCCACGCTCGTCCTCCTGCTCTCGATCCGCCTCGGCGACGTCGCCCTCCGCGCGGTGCGCCGACGCCGCGAGCGGCGGACGGCGACGGTCGCGACCGCGGAAATCCGCATGCCTTGACTGAGCCGTATGAACCGTAGAGACTCTGGCGACATGGTCACTGGACACGGCAGTCGCGTGGCCTTCCTCGGTGTGTTCCTGCTCCTGACGTCGGGGTGCGCGGCGGCGGGCGCCTACTCGGCGACGTCTGCCGGGCCGCCGAAGCCGATCCGCGAGGTCCTGCCGAACGGGGTCGTGCTGATCGTCCAGGAGCACCGCGCCAGCGACGTCGTGGCGGTGCAGCTCTGGATGCGGATGGGCGGCCGCGACGAGGCCCCCGACGAGCTCGGGCTCGCGCACTACATCGAGCACATGATCTTCAAGGGCACGCGAACGCGACCGCCCGGGTCGATCGATCGCATGATCGAGGGGTTCGGCGGGACGAGCAACGCGTTCACCTCGTACGACACGACGCATTACGACTTCGTCGTACCGGTCAAGCACCTTCGCGCGACGGTCGAGCTCCTCGCGGACCTCGCCGTCAACGCGAGCTTCCCTCCCGACGAGATCGAAAGCGAGAAGAAGGTCGTCTTCGAGGAGATGAACCTCGTCGAAGACGACCCGGACAAGTTCCTCCTGCGCCGCCTCTACGAGGTGGCGTACTCGCCGCACCCGTACGGCCGGCAGATCCTCGGCACGCACGAGTTCATCGAGCGCCTGCGGCGCGACCGGCTGCTCGCGTTCTATCGGAAGTACTTCGTACCGAAGAACATGGTGGTGGTCGTCATCGGCGCCGTGAAGCCCGCGGAGGTCCGGTCCGCTGTGGCCGCGGCCTTTGGGAAGATCCCGTCGCGGCCGGGCGGGCGCCCCGAGCTGCCGCCGCCGCCCGCGATCGACGCGAGCCGGCGCGTAGATGTCTCGCGCCCCGAGAAGCAGGCGTACCTCGGCCTCGCGTGGAAGACGGCGCCGACCGGGAACGAGGACATCTACCCTGTGGACCTGCTCACCTACATCCTGGGCGACTCGCCGAGCTCCCGCCTGAACCAGGCGGTCCGCGAGGGGCTGCGCCTCGTGTCCTCGATCGAGGCGGGCTACGGCGCCTGGCAGACGGCGGGCCTCGTCACGGTCAACGCGCGGCTCGACGGGCAGAACGTGACGAAGGCGGAGGCCGCGATCCTCGACGTGATCCGGAAGGTACGCGAGACGGGCGTGACGGAGGCGGAGCGGCAGCGGGCGATCATCACCGCGGAGTCCTCGTACGCGTTCGACATCGAGACGGCGGAGGGGCTCGCGAAGTCCTACGGGCAGGCCGAGACCACCTGGACACTCGAGGACGAGATCGCCTACCTCGGGCGGCTCCGCCAGATCACGGCTGCGCAGATCCAGGCCGTCGCGCGCAAGTACTTCGGCGACGACAACTACGCGCGCGTGCGTTTCGTTCCGGAGGGGACCGCGAAGTGAAGCCGCCGTCGTGCCGCCCGGCGCTCCTCGGTCTCGTCGGCCTGCTGGCCGTCGGCGCCCTCGCTCCCCCGTCCGCGGCAGGCGCCCAGATCCGCCACGAGCGGCTCGACAACGGCCTGACGGTCATCGTGCGTGAGAACCCCGTGGCGCCGGTCGTCGCCGTGTCGCTGCTCGTGAAGATGGGGACGCGCTGGGAGCGGCCGGCAACCGTCGGAATCTCCAACTTCGTCCACGCGGTGATGGTGAAGGGCACCGCGAAGCGGAGCGGCAGCGAGCTTGCCGAGGCGGTCGCGGCGCTCGGCGGCAAGATCAGCGCGACGGGCGACGTGGACTACTCGGAGGTGCGCGCGTCGTCGCTCGCGCGCTTCTGGCGCGACGTGCTCGGCCTCGTGGCGGAGCTCGCGCTCGAGCCGAAGCTCCGGCCCGACGAGGTGGACCGGGAACGGGAGTGGCTGCTGAGCCGCGTCCAGAAGCGACGTGACAACGCGCCGTCGCGCGCCGTCGACGCGTTCTACGCCGCCCTCTACGGTTCGCATCCGTACGCGCTGCCCGTCTTGGGCACGCCCGAGTCGCTCGCGCGCATCGACCACGCCGCGATCGCCGCGGCCTACCGCGCGGGCTACCGACCGGAACGGATGGTGCTCGCCGTCAGCGGCCAGGTCGCGGCGTCCGAGGTCCTCGGCGAGGCCCGGCGCCTTTTCGGTGGCATGGCGCGAGGCGGCGCGGCCGCCGATCCGCCGATTCCGGCACCGGTCGCGTCCGCCAAGCGGGTTGAGATCGAGATGCCGGCTCAGCAGTCCCAAATCCTGATGGGTGCCCTCGCGCCCCCTCTCGATCATCCTGACCACGCCGCCGTGAAAGTGCTCTCCACGATCCTCGGCGGCGGCATGGCCGGGCGGCTCTTCGCAGAGCTGCGCGACAAGCAGGGCCTCGCCTATACCGCGACCTCCTACTACGACCCCGTGCGCGAGCCCGGAGCGCTCGTGCTCTATCTGGGCACTGCGCCCGAGAACGCGCAGAAGGCGGAATCGGCCCTCCTCGGCGAGGTCGAGCGGATCCGCCGCGAACCCGTCTCGGCCGACGAGCTCGCGCGTGCGAAGGGCTACCTGCTCGGCCGCTACGTCATGGACCGGCGCACGAACGAGCGCCTGGCGTGGTATCTCGCTTTCTACGAGATCGAGGGGCAGGCTCGCGATCTTCCGGAGCGCTACCAGCGGGCCGTTGAGGCGGTGTCGGTCGCGGATGTCCTTCGAGTGGCCCGGCAGTACCTCGGCGTGCTCACGACGCTGGTGGTCCGGGCTCGCTGAGGATCGAAGGGGGCCTCAGCGGCGCCTAGCCGTTGCGGTCTCGGCGCGCCTCCTCCGCGGCTCTGATCTCGTCGGCGAACATGTCGATGTGAAGCGGGCAGGGCGGCTTGTTCTCCTCGACGTACTGGCAATCGAGCTGATTACACTGGACGAAATACCCTCGGGGCCGTCCGAACCCGCTCGACCTGCGCAGCCCGATCTGGACAGTCTCCTGGACCACCTGGCACCAGAAATCTCGCACTCGGGTCCGACTCACTATATCTCCCTCGGCGTCCCGGCCTCCGAACGCTCCCCACCACCATACGCTCCTGCGCGCGGCCGCACAACCACGACTCGTGTCCCTCCGGTCCGGGGCGAGCGTGTAAATTCGCAGAACGAGGCTCGGCTTCCGATATATATTGTCACGGGTTTTCCGAACTCACACGCGGCGCCACCACCGGAGGGTCCGTTTTGTCTCCGTTCGCGGCTGTCAACTCTCGCGGCAGTACAGCCCTCCTAGCGCCCACCATTCTCGCACTACTCCTCGGCGGGTGCGGGACCCTGTCCGCCTTTCGCGCCGACTCGGTGCCGTTGGCTGGTTCGTCCGCGTCACCGAACGGTGTCGGCGCGGCGCGTGAGCTCGCCGCGGAGGAGGTCGCGACCACGGCGGCCGGGAGCCCGCTCCTCACGGGCGGGCAGGAGAGCGTGGCCACCGAGGGCGACGAGGGCGGGGCGCCCGCGGTCGCGCAGACGCAACGCGCGCGCGAGGTGGCGCCCACGACCTCGAACGGTGAGGAGATCGAGGAGGACTACGATCCCTGGGAGCCGTTCAACGAGAGGATGTTCGAGTTCAACCGGAGGCTCGACAGGTACCTCCTGAAACCTGCAGCGCAGGTCTACAACAAGATCATGCCGGAGCCCTTCCAGCTGCTGATCGCCAGCGGCTTCGACAACATCCGGTTCGTCCCGCGCGCGGTCAATAACCTGCTCCAGGGCAAGTGGAGGGGGGCGGGGCGTGAAGTCGGGCGGTTCCTGATCAACAGCACCTTCGGCATCGGCGGGCTCTTCGACGCTGCGAAGTACTGGGAGATCGAGAAGAGCAGCGAGGACTTCGGCCAGACGCTTGGCGTCTGGGGCGCAGGGCCCGGCCCGTACCTGGTCCTGCCGTTCCTCCCTCCGCTGACGGTGCGTGACGGGATCGGCAAGGCCGTCGACGGGGCGATGGATCCGCTGTCCTACGTGCTGCCGTTCCTCTGGACACGGGTGGGTATGGAGGCCGGCGACACGGTGACCGACCGCTCGCTGAACCTCGACCTGTTCCAGGGCTTCGAGGAGAGCGTGGTCGACATGTACAGCGCCGTGCGACACGGCTATCTCCGACGCCGGGAGCAGGTGATCAAAGAGTAGCGTGAACACCGGCTCGACCCGGGCAGGGCGCGCGCTCCGCCCCGGTTTCAGTGTCACGGTCGTTCTCATCGCGGTCCTCATCTGGCTGGGGTCGCCCACCTGGGCCGGCTCGGCGCCGGCGGCCCTCGATCTCCAACCGGGCCAGGCGCTCTATGCCACGCAATGCGCACTCTGTCACGGCCCGTCGGGGCAGGGCGACGGCCCCTCGGCCGCCGGCTTCGCCACCAAGCCCTCGAACCTCGCCGACGGCCGCCTCATGAATGGGCTGCCCGACGACTTCCTCGCCAACGTCATCAGGCACGGCGGGTCGGTCGAGGGGCTCTCGCCGGGCATGCCCGCGTTCGGCGAATACCTGAGCGACGCGCAGATCCGCCAGGTGATCCTCCACGTGCGCTCGCTCGCGTCGCCACCGTTCCGCGCCGCGGCCGTGGTCCCGATCGTGACGGCGCCCCGAGCGCCCACGCAGCCGATCTTCTTCAGCCACCTCATCCACGCCGGCAAGTACCGGATGGACTGCCAGTACTGCCATGCCGACGCCCGGCGCTCCGAGTACGCGGGCCTTCCGTCGGTGGAACGCTGCCTGGGATGCCACAAGATCATCGGCGCGCTGGACAATCCCGAGATCGCCAAGATCCAGGAGTACGCGGGTCGCGGGCAGCCGATCCCGTGGGTCCGGATCTTCAAACTCCCCGAGTTCACCTACTTCACTCACAAGGCCCACGTGCGGTTCGGCCTCGCGTGCCAGACGTGCCACGGCCCGATCGAGCGCATGCGGATGGTCGGGGCCGAAACCGGGCCGTCGCTCGCCGACGACCTGAAGAAGCTCGTTGGTTTCAAGCCGCCGCCGCGCCCGCTCACGATGGGATGGTGCGTGGCCTGCCACCGCCAGCAGAATGCCGCGCACAGCGCGCGGGCCCCGCTCGACTGCGTCACCTGCCACCACTGACGTCAAGGGCGACGCGCCGGGCTTGAGACCGGTCCGCGGGTAGGGGCACCACCAGGGAGACGTACGTCCTGTTGTGGGCTCTCCGTGTGGTAAGAAATTGGGCGAATCGTCCTTCACGCTCAGCTACTTTAGAATTATGGACAACGTCCTCGTGGTGGACGACGAGCGGAACATCCGGACCCTCGTGGCCCGGGTCCTGGCGCCGGACCAGATCGAGGTCCAGGGCGCTGGCACGGGGAGCGAAGGGATCCAGATGGCCGACGAGATGAGCCCGGACCTCGTGCTCCTCGATCTCCGCCTCCCGGACATGGACGGCATGGACGTCCTCCGGACCCTGAAGAACCGGCACCCAGGAGTTGCCGTGATCATCATCACGGGCTTCGGCCAGATCCAGAGTGCGGTGGAAGCGATCAAGGTCGGCGCGACCGACTACATCGAGAAGCCCTTCGAGCACCTCGAGAAGCTCAAGCTCGCCGTCTCGCGCGCGCTGGACGAGATCAGGGCCAAGCGCGAGATTCGGCGTTTGCACGGCCTGCAGGAGAAGCAGTACGGGGTCGACCAGCTCATCGGTGACTCCGAGTCCACCCGCAACCTCCGCGACCTCATCCGCAAGGTCGCACGGAGTGAGGCGCAGACGATCCTGATCCAGGGCGACAGCGGAACGGGGAAAGAGCTCGTGGCGCGTGGCCTGCACTACGAGAGCGCGCGGCGCGACTTCCCGTTCATGGAGGTCAACTGCGCCGCCATCACGGAGACGCTCTTCGAGAGCGAGCTGTTCGGCCACGAGAAGGGCGCGTTTACCGACGCAAAGTCCGCCAAGAAAGGGCTGATGGAGCTCGCCGACCGGGGCACGCTCTTCCTCGACGAGGTGAGCGAGATGTCGTTCAACAGCCAGGCGAAGTTCCTGCGGGTCCTGCAGGAGCGCGTGTTCCGGCGCGTCGGTGGCACGCGCGACATCAGGGTGGACCTGCGCGTCATCACGGCGAGCAATCGGCCGCTTGAGACCCGCGTCAAGGAAGGGCAGTTCCGCGAGGATCTCTTCTACCGTCTGAACGTCATTCCGATCCACATTCCGCCGCTCCGCGAGCGCCGGGAGGACACCATGCCGCTCGCCCGGCACTTCCTCACGGAGTCGAACGTGCGCTCGCACAAATCGATCAAGGGGTTCACGCCCGAGACCGAGCGCCTCCTGCTCAACTACCCCTGGCCGGGCAACGTGCGCGAGCTGCGCAACCTCATCGAGCGCCTCGTCATCCTGGGCAATTCCGAGTCTATCGAGCCGCAGCACCTGCCTCTCCAGTTCGCGGCGCAGGTTGTCGAACTGCCGCGTCAGGAGGGGCCGCAGGAGCTCCGGACGCTCGCGGAAGTGGAGCGCGCCTACATCAACCAGGTCATGCAGCGGGTCGAGGCGAACAAGAGCAGGGCTGCGAAGATCCTGGGAATCTCCCGCCAGACGCTGCGCAAAAAGCTCACGGAGGAGTGACACCGGACCGGGCCAGATTCTCACCGCTGGTCACTGACGCACCACTTGAGACCTTCGGGCCGGGAATTCCGTAAGTTGCCTGGAATTCAGGACTTCCGGAAACCCACAGCCGGCGTGATTGAGGCATTGGTCAGGAATGAGCCGATCAGCCGGGGATGCGGTGCTGTGGGGCGCCCCGGGGGATTCGCCACTCTTTCAATCGGTTAGCGCGTGAAGGCGCCTTTGGTCTGGGGTTTGCTGTGTTCCTTCTGAGTCGGGGTATGAACAGACCTCAAGGCCACGGGAGACAGGGATGAAACCGACGTTCAAGAAGCTGGAAGTCCCGGATCTCAGCAACCTGGAGAAGTTGGTTGCCGAGAACATCGAGGGCATCGAGCCTGGCCTCCGGGTCATTGACGCGCGCCTCTGTCTCGGACAAGCGGCGATCGACTTGGTCGCGCTCGACGCCAGAAAAGCGCTGGTGCTCGTCGCTCTCGACTTCGCTGCGGACGAAGGTCTCCTCCTGCGAGTCATGGACGCGTACTCCTGGTGCCGCGAGTACCCCGATACGCTCCGACGCCTCTATCCGATGGCGAATGTGTCAGCGACACGCCCGCCCCGAATCCTGTTCATCGTCGAACGCGTGACCGACGCCTTCGTGCGCCGGATCAAGCAGCTCAGCTTTCTCGAGATCGACTGTCTGGAGTTCCGGCACCTCGAGGTGAATGGCGCGTCCGCTGTCTACTTCGATCTGGTCGAGCGGCTCAGGCGTGCAGCGCCCGTCGAGCCTCTCTCGGATGACGAGAGGGTGATCATCACGACGCCCGTGCGGACCCCCAAGCGGATCGAGGCCGAGTCGCCCGTCGTGCAACCGGCGTGGCGCCCGGTCGCGGAGCCGCCGGCCGTGCAACCCTCGGCCTGGGCGCCGGCCACCGCTGACCACGCTCCGTTCGTGGCCCCCGAACCCGCGCCGTCCGTCGAAGAAGTCGCGTCGGCGGTCCCCGGGCTCGGCGTCTCGCTGGAGTCGCGCATGGCCGAGCTCTTCGCCGCGCTGTCCACAGAGGACACGCCGTCGGCAATAGAGACTCCCACGCGGATTGAGGCCGAGCCGCCCGTCGTCCAACCGGCGTGGCGCCCGGTCGCCGAGCCGCCGCCCGTGCAACCGTCGGCCGGAGCGCCGGCCACCGCCGACTACGCTCCGTTCGTGGCCCCCGAACCCGCGCCGTCCGTCGAAGAAGTCGCGTCGACGGTCCCCG
>QHTD01000181.1 GCA_003220675.1 Candidatus Rokuibacteriota bacterium | reverse complement strand
GCCCCCTCCGATTAGCTAGTCGTGGGAGTGGAGCGGCAGGCCGTCGTGCGCGTGGGGCGTGATCCGGTGGTGACGCTCGCCGCCCTCACCATGCGGATCGACGTGAACGGTCACGCCCCCGAGGTGCGGCAGGTGATGAAGGAGCTGGTGGCGCACCTCCTTCGCCACCCCGTGACCCTCGGCGACCGTCAAGCCTCCCCGCACGCTCACACTCACGTCGACATGGAGCCGGTGGCCGATCCACCGCGCCCGCGCGTCGGTGACGTCCTCGACCCGCGCGACGTGGCTCGCCGCGTGGAGGATCTGGTCCAGAATCTCGGTCTCGACCCCGTCGAGCATCCGGAGGAGGATCGCGCGCGCGGCCTGCCAGACGAGGACGAGGATCGCGATCGAGATCGCGACGCCGGCGAGCGGGTCGGCGAGCGGATAGCCCGCGCCCACGCCGAGGGCGCCGACGAGCACCGCGAGGCTCGTCCAGCCGTCGACGCGGGCATGCTGGCCGTCGGCGACCAGCGCGGCGCTCCCGATCTGTCTCCCGACACGAATCCGGAAGACCGCGACGGCCTCGTTGCCGGCGAAGCCGAGGAGCGACGCGAGGACCACCGCCCAGAGGTGCTCCACGGGCCGCGGCTCGAGCAGGCGTGCGATCGACCCGAAGGCCGCGACGAGGCCGCTGGCGAGGATCGTGAGGACGATCGCCAGCCCGGCGAGGTCCTCCACGCGCCCGAGACCATAGGTGAAGCGACGGGTCGCGCCGCGTCGGGCGAGCCAGAAGGCGACACCGAGGGGGAGCGCGGTCGCGGCGTCGGCGAAGTTGTGGATGGTGTCGGCGAGGAGCGCGATGCTCCCCGAGAACGCGACGACGATCGTCTGGAGGAGCGCGGTCGCGGTGAGGCCGACGCAGGACCACTTGAGCGTCCAGAGCCCACGCGCAGTCGACGCGATCGACGGATCGACGACGCCGTGCGCGTGCCCGTGGTGCGGATCCACACGCCCTCCTCTCACAGCGGGTAGGGCACGAACTCCCGCGCGATCTCGACGATGCCGCCGAAGCGCTTTCGCGCCTCGTCGGCCATCGCCTCGAGCTCGTCGTGGTAGTCCGCCTCGATGTGCGCCAGGATGAGTCGCCGCACGCCCGCACGCGCCGCGATGGCGCCGGCCTCGCCCGCCGTCGAGTGGACGCCGAAGCGCCCGCGATCACGGTCGGGAAACGTCGCCTCGTGGATCAGCGTGTCGGCCCCACGGGCGAGGGCCACGACGGCATCGCACGGCTTCGTGTCGGACGAGTAGACGACGCCGCGCGTTTCGACGTCCACGCGGACGGCGAAGTTAGGCATGGAGCCGTGCTCCACGGGCGAGGTACGCACGGCGAGCGGGCCGAGATCGAAGGCGTGGGCGCCCTGGCCGGGCCCGGTGGCCCGCACCCACAACGGAAACATCCCGGGACGCGCCCAGACGCCGAAGAGCTTCAGCAGGCTCTCGAGGGGTTCGACGTGCTCCGGCCGGCAGAGCACCACGAGCGGCGTCTCGCGCTCCAGCAGAATCAGGTTCTGGACCAGGGCGGGCAGGCCATACGCGTGGTCCGGGTGCAGGTGCGTGACGATCGCGTAGGCGAGGGCGAGCGGGTCCACCCCCGCACGCCTGAGCTTCTGCACGGGGCTCCCGCCGCAGTCCACGAGCACGGCGCCCTCCGACGCCACGAAGACGAGCGAGGTCGTGTCGCGCGACGGCGACGGGATCGCGCCGGAGGTGCCGAGGAAGGCGAAGTGGGTCACGGCTCCCGACGGAGCGCGTCAGGGTCGAACAGCGAGTCGGGCAGGTTCGTATTGACGCGCACCGAGCGGATGGCGAACAGCATCAGGAGCTTGCCACCCACAAACAGTTCCTGGCGGTACGGAAAGAAGAAGCCGCCCGGCAGCAGGCGGTGCTCCGAGAACGCCAGATCGAGGAGTGCCGGCCCCGTCGGCAGCGTCTCGCGCGTCACGAAGCGGACGACGCCGTACTCGGCGTCGAGCCAGACCGCCGGCACGTCGCGGTCGCCCGGCATCGCGCCGATCACGGTGACCGGACGCCCGCCGACGCGCACGACGTGGCTCACGTCGTCGCGCACCCCGAGCGCACGCCACTCGGTCAGCAGGTCGGCGGCGCTTCGCCGGAAGGGCACGAGCAGGTCGGTGCGAGCGTTCCCGCGCGGGAGGGCCGGTGCCTCGTAGACCTTTCCGTCGGGCCGGCGGACGAAGAGCCGGTCTCCGACGGCGAGCCGGACCTCCCGCTGGCCCTCGACGGTCTGCTCCAGACGCTGGCGCCGGGGCAGTTTGAAGAGCACCCGCTGCTCGCCCGTCGATTGGGCGTGGCGCCCATTGGGGTGGTAGAGCGTGAGGTTCTGGACGATGACCAGGTCGGTCACGTTGACGTCCGAGAGCCGGGCGACGAACGCCTCGACCGCCGCCTTGGCGTCCTGCGCCGCACCGCGAGGGGCGCCGACGCCGAGAGAGGCGAGGAGCAGCAGGAGGACGGCGGCGCCAGCCACGTTATCTGGTTATAATGCTTGCAGCATCGTGAACGCAAACCATAAGGAGGGCCCGTGCCCACCGATGCGCTGAACACCGGCATCCTCGCTCTCGTCTGGAACGCGGGGCCGATCGCCAAGATCGTCCTCGTCGTTCTCCTCGTCTTCTCGATCGTGAGCTGGGCGCTGATCGTGGACAAGGCGTGGCAGTTCCGCCGCATTCGCCGCCAGACGATCGAGTTCCTCAAGGTCTTTCGCGACGGCCGGCGGCCCTCGATCATCTACGCGGTCGCGCGGCGGACGCGCGAGAGCCCGCTCGCCCAGCTTTACACGGCGGCGTACCAGGAGGTCTCGGGTCTCGTCGATGTCGCGGACCGCATCGTCGACGACGCCGACGAGAGCCTGCCGCCCGAGCGGCTCGAGGCGGTGAACCGCGCCCTCCGCCGGGCGGCGGCGCTCGAGGTCGCGCTGCTGGAGCGCTATCTCCCCTTCCTCGCGACGACCGCGAGCGCGGCGCCGTTCATCGGGCTCTTTGGGACGGTCTGGGGCATCATGGCCGCGTTCCACGGCATCGGCCAGCAGGGCTCGGCGAGCCTGGCGGTCGTGGCGCCCGGCATCTCAGAGGCGCTGATCGCGACGGCGGCGGGCCTCGGCGCCGCGATCCCGGCCGTCATCGGCTACAACTACTTCGTGAACCGCGTGAAGCACTGGGCGACGGAGATGGACGGCTTCACGCTCGACCTCTTGAACCTCCTGAGCCGGCCCGCGCCCAAGGTCGCGCACTAGCGATGGCGTTCAACGCCGAGCCGTCCGACGGCCCCCGCCGCGTCGGCACCAGCCTGGCCGAGATCAACATCATTCCGCTCGTCGACGTCGTGCTCGTGCTCCTGCTCATCTTCATGCTGACCGCGCCGATGATGTACCGCGGGATCGACGTCAACCTGCCGAAGGCCTCGGCCAAGCCGACCGCGGTCGAGGAGCGCATGGTCCTCACGCTGACCCGGGACCACTCGCTGTTCCTCAACGACAAGCGCGTCGGGTCCGGCGCGCTGGAGACGACACTGCGCCAGGCATTCGCCAACCGGAGGGACAAGACGCTCTACCTGAAGGCGGACGCCGGCCTCGCCTACGGCGCCGTGATAGAGACCATGGATCGTGTGCGCCGTGCGGGAATCGAGCGACTCGGAATGGTCACCGAGCCGGCGCGGGAGCGCTGACGTCTGGCGGCAACCGCTTCCATGGGGCTGCGTGGACGCCTCCACCTCGGTCCGGCCCTCCGACGGCTCCGGCTCCCCGTCAGATCCACGCTGGTCTCCGTCATCTTCCACGCGGCCTTCGGCGCGGCGGTGCTCTGGGGCAACGCGGTGTGGGGCGGCAGCGAGCCCAAGCCGGTCATCGTCAACCTCGTCCCCGCCATCGCGGCCGTCGGCGTGCCGCAGGGGCGCCAGCAGCCCGAGCAGCTCCCGCCGCCCCGGCCGACCCCGACCGATCTGCCCCAGCGCGAGCCCTCGCGCGATCTTCCGGCACGCGATCTCCCCGCGCGCGACCAATCGCCGGGCCTCCCGGACCCCGGCCTGCCGCCGCGCGCGCCGGGGCTGCCGCGGCCGAGCGACAAGGAGCTGCCGACCGTGACGACTGCCCGCGCAGCCGCGCCGACGCCCGTCGCGCCGCCACCCGCACCGCCGCTCGGCCAGATCGGCGGCTCGCCCCAGGGCGTCGGCGCGCTCACACTGGACATCACGGACTTCCCGTACGCGTGGTACATCGCCGTGATCCACCGGAAGATCAAAGAACAGTGGGACGGCTACGCGCTGTCCGGCCAGCAGCCGGCGGTGATCTTCGAGATCGCGCGCGACGGTGAGCTCAAGCGCATCGTCGTCGCCAAGAGCTCCGGTAACCAGTACTACGACCAGGCGGCGATCCGGGCCGTCACCCAGGCCAACCCGTTCCCGCCGCTGCCGGAGGACTTCAAGAAGCCCACGCTGACGGTCGGCCTGCAGTTTGCCTACGACCCGACCGCGACGAGGTAACCCGGTGAGACGAACGAGCGTCATCGTCGTGATCGGCGTCCTCGTCCTCGCGGCGGTGGATCCCCCGTGGCCGCGCACGCCGGCGCCCCGCGCCCAGGGCGTGGACGTCTACATCAATGTCACCGGAGGCGGTGCGAAGAAGCTGAACATCGCCGTTCCGGAGTTCACGGTGGTCGCGGGCACGGACACGGCGGGGCTCGGCAAGCTGCTCGCCTCGGTGGCCGGCAACGACCTCACCTTCTCGGGTCTCTTCAGCGTCGTGGCGGGTACGGGCGCGATCCCGCCGAACAGCCCGGACGCGCGCGGGCAGTTGTGGTCCGAGTTCGCCGCGGCGGGCGCGCATGCGGCCCTTCATGGTCTGCTCGCGCTCCGCGGCGACCGCCTCGAGACGGAGATGCGCCTGTACGACCTCACGACGCCCGAGCACCGGCTGATCGCGGCGAAGAAGTTCGAGGGCGCGACGGCGCAGCCGCGGCGCCTGGCGCACAAGATCGCCGACCAGGTCGTGCTGCAGTTCACCGGCGAGCTCGGGATCGCGGACACGAAGATCGCGTACGTCCAGGGCCCGGCCGGCGCGAAGGAGGTCTGGATGTCGGATTATGACGGCGCCAACCCCGCGCCCGCCACGCGCAACGGTTCGATCAATCTGATGCCGGTCTGGAGCCCGGACGGCCGGTCGCTCGCCGTCACGTCGTTCATGCAGGGCTACCCCGACCTCTACCGCATCTTCCCGTTCGAGCGCCGCCCGGTGCAGACGCTCGCATCCTTCGTGGGGATCAACTCGTCGCCGGCGTGGAGCCCGGACGGACGCTACCTCGCGCTGACGCTCTCGAAGGACGGCAACCCTGAGATCTACGTCCTCGCCGTCGCCACGGGGACGCTCCGCCGCCTCACCAGGCACGCCGGCATCGACACGGAGCCGACGTGGTCGCCGACGGGCCAGCAGATCGCGTTCGTGTCCGACCGCAACGGACAGCCGCACATCCACGTGATGGATCCGGACGGTGCCAACATCCGCGAGATCACCTCCGGCGGCTTCCATACTCAGCCGCGCTGGTCGCCGAAGGGCGACACGATCGTCTACACACAGCGGCAGGGCACGCACGACCTCTGGGCGGTGAGCCCGGATGGCTCGAACCCGCGTCGTCTCACCGCCGGCCCGGGCGACAATCAGGGTGCGGGCTGGGCGCCCAACGCGCGCCACCTCGCGTTCCAGTCGAATCGCCTCGGGCGGTGGCAGCTTTTCGCGATGCTGTTCGACGGCTCGCCGCCCACGCAGATTTCGCAGGGGGCCGAGGATCGCACAAGTCCTTCGTGGTCGCCGCGACTCCCGTGATAGGCTAATTTTGTGACTCTGCACTCGATGTCGAGGCCAAAAGGAGGCTTCATGGGTACGCGTGGGCTTCACCTCGCGGTGATATCGCTCCTGCTGCTCGGCGTGATGGTCGCCGGCTGTGCGATGCGCCCCGCCACGACCGCGGCGTCAGGGGCAGGACGGTCAGCGCCAGCGCCCGCCGCGGGGGCGCCAGGCTCGTCCTCCGCGTCCAACCCTTCAGGCGCCGCGCGACCGGTGCCCTCAGAGTTCGTCGCGGTCCGCGACCTGCAGGACATCCACTTCGACTTCGACAGGTACGACATCCGGCCGGACGACGCAAAGATGCTCGACGCGAACGCTGCGTGGCTCAAGGCGAACGCGGATCGGCTCGTCCTCATCGAAGGGCACTGTGACCAGCGCGGCACCAACGAGTACAATCTGGCGCTCGGCGAGCGACGCGCGAAGTCCACGATGAACTACCTCGTGTCGCAAGGCGTCCAGGCGAACCGCATCACGATCATCAGCTACGGCGAGGAGCGACCGCTGTGCACCGAGCAAAGCGAGACGTGCTGGGCCCAGAACCGGCGCGCCCACTTCCTGGTCAAGTCCCGCTGACGTCCTCCGATATTCCGGCGAGGAGGGGGGGCGTGATCCTCCTCCTCGCCCTGCTTCTGATCGCCAGCGGCTGCGCCAGCTCCGTCGAGGTGACTGGCGAGGCGACGAAGCAGGACGTCTTTCAGCTGCGCGCCGACCTCGCCCAGGCCCAGCAGCACGCCCAGCGCGCGAGGGCGGAGCTTGACACCCTCACAGCCCAGCTCGAGCGCCGCGTGCGCGAGCAGCAGTCGGACGGCGAGCGCCAGACCGCAACGCTCATGCAGCGCATGGAAGGCCTGTCTTCTACGCTCGCGACCCTGAGCGCGCGGGTGGACGAGCTCGCCGCGCAGCTCGAGGCTGCCGGCCGCCAGCCCGGTGCGGCCGCCCCGCCCGTGCGCCCCGCTCCCGCGCCGCCTAACGCCGCTCCCGCGCCGCCCAGCCCGGCGCCCTTGGCGGCGCCGCCCGCGGTGCCTGCCGCTGTCGCGCCGCCGGCGACGGGCGCCCTTCAGCCCCAGGACATTTACCAGGCGGCGTACATCGACTTCAGCAGGGGGAACTACTCGCTCGCGATCGCGGGCTTTCGCGAGTTCCTGCGGCGCTACCCCGCGCACGACCTGGCGGGCAACGCGCAGTACTGGCTCGGCGAAGGGTACCTGGGCCTCGCGCGGGCCTACGCCAACGCGGTGCAGGCGGACAAGGAGGCCGAGGCCCTGAGCCAGGCGGTGCAGGAGTTCAGGAAGGTCCTGGTGAACTACTCGCGCGCGGACAAGGTCTCCACCGCGCTCTACAAGGAAGCGCTCGCGCTGATCGAGCTCAAGCAGCCCCAGCAGGCCGCGGCGCGACTGCAATATCTCGTGGAGAATTTCCCGCAGGCCGAAGAGGCGCCGCTCGCCAGGGAACGGCTCGCCGGGCTGAAGAGATAGACGGCGCTAGTCGTCGACGCCGAAGACCCACACGACCGTCATGTCGCGCTCGGGCGTGTGGTAGACCATGAGACTTGCGCCCGGATAGTCGGAGTTGGCCGAGTTGACGACCACTGGCGCCTCGACGGCGGGCGGCGGGGGCGCCGACGTCCAGAGCATCATCGAAACCAGGAAGGCCGCCACGAGCGCGCCGCCGAGCGCCCAACGGGGTCTGAGCCACGCGCGCCGGCGCCCTTGGACGGGGACCCGACGCTTCGCCTCCTCGATCCCCCGAACGATTCCGGGCCAGAACGCGGTCCAGTCCGGCTCCCGTACGGTGCCGACCGGGCTCAGGGCCTGCTGCAGCAGTGCTCGCATCTCGCGCAGGCCCGCGGCCTCTCGCTGGCAGGCGGTGCAGGTGGCTAGATGGCGGGCCGCCGACTCTGCCTGGGCCCTGTCCAGGGCCCCATCGAGATAGGCTCCGATCCGCTTCCGCGTGCGGTAGCAGGTCAGCACGATCGTTGGACGACCGGGCCCCCGACCCGTATTCTCATGCGGGCATGATATCCGAACGGCCGGCGACCGTCGCGGTGGCGCGGGACATCGTCCTCGAGGGCCGGCTCGCGGTCCCAGCCGGTGCGCGCGCCGGCGTCGTCATTTGCCATCCCCACCCGCTCTACGGGGGCGACATGGACAACCCCGTCGTGGTCCGCGTCCAGGAGGTGTGCGCCAAGCTCGGGCTCGCCACCCTGCGCTTCAACTTCCGCGGTGTCGGCGGATCGGGCGGGACTCACGGCGGCGGCGTGGCTGAGCAGGACGACGCCAGGATCGCGCTCGACGTGCTCGCGCAGGCGACCGGTGAGGTACCGCTCGCGATCGCCGGCTACTCGTTCGGGGCGTGGGTGGCGGCGCTCGTCGGGTGCCGCGACGCGCGCGTCAGCGCACTCGCGCTGGTCGCACCGCCGCTCGCGATGTACGACTTCGGCGGAGTCGAGGGCAAGCGCGTGCCGACGCTCGCGGTGGCCGGCAGCGCCGACCCGTATTGCCCGATGAGCGACTTCCGGCGCTTCACGGCGCGGTTCGCGTGGGTGACTCCGGCGGTCATCGAGGGCGCCGACCACTTCTTCTTCGGCAAGCTCTACCCGCTGGGCGAGGCGGTGGGCGGCTGGGCGCGGGGGTGGATCACGGCGGGCGCACCTAGCCGTGCGTCGGAATAGCCACCGTTTCGAGCGCGGGCTTTGCGCGCGTTTCGAGCGCCGGCTCTCGAGCGGCGGCTTTGCCGCCGCAACCGAATCCTGGGGGAGGTCTCGGAGGGGGCCGCCGAGGCCCCCTCCGATGATCTAGCCGCGGGGCAGCCGCGCGGGCGTGGCGTTGCCCGCCGAGAGGACGATGCGAATCCCCTCCTCGACCGTGAGCCCCGTGGCGATCACGTCGTCTTGGGGAACGACGACGACGTCACCGAGGTAGAGGTTATTCGTCGGGACGAAGACCGTCACCATGTCGCGCTTGCCGTCGGGCGTCTCGAGCAGGAGCTGGCTCGTGACGAAGCCGAACGCGTACTCGCCGACACGCGGATGCGCGACGAGAACGACCGCCCGGAAAGCGCTCCGCCGCTCGGGCGAGAAGGAGTCGATCAGCAGCTTGATTGACGGATAAAGACGCCGGTAGATCGGCACCCTCAGGAGGAGTTTGTCGCCCCACGCGAGCACGCGACGGCCGACGACGTTCCGGGCGATCGTGCCCATGAGTAAGATGATGGCTATCGCCGTCAGGAACCCGAGCCCCGGCACCGCGCGGCCAAAGACTTTCTCATACATCGGGAAGAACACGTCGTCGATGCGGCTCCAGAAGATCCAGAGAAGCCATGCGGTGAGGAAGACGGGGACCGTGAAGAAGAAGCCCGCGATGAAGCGGACCTTGAACCAGTTCTTCACGCGGGACGACATGACGGACTTGAGGATAACACCACATCGCCCTCGGGCGCTCGTCACGGGAGGCGCGGTGCGCGTCGGACGGGCGATCGCGCTCGCCCTGGCGCGGGCCGGCATGGACGTGGCGATCGGCTACCACCGCTCGGCGCGTGCGGCGCGCCGGACGGTCCGCGAGCTCCAGGCCGCGGGCGCGTGCGCCCTCGCTCTCCGCGCCGACCTCGCCGACCCCGGGGCGGCCCGAGGACTCGTGCGCGACGCCGCCCGGCGCCTCGGCGGGCTCGACGTCCTCGTCAACAACGCCGCCGTCTTCGAGCGCACGCCGTTCCTCCACGCCACCGCGGCGCAGTACGACCGCCACCTCGACCTCAACCTGCGGGGCGCCTTCTTTTGCGCGCAGGCCGCCGCTCGCGTGATGGGGCGCCACGGGGGGCATATCGTGAACATCGGCGACGTCGGCGCGCTGAAGGCGTGGCCGGGCTACATCCCCTACACGCTCTCGAAGGCGGGAACCGCCGCGCTGACGCGCGGGCTCGCGGCGGCGCTCCGGCCGCTGGGCATCGCCGTCAACTGCGTGGCGCCCGGCGCCGTGCTTCGGCCGCCGGGCTTCCCTCTTGCCCACTGGAAGCGGATCACGCGCGGCCGCGTAAAGGGGGTGGAGGACGTGGCGGCCGCGGTTGTGTTCTTCGCGACCTGCCCGCGCGCCGTCACGGGCCGGGTGCGCAACGTGGACTGACCCCCGGGCGCGCAGGCCTCTAGAAGCCTTTCGGAGTATCGAGGAGCGCCACGGCTTTGCCGGGGTGCTCCGAGCGTTGGGGGGGTTGGGGGGCCATGTCGGGGCCCCCCATTTCCTAGATCACGCTGAAGCCGGTCACGACCGGATGATCCGGCCCCCGCCCATCGTCTGTAAGAAGTCGCCGAGCGAGGTGAAGCGCATGAAGGGGTTCCGCCGCTTCTCGTCGCCGATCGTCGAGGAGAGACCGCCATAGTTGTGGCCGGGGAACAGGGTCGTGTCCTCGGGGAGCGCGCCGAGCCGCTGCGTGAGCGAGTAGTACATCTCCGTCGGGTCGCTCCCCGGGAGATCGGTGCGTCCGCACGAGCCGATGAAGAGCGTGTCCCCCGAGATCAGCCGCCCGTCGACGAGGAAGCACTGGGAGCCCGGGGTGTGGCCGGGCGTGTGCAGGAAGGTCAGGGTGAGCCGGCCAACCTTGAGCGTGTCGTGGTTGTCCACCTGCACGAGGTCGGAGCCGAAGCCCTTGAGGAACTGAGACTCGGCCTTGTGGACACGCACCTTCGCCTTCACGCGCTCGAGCAGCTCCTCGAGGCCGGGGATGCGCCCCGGCATCCCCCACGACTCGAGGCTCCCACCCACATGGTCCTGGTGGGTGTGGGTGACGAGGGCGCCCGTGAGCGTCATGCCGTCGGCCTGGGCAGTCTCCACGATCGTGTCGATCTCCCAGGCCGGGTCCACGACGACGCACTCGCGGGTCTGGGGGTCGCCGACGAGATAGACGAAGTTCTGCATCGGCCCGAGCTCCATCTGCTTGAGGTAGATCGTGTTCGCGTTCACGTTTTCCATCGTATTCTACCGGACGGCCGTGCGCTAGAATGAGTGTCGCCGATGACGCCCCGCCCGCTGCCCCTCCTCCTCCTGGCACTCGCGCTGACCGCCGCCGCGTGCGCCTCCTATACCGTCGAGGGCGACTTCGCCGGCCGTCCGCTGAACGGCCACGCAGAACCGGCGCTGACGATCGTCCTGATCCACAACCACGGCTTCTCACGGGCCCAGGCGGGGACCTATCGGCCGGCGACGCCCCCTATTCTACGCTTCGCCGCCGACCGCAATCCCGACGTCGTCGTGTTCTCCCAGGTCCGCAACATCGCCAACCCGACCGCCGCGGACCACGCCGCGTTCATCGAGTCGGCCGTCGCGCATTTCCATACCGAGCGCGGCGTGCCGATCGAGAACATCATCCTCGCAGGCCAGAGCTGCGGCGGTTGGGGCTCGCTCTACGCGGCGGCCTACAGGTATCCGACGATCGGCGGCGTGCTCGCGTTCGCGCCGACGTGTCACGGCAAGCTTCCGCACCCGCCGGAGGTGCGCGCGCGCCGAGCCAAGGAGCTGGTAAAGCTCGCCGAGCGGCTGCGCGCACAGGGGACGATCTTCGTCTACGAAGGCGACTCTTACTACGACGTCGCCGAGTGGGACGGATTTGCGACGCGCACCGCCGGCCGGGCGCCGTGGCTCCGGATCGTCCGCGTGAGCCGCCCGCGAGTCCTCGAGCTGTGCGACTTCTGCGGCCGGGACAGCCACGGCGCATACTGGGACGGGCGGTTCGCCGCGGCGTTCTTCGACGACCACGTCCAGACGCTGATCGACGGGATCCGCGCACGGATCCGCGCGCGCCTGGCCGCCTCGGCCCACTAATTTAGTCGCTGTCGCACCCGGCGCCGGGCGATGGACACCATTCCCGAAATCACCATCGCTTCATTGATCGACCGATACGACGTATTGCTTCTCGACGCCTATGGCGTGCTCGTCAACAGCTCCGGCGCCCTGCCCGGGGCCGCGGAGCTGACGCACAGGCTCAGCGAGTCGGGGAAGCCCTACTACATCCTGACCAACGACGCCTCGAGGCTGCCGACGACCGCAGCAGCGCGATACCGGGCGTGCGGGCTGACGATCGATCCCGACCGCATCATCACGTCGGGCCTCCTCCTCAAGGGCCATTTCGCCGCGCAGCGACTCGTCGGGGCTCGCTGCGCCGTGCTTGGTCCTGGGGACAGTCTCCGCTACGTCGAGGATGCGGGCGGACGGATCGTGTCGCCTTCCGACGCGTTCGACGTACTGGTGATCGCCGACGAGTCCGGTTTCCCCTTTCTCGAGACCGTGGACGCCACGCTCAGCGCGCTCTTTCACGCGCTCGACCGCCGGCAAAGAGTCCACCTGCTGCTGGCGAATCCCGACCTGATCTATCCGAGTGCGCAGGGGTTTGGCATCGGGAGCGGAAGCATCGCCCTGATCTTCGAGGCCGCGATGCGGTTGCGCTATCCCGACCGGACCGATCTGCGCTTTGTCCGCCTCGGCAAGCCCCACGGGGCGATGTTCGCCGAGGCCCTCCGCCGCAGCGGGACGCGGAACATGATCGTGATCGGCGATCAGCTCGAGACGGACGTCGCCGGCGCCCGCGCGTTCGGGCTCGACTCGGTCTTGGTCGACTCGGGTGTGACGGGAGCGTCGTCGACGCCTCGTCTCCCCCCGACGTACCGCATGCGCTCCCTGCGCTAGGCGAGAGCACCGGGCTCGCCATCGAGGCCCCCTCCGATTGTCTAGCCCTTGAAGTCGTCGGGAATCTTCGGTAGCTCGCCGAGCGCCTTCGTGTCGACGGAGTAGATCGCGGGCAGGACCCGGAGCTTGACGTACGCGTGGTCGCCCTCACGCTTACCCACGAGCACGGTGGCGATCTCGGCGCCGCCCTCGCGCAGCAGAGTCACTTCGAGGACGGGTGAGTCGAGCCCGTAGCGGACGGAGTCCTCGCCGCCCGGCGCGGCGATCGCCTTCCACTTGAGCGCGCGGAGCGTGTAGAGCAGGCTCTCTACGTTTGCGCCCTTCGCGGCGCCCCGTCCCCCCTCCACCATCCTCCACTCCGCGTCGCCGCTGCGCTCCACCACGACCGTCTGGCCGCCCGCCCGCACGCGCATCGTCCGGACGTCGCGCGGCTCGAACGCCGGGAGCAGCGTCCGATCGCGCAGCTCCGTGACCGAGCGCGCGAGCCCGCCGAGCGCGTCGGCGTCGACGAGGACGACGGGCCCTCGGCCGGCGACCGCCGCGTAGGCCATCGCCTTGCCGGCGCGCCGGTCGGGCGAGGGGCCGAGCAGGATGGTCGTGGGCGCGGCGGCCTCGGCCGTGATCGTCACGCGCACGGTCGGCTTGGCGAGGTAGCGCGGGATGCCCGACGCGTCGTCGGTGAGGAACCCCTGGGCCCTGAGCTCGCGGAGCTTGAACAGGAGCGCGCCGGCCTCGACCTGGTCGGCCGGCAGATTCTCGGGCGCCACGATCCGCCAGCGGTTGCCCTCCTGGGTGAGCGCGACCGTGCCTCTCGGGCTCTCGAGGTCCACCCGCGTCACCTTGTCCCGGTCGACCTCCACGACGACCTTATCCCGGAGCGCCGCGACGTTCTTCGGCACGATCGTCCACGCCTCGGCGGGCAGGAGCAGCACCGACGACTCGCCGGGCCGCATGGCGTAGACCCCCCGCTTCGTTCTGTCCATCTCTCCGATGAGGAGCGCCTTGGTCGCGCGGTCCTTGTCTCTGCCCGTGTGGATCGAGACACGGATCGGGCGCTCGAGGCCATAGGGGACCAGCGACTTCGGCGCCTCGGCGACGAACTCCTTGACTCGCATGGACTGGAGCTTGTCGAGGAAGTCGGTGACCGCCTGGGCGTCGGCGGGGAGCGCGACGGGGCGCGTCAGCTTCCACCGATCATTCGCCTGCTCCACGGCGAGCGTCTCCTCGCGCGTGGCCACCTCGAACGCGGTCACCTGGCGCTGGCCGAAGGCGAGGACGGTCCTGTCGCGGAAGTCTACGAGCGGCCGTGTCACGTCACGGAGGACCATGTCCGACACGACGAACACCGCCGGCTTGCCCGCCTCGCGCGCGTAGGCCCAGACGCCCGTCGGGTTCTTGGCGCCGAGCTGGAGCCCGAGCTGCCGGCCGTCCTTGAGCCGCAGCGTGATGTCGGCGGCGGGCGTGTCGAGCCCGTACTGGTCGAGCCGCTTCGGGGCGGACTCGATCTCGCGATCGACCCGCGCGGTCGTCAGCGTGGTCAGCGTCTCGTCGACCTTGGCCCGGTCGCCGCGCGCCGTCACGGGCTCGAGTATCTGCCAGCCGTCGGCCTCGCGCTTGAGCTTGACCACCTCGCCGCTGCGCTTGAGCTCCACCTCCGTGACGTCGCCGGCGTCCACCGTCCAGAGGCGCCCCTTCTGCGCCTCGACCTTCGCGCGCGCGGGCCCGCCCTTGATCTCGTAGACGTAGTAGAAGGCGCCGAGCGCCAGGAGGACGACGGCCACGACCGCGGTCGTCTGCCAGCGCATCGCGGGGGGCTACTGGGCGCGGCGGCGGACGACGGCGACGATGCCGCCGAGGAGCACGAGCCCCGGCACCACGACGACGGGGAGCAGGAATACGAGCTGCGCCTGGTTCGCGTTGAGGAAGACGGGCGTCTGCTTCGCGTCCTTGGGGCGGATCGAAATCTGATCCTCCTCCTCCGCGAGCCAGCTCACCGTGTTCAGGAAGAAGTCGCGGTTGCCCTGGAGGTTCAGGAACTGGTTGGACGCGAGGTTCGACGTGCCGTAGACGACGATCCGCGCCTTGTCCTTCCTGGCCACGGCCGCGACCGTCAGCGGACCCTTGGGGTCGGCGGGGTCGGGCTTGGCCACGCCGCGCTGCAGCTCCTCGCGGTTGGTCTCGCCCCAGCTCTGCTCGCTCGTCCGCGCAAGCGGATCCCAGCTCACGCCCTTGGGCAGCGGGGTCACCATGGACATCGAGCGCGTGAGCGGGAAGAGCGTGCTGACACCGCCCATCTCGCGCGTGATCGCGTGCGTCCCGTATTGCTGGATAATCGGCACCTCGGGCCCGATGCCGAAGAGTCGGCCGAGCGGGTTGCTCTCGACGACGAGGTCGTTGTCGAGCACGAACCCGTACTTCACGAGGTACTTCCGA
>QHTD01000180.1 GCA_003220675.1 Candidatus Rokuibacteriota bacterium | reverse complement strand
GACGGCACCTTTTTCCACTCGGGCTCGCTCGCGGTCCGCCAGGCGGTCGCCGCCGGCACGAACATCACCTACAAGATCCTCTACAACTCTGCGGTGGCGATGACCGGTGGCCAGGACGCCGCCGGCGCGATGCCGGTGCCGGAGCTGACGCGCTCGCTCCACGCCGAGGGCGTCAAGCGCATCGTGGTGATGACCGACGAGCCCGACAAGTACCCGAGGAGCGTCCAGTGGGCCCCGGGCGTGGAGATCCTCCATCGCGACCGGCTCGATGAGGCCCAGCGGCGGCTGCGCGAGATCCCGGGCGTGACCGCGCTGATCTACGACCAGCGGTGCGCGGCGGAGAAGCGGCGGCTTCGGAAGCGCGGCAAGCTTCCCGATCCCGCGATGCGCGTCGTCATCAACGAGGCGGTGTGCGAGGGCTGCGGCGACTGCGGGGTGAAAAGTAACTGCCTCTCCGTCCAGCCGGTCGACACCGAATTCGGACGGAAGACCCAGATCCATCAATCTTCTTGCAACAAGGACTACTCGTGCCTGGACGGTGACTGCCCGTCGTTCCTGACCGTCGTGCCTCGGCGAGCGCCCGCCAAGAAGGAGCGGCGGGTGTTCAAGGTGGATCGCGCGCTTCCCGAGCCGGCGCTGCGCGTTCCTCGCGAGTGCAACGTGTTCATGATGGGGATCGGTGGGACCGGCGTCGTGACCGTCAACCAGATCCTCGGCACGGCCGCGCTCCTCGACGGCAGGCACGTCCGCGGCCTCGACCAGACGGGCCTCTCCCAGAAGGGCGGCCCCGTCGTCTCGCACCTCAAGATCTTCGAGCGGACGCCGGAGGCGTCGAACAAGGTGGCCGCAGGGTCGGCCGACTGCTACCTCGGCTTCGATATCCTCGTCGCGACGTCGCCCCAGAACCTCGACCACGCCAGCCCCGACCGCACGCTCGCGATCGTCTCCACGAGCAAGGTCCCGACGGGCGCGATGGTGACGTCCACCGACGTCGAGTTCCCGGACCCGGGCGGGCTCGTCGCGGGCATCAACCGCGTCACTCGCAAGGACGAGAACGTCTACCTCGACGCGCTCACCCTCGCCGAGACGCTCTTCGACGACCACATGGCCGCCAACATGCTCGTCCTGGGCGCCGCCTACCAGGCGGGCGCCATTCCCGTGAGTGCCCCGGCGATCGAGGAAGCGATCGTGCTCAACGGCGTGTCGGTCCAGATGAACAGCCACGCCTTCCGCGCCGGCCGGCTCTTCGTCGCCGACCCCGCGTGGGCCAAGGGCTTGAAGCGGCAGCGGCTCGGCGCCGTCCAGGTCGAGCGCGGCGTACGCGCGCGAGTACGTGGAGCTGGTGAAGCGGGTGCGTGAGGTCGAAGCGGCCGCGGTGAGTGGCGAGACGCGGTTGAGCGAAGGCGTCGCGCGGTATATGTTCAAGCTCATGGCCTACAAGGACGAGTACGAGGTGGCGCGCCTGCATCTCACGAACGACCTCGCGACGGCGCTCGCCGCCGAGTTCCCGGGGGGCGTGACGGTGCGGTACAACCTGCACCCGCCGCTGCTCCGCGCGCTGGGCTGGAAGCGGAAGATCAAGCTCGGCAGATGGTTCGACAGGGCCTTCAGGCTCCTCGTCGCCATGCGCGGGCTGCGCGGCACCGCGCTCGACCCGTTCGGTTACGCGGAGGTGCGGCGCGTCGAGCGCGCACTCCCCGGCGAGTACCGCGCACTCGTCGAGAAGGCGCTGATCGGTCTCTCACCCGAGACGTACGAGCGTGCGGTGAAGCTCGCCAACCTGCCCGACGTGATCCGCGGCTACGAGGCGATCAAGCTCCGGAACGTCCAGCGCTTCCGCGACGGCGTCCGGGCACTGGGGTTCTGATGAAGACGACGCTCGAGAAGCAGCTGAAGGCGCTCCAACAACAGCTCGCGGAGCTGCGTACCAGGGCCGACAAGGCGCGTGGCCAAGCGCGGCGACACCTCAAGCGGCTCGAGCGGCGAACGCGCGTCACGGTCGGGCGCACCGTGCGGGTGCTCGAGCCCAAGGTGCGCCAGGCGGTCGTCGAGGCGAAAGTGATCGCGCGCGGGGTAGGTGCCGGCGTCCGTGCGGGTGTCGCCGCGTTTCGTGAGGGCCACCCGCCGAAGCGCTGACCGCTCACTCCTCCGACTGCGTGCGCCCACGCTTGAGCCAGCCGCGGCGCTTCTTCGCCTCGAGCCGCCGCTCCCTCGCTGCCGGGGTCGGTCGGGACTCTTTGCGTGAGCGGGGCTCTCGGAGCGCCGCGGCGACGAGGGTCCTGACCTTCTGGCGAGCGTCCTCCAGGTTCCGGGCCTGGGTGCGCGTCGCCTGGCTCGTCACCATGAGCCGGCCGTCGGCGTCGAGCCTACCGCCGCAGAGCGCGGTCAGCCGCGTCCGCGCCGCGTCGGAGAGCCCCTCGATCGCGTCGAGGTCGACCCGGAGCTCTATTTTCGTCGCGACCTTATTGACGTTCTGGCCGCCGGGCCCCGAGGCGCGCGCGGCGTGGACGTGGAGCGCGTGCTCGGGCACCCGCACCGACTCGGTGACGACGATCGCCGCGGCCATGAGGCGATTGTATCGGGGGAGGCGATGCACCCGTCCGATTTGACGCTGGCGCCCAGCCGTGGCGACAATGTGGTCGCGGGGATGACCACATGAGGACAGCGACGCTGCGTGAGTTCCGCGATCGGGCCTCGACTTTGCTGACGGGTGCCGAGCCCGTGCTCGTCACCCGCCGGGGCCGGATCGTCGGGTTCTTCGTCCCGACTTCCGGCACGGCGGTTCCGCTGGACATCAAGCGGAAGCTCTTCTATGCGGTGACCTCGGCGGTTCGACGGATGGTCAGGTCGCGGGGGCTCAGCGAGAAGGCGATCATTGCCGACTTCGAAGAGACCCGAAAGACTCGTCGTCGACGCTAAGTCGGCACTCAGCGGCGGCGCGAAGCGCCGGCCGCTGCAGCGCGTCGGGCGGCTGACTTCCGCTCCACATCCCGCTCAGTGAGCGCGTTCTCGAGTTCTGCGGCCAACGGGGTATCACCAACAGCGCGCAATTGGCCGGCGAGTTCGGGACGAGACGCCGGGTAGATCCCGGCTCGAAGTAAGCGAGCCCAAGCCTTGTGAGTGAGCAGACTGACCAGTTGCTCTTGTGCCGCGTCTAGATCTCCGAGTTGACGGAGATCATGATAGAGCGCCTTCGCCTTTGACGCACGCCTCTCGGCAATCTCAGGATCTGGCAGCCGCGCATTATTCTTCCATTGTGCCTTGAGCTGCGTCCAATAACGTTCGTGTTCGCAGATGACGCGTCCGTACCGCAACGCCCAGCCGACAAGATCGTGGCCGGCCGCGACCAAGTCAGATACTTCTCTAGCGTCATAGGCGCGAACGTCTACATCGACAGGATGGTCGGCGAAGTCGGGACGATGCGACTTGTAGACATAGAGAAGGTCGACGTCCTGAACGCTGGGAACCGGCCGTACGATCGAGCCAATAGCGATGAGCGCCTGCGTGTTGTTATCCGCGCAGATCTTGCTGGCAAAGCCAGAGACCCAACGCTGAGCCGCAGCGCTTGGCCACGCCCGAAGTTCCCGGAGCGCGGAAGGCACCTTGCGCTTTTCTGAGCGGACATCGCGTCTAGATCTAGCGCGCAAGAAAGGCCTCGATGGCACCTACGTATTCCTCGATCTCGCTTGCGATGTCTTCGGGATCGAGGTGAGGCATGGCGATGTCTCCGTAGGCTACCGACTTTCGAGCGTCGTTGAGCTGAACGAGCAACGACGACACGTCTGGGAGCCCGTGACGAGCGGCAAGCTGTCGCGCAGCTTCGGCCCGGCTAGGGTGAGTCTTCGCGAACGTGACCTTAGCATGTGTGGCGGCCGCTGAGACGGCATTCTCGAGGCAGTAGAAGCCGTACATCGACAGATCTAACAAATCGGGCGGGTCCCAGGCTGCCTGCACACGCTCAAGATGCTTCTTCGCGAGACTCAGGTATTGCCGGGCTGTCATCCTGGGAAGCGTAGCTTGCCCGCTCGCAGCACTCAAGTGCTTACCCAACGTCGAATTCGGCGTTTGGAAATAAGGTGATCGAATAGGTCAGGGCCTACCTGCCACGGCTCGCCTTTTGCGGTCGCATCGTCGGGCCTGTGAGCGTGTCATCCCGGCCTCGTATAATCTCCCAATATGACCGCCGCCGAGCGCCGGAAGCTCACCGACGTCGCGCGGGGTGCCTTGCCCGCGGACCTCGTGATCCGCGGCGGCACACTGCTCAACGTCTACACAGGCGAGCTCTATCCCGCGACCGTCGCCGTCAAGGGCGAGCGGATCGCGTACGTCGGCGGGCGCGAGGATATGGTCGGGCCGCGCACGACGGTGCTCGACGCGACGGACAAGGTCCTCGTTCCCGGCTACATCGACCCCCACGTCCACCCCGCCCACGTCACGACCCCCTCGGCGCTCGCGCGCTTCGTCCTGCCCCGCGGGACGACGAGCGTCTTCGCCGACACGCTCCAGCTCCTGGAGCTGGGCGGCGTGCGCGCGTTCCTCCGCGTCGCCGACGCGCTCACGGGGGCGCCGCTCAAGTTCTACTGGATGATCCGGCCTCACGCGCAGTCCCGCACGGCGGACGAGGCGCGCCGCTTCCCCTTCCGCGACCTCGTGAAGGCACTCGCGCATCCCCGCGCGGTGGCGATCGGCGAGGTGACGCGCTGGCCGGACGCATGGTCCGGCAGCCGGGACCTGCTCCGGCGCCTGGCGCAGGCGCCTCCGCGCCTTCCGCGCGTCGAGGGCCACACGGCGGGCGCTTCGGGGGAGAAGCTCGCGGCGATCGCGGCGGCCGGCTTCACCTCCGACCACGAGCCCATCACCGCGCGCGAGGTCCTCGAGCGCGCGCGGCAGGGGATCGCGGTCATGCTCCGCGAGTCGTCGCTGCGGCCGGATTTGAACGCGCTGCTCGACGCGCTCAAGGAGGCGCCGGCGCTCGTCTCGCGCCTCATGCTCACCTGCGACGGCTCGATGCCGGCGTTCCTGCGCGCCCACGGCTTCGTGGATCACCTGATCCGCGTCGTCCTCGAGCGCGGTGTGGCGCCGGTCGACGCCTACCGGATGGCCACGCTGAACCCGGCGACCTACTTCGGTCTCGATGGCGACCTCGGCGGGATCGCGCCCGGCCGTTACGCCGACGTCTGCCTGCTCGACGACCTTGCCGAGCCTCGGCCCGCCGCCGTCGTCGCACGCGGCCGGCTCGTCGCCTCCCGCGGCCGGCTGCTCGCGCGCGTGGCCGAGCTCCCGTGGTCGCGCATCTTCACCTCGCCCGAGGCCCGGCTCACCGTCGGCTGGCGGGCCCGCGCCGCCGACTTCGCGCTCCCGGCGAGGGACCGCTATCCGGTGATCCGCCTCGTGAGCGCGGTGATCACGCGGCTCGAGGAACGTCCGCTCGGTCCGGGCGACCTCCGCGCGGCCCTCCTCGACCGCGGCGGGCGCTGGGTGGCGCCCGGGATCGTCGCGGGCTTTGCCGACCGACTCGACGGCCTGGCCGCGACGATCAGCACCGACTTCAACATCGTGGCGCTCGGCCGGAGCCCCGAGGCGATGGCGCGCGCGGTGAACCGCCTCCTCGAGCTCCGCGGCGGCGTCGTCGTCGTCGACGGGACGCAGGTCGCCCACGAGCTGCCGCTGCCGCTCGGCGGGATCATGACCAGCGGCTCCGTCGAAGACGCCGCCGGGCGGGAAGGGGAGCTCCGCGCGGCGCTCGTCGCGCGCGGCTACTCGCACCACGAGCCCCTCTTCACGCTGTTCTTCCTCTCCGCGGATTTCCTGCCCGCCGTGCGGCTCACGCCGCGCGGCGTGTGGGACGTCAAGCAGAGCCGGCTCCTCCTGCCGTCGCGGCGTTTGTCGCCGGGGCCGCGAGCACCGAGACAACCGAGGGTGGCCTGAGAGAGGTGCGGCGCCAGCGGCGTCTCGCGCTCGGCGTGCTCCTCGGCGCCTGCGCGCTCGCGGCGCTCGCGTTCCCTCTCAGGAGCAGCTGGTGGGGTGGCTGGATCCTCGCGATCGCCGAGGCGGGGATCGTGGGTGGCCTTGCGGACTGGTTCGCGGTCACCGCGATCTTCCGTCACCCGCTCGGGCTGCCGATCCCTCACACGGCCCTGATCCCGGCCAACTGGGAGCTGATGGCGGCGCGCGTCGGCACGATGGTGGGCAGCCGCGTCCTCACGCGCGAGTACGTGACGCAGGAGATCGAGCGGGTGGACCTCGCGGGGCTGCTCGCGCGCGGCGCCGAGCGCGTGACGCGCCAGGACCTCGAGCGGCTCACGCTCACCCTCGGGCGGTGGGTCGCCGGCCAGCTCACGCCGCGGGCGGCCGGCGAGCTCGCCGTCCGGCTCCACGAGCTCCTCGTCGCCCGGCCGGCGGCGCCGATGCTCGCCAGCGCTCTCGAGGTCGCGCGCCGTCACGGCTGGGACCAGCGCGCGGTCACCGCCCTGGCGCAGGCGCTCGGCGAGGCGCTGGACCGTCCGGCCCTCCGTGAGGTCGTTGGCGAGGTCGTGGACGACGTGCTCGCGCGCTACCGCGAGCGGATGGGTGCCTACCCGCGCTTCTGGATGAGCGTCGCGAGCCTCCTCGGACTGATCGACCGCGAGCGCGTCATCGCCGCGCTCCACGGCGGCCTCCGGCGGGTCGCCGCCGACCCGGAGCATCCGGTGCGCCAGCGGCTCGCCGACGCGCTGGCGCGGCTGCCGGACCGGCTGCGCCGCGATCCCGGGCTCGCGGAGCGAGTCGAGGCAGCGAAGCGGGATCTCCTGGCGGCGCCGGCGACCGTGCGCGTGCTGGAGGACGCAGCGACGGCGCTCCAGGCGGCCCTCGTCGCCGACCTCGCCGGGCCGCGCTCGGAGACGGCCGCGTGGGTGGTCGAGCGGCTCGAGCGCGCGCGGCGCGCCCTGGTAGCCGACGCGGCGTTGCGCGGCGACATCGACCGCTGGGTCAAGGCGCGCGTGGTCGAGGCGGTCGAGCGCTCCCACGATCGTCTCGCGACCTTCATCGAGAAGGGCGTGCTCGCGCTCGGCCCCGAAGGCGCCGTCCGGCTCATCGAGGATCACGCGGGCGACGACCTCCAGTACATCCGGGTCAACGGCACCGTCGTGGGCGGGCTCGCGGGCGGCCTGCTCTACGCGATCCACCTCCTCCTGCGCCTGCTCTAAGCGGCCACGCGCGCCGGAAACCTCGTTGTCGCGTCGCGCGTTTTCACGTAAACTCACCGGGCGACCGCCCGGCCCGACTGGAGGTCATTCATGACACGTCAGCGCACCGCTGCGCTTGGGTTCTTCCTCGTGCTGCTCACGCTTGTCCTGGCGCCGCCGGCCACGAGCCAGGCGCCCCAAGCGTCGCAGACTCCAAAGTCCGGCGGGGTCCTCAACATGATGCTGCGTGAGGACCTGGCGCAGGGCTTCGCCATCCACGAGACCGCCACGATCTCGACGGTCTGGCCGGCGATGCCCTGTCTCAACAATCTCGTGCTCTTCGATCCGCTCAAGAAGACGGAAAGCGAGGACACGATCATCGGCGAGCTGGCTGAGAAGTGGTCGTGGCAGGACAACCGCCGGAACCTCGTGTTCTTCCTTCGCAAGGGCGTGAAGTGGCACGACGACCAGCCGTTCACGTCGAAGGACGTCAAGTTCACCTTCGACATGCTCCGCGAGGCCGCCGACGCCCCGGCCAAGCTCCGGATCAACCCGCGCAAGGACTGGTATGCGAACATCGAGGCGGTCGAGACTCCCGACGCCCACACCGTGGCCTTTCGCCTGAAGAAGCCGCAGCCCTCGCTGCTGCTGATGCTCGCGTCGGGCTACACGCCCGTTTACGCCGCCCACGTCCCGCCCGCGAGCTACCGGACGGGCTGCGTCGGTACCGGGCCCTTCAAGCTCAAGGAGTGGCGGAAGGGCGAGTTCGTCGAGCTGGTGAAGAACCCGGACTACTTCGTCAAGGGCCGGCCCTACCTCGACGGGCTGAAGTACTTCCCCATCGTCGAGCGCGGCACGCGCCAGGCGGCGCTCCAGGCCGGCAAGCTCGACGTCTCGTTCCCGGGCGAGACCACGAAGACGGCGGCCGAGCAGCTCAAGAACGCGGTGCCCCAGCTCGTCGTCACGCCGTACAACCAGAACGTCAGCGACAACATCATCATGAACGTGAAGAAGCCGCCCTTCGACAACCCGAAGGTGCGGCTCGCGGTCAGCCACGCGATCGACCGGCGCGCGCTCGTCGGCGCCGTCCACCAGGGGGGCGCCGTCGTCGGCGCCGCGCTCGCGCCCAAGCCGTGGGGTTTCTGGGGGCTCGGCGAGAAGGACCTGCTCGGGCTGCCCGGCTACGCGGCGAAGCCCGCGGACGAGAAGGCCAAGGCGAAGAAGCTGATGGCCGAGGTGGGCTACTCGCCCGAGAAGCCGCTCAAGGTCGAGATCGTGACGCGCGCCATCGCCATCTACGTGGACATGGCGTCGTTCGTGATCAACGAGCTGAAGCAGGTGGGCATCGACGCCGCGCTCAAGCAGATCGAGACGGCGCAGTGGCACGCGATGGCGACGCGCGGCGACTACCAGATCGGGGCGAACCTGACGGGCATCGGGCCGGACGACCCCGACGCAAACTTCTTCGAGAACTACGCCTGCGGCTCGCCGCGCAACTACAGCCAGTACTGCAGCGAAGAAGTCATGAAGATGATCGACGCGCAGTCGCAGGAGCTCGACCCGAAAAAGCGGCTGGGAATGGTCTACGCGATCCAGAAGAAGCTCGAGGCCGACGCGGCGCGCCCCATCCTGGACTGGAAGCTCGACTACTTCACCGTGTGGCCACACGTGAAGAACCTGATCCCGCACCAGTCGATCTACAACTTTGGCCGGATGCAAGAAGTGTGGATCGACAAGTAAGAGCGCGTCGGTGACCGTGCCCGGCGCGGGGGAGGCGTCGGTCTCCTCGGCGCCGCGCTCGAGGGCCCGCGCGTGAAGACCTACATCGCTCAGCGTCTCGCGATCGCCGTGCTGACGCTGCTGGGCATGTCGATCGTGATCTTCGCGCTCCTGCGCCTGGCGCCCGGGGACATCGTGGACATCCTCTTCTCGACGGCCGGGTACGTGAGCCCGGCCGAGAAGCAGGCGCTCATGAAGGAGCTCGGGATCGATCGGCCCTACTGGGCCCAGTACCTCGACTGGCTCCGACAGATCGTCACTGGCGACCTCGGCAAGTCCTACCGCTACGACCTCCCGGCCTGGCCGATCATCCGCCCGCTCCTGCCGGTCACGCTCGAGCTGGCGGCGCTGTCGATGGTCTTCGCGATCCTCCTCGGCGTGCCGACCGGCGTGGTCAGCGCTGTGCGGCAGGACTCGCCGCTCGACTACGTCCTGCGCGTGGTCAGCCTGGCCGGGCTCTCGATGCCGGCGTTCTGGCTCGGCATGGTCATCATCCTCGGGCTCGTGACGTGGTTCCGGTGGATCCCGCCGCTCACGTACGTGTCCCCCACGGAGAGCCTCAAGCTCCACGCGGTGCAGTTCCTGCTGCCCGCCCTGGCGGTCGGCTACCGCTCCTCGGCGCTGATCATGCGCATCACGCGCTCCTCGCTCCTCGAGGTGCTGCGTGAGGACTACATCCGCACCGCGCGGGCCAAGGGCCAGAGCGGACCTGTGGTCGTCTGGCGCCACGCCCTCAAGAACGCGATGCTCCCGGTGGTGACCGTGATCGGGATCGAGTTCGCCTTCCTCATCGGCGGGCTCGTCGTGACGGAGACCGTCTTCAACCTGCCGGGCGTGGCGCGCTTCCTGGTCCAGGCGATCCTGTGGCGCGACTATCCGGTCGTGCAGAACCTCGTGATGTTCATCGCGATCGTCGTCATCCTGTCGAACCTGCTCGTGGACATGCTCTACGGGGTCCTCGACCCACGGGTGCGGTATGGCAGTTAGCAACGTCGATGAACGTCGCCTCACGTCGTTCTCGGTCGTCGCCGATCCTCACGTACAACCGCGTACGTTCCGGTCGGCTCCTCCCTCGGGCCTCGTGATGCGCGTTCCTCGACGTTGCTCGGGTGGCGCGCTCCCGCGGGTGCGGTATGGCGGTTAGGCCCGCAGAGATCGCGGTCGTGGCGCTGGCGCGGGCGCGCCCCGGCGTGTGGCCCGTGACCGCCCGGTTCCTCCGGAAAAAACCGCTCGGCGCCGCGGGCGGCGTCCTCATGCTGGTGATGGCGCTCACGGCGGTCTTCGCGGATGTCTTACAAACGCACGATCCGATCGCGACGAACGCGGCGTACACGCTCGGGGCGCCCAACGCCGAGCACTGGCTCGGCACCGATCACCTGGGCCGCGACATCTACTCGCGCATCGTCCACGGCGCCCGGGTGTCGCTCATCGTGGGCCTGGCGTCGACGCTCCTCGGCTCGGTGCTCGGCGGGCTCATCGGGCTGCTCTCGGGCTACATCGGCGGCAAGACCGATCTCATCGCCCAGCGGGTGCTCGACATCCTGCAGGGCCTGCCGCTGCTCGTGCTGGCGCTCGTCATGTCGGCCGCGCTCGGCCCGGCCATCCACAACGTCGTGATCGCGATCTCGATCCCGATCATTCCGCGCGCGGCGCGCGTCATCCGGTCGAGCGTGCTGTCCATCCGCGAGATGCAGTACGTGGAGGCGGCCCGGTCGCTCGGCGTCCGGCACCTCCGGATCGCCTTCCGCCACATCCTGCCCAACACCGTGGGGCCGTTCATCGTCCTCTGCACGGCCCAGCTCGGCAGCGCCATTCTCGTCGAGGCGACGCTGTCGTTTCTCGGGCTCGGGGTGCCGGAGCCGTACCCGTCGTGGGGGCGTATGCTCTCCGTCTCCGCCGCCGAGTACGCGCAGAAAGCGCCTCACCTGGTGCTCTTCCCCGGGATCGCGATCAGCCTCGCGGTGTTCGGCTCGAATCTGCTCGGCGACGCGCTCCGCGACGTCCTGGATCCCCGGCTTCGGGGCGCGTGACAACGACTGACGCACGCGAAAGAATGAGCGAGTGTAAAGTTACGGCGGGGCTTGGGCGTGGCGACCTCCGGTGGTCGCGCGCAGACGAAGCGTCTCAGAGTGAACGAGTGTAAGGTGGCGACGGGGCACGGGCGTGGCGACAGCCCGGGGGACCCAGGTCCCACCCATACGAAGGAGATTCAGTCATGAAAATGTACGTCGCAGGTGAATGGCTCGACAAGCCCGGGAAGATCGAGGTGCGCAACTCGTACGACAGCTCTCTGATCGACACGGTGCCGCGCGCGGACGCGACGGACGTCGAGCGGGCGCTCCAGTCCGCGGAGCGCGGCGCCAAGGCGATGGCCAAGCTCACCGCCTTCGAGCGCTGGAAGATCCTCCACGCCGCGGCCGAGAAGATCGCCGCGCGCGTCGAGGAGCTGGGCACGCTGATCTCGAAGGAGGAGGGGAAGATCCTCGCCGAGGGGCGCGCCGAGGCCCTGCGCGCCGTGGACACGATGATGGAGTCCGCCGAGGAGGCCAAGCGCGTCCACGGCGAGACGGTCGCCCTCGACGCGGCCGCCCACGGCCGCGGCAAGCTCGGCGTGACGCTCCGGGTCCCGTGCGGCGTCGTCGTGGCGATCAGCCCGTTCAACTTTCCCCTCAACCTCGTCTGCCACAAGGTGGGGCCCGCGATCGCGGGCGGCAACGCGGTTGTCCTCAAGCCCGCGACCGACACGCCGCTCTCGGCGCTCCGGCTGACGGAGATCCTGCTGGAGGCGGGACTGCCGCCCGAGGGGATCAACACGCTCACGGGCATGGGCGGTGAGATCGGCGACCTGCTAGTGGCCGACCGACGGGTGAGGAAGATCACCTTCACGGGCAGCCGCGACGTCGGCGAACGCATCTGCAAGACGGCCGGCATCAAGCGCGTCACGATGGAGCTCGGCTCGAATTCGCCCGTCGTCGTGATGCCGGATGCGGACCTCGACAGAGTCGCCGCGGCCGTGGCCGCCACGGGCTACGCCAACGCGGGGCAGGTCTGCATCTCGACCCAGCGCGTGCTCACGGCGGGGAAGGTCTACGGCGACTTCCTCGACGCGCTCCGGCCGAAGGTCGCGGCGCTGAAGGTGGGCAACCAGCTCGATCCGACGGTCCACGTCGGGCCGATGATTCGTGAGAAAGAGGCGATCCGGGTGGACGAGTGGGTGAAGGAGGCCGTGGCGAGCGGCGCCCGGCTGGTCACCGGCGGGCGGCGGCAGGGGGCGACGTACGAGCCGACGATCGTCGCCGACGTGAAGCCGGACATGCGGATCTCGGGCGATGAGCTCTTCGGTCCGGCCGTTGCCGTCACGCCGTTCAACGACATCGACGAGGCGATCGCGCTCGCGAACGACACGAACTACGGGCTCGCGGCCGGGATCTTCACCGAGAACCTCGAGTGGGCGTGGAAGTTCGCGCGCGAGGTCCAGTCGGGCAACCTCCACGTCAACTGGGGGCCCCAGTGGCGGGCCGACCGGATGCCGTACGGCGGGCTCAAGGAGTCCGGGTTCGGCAAGGAGGGCCCGGCGTACGCGATCAACGAGATGACGGAGCTCAAGATGGTGGTGTTCCACCTCTCGTCCTGAGAGGACAGGGGATCCGAAAGGAAGGAGGCCGAGGGATGGCTGACGAGCGGCTCTGCTGGCTGCCGGCGACGGAGCTGGCAGCGCTGATCAGACGGAAGAAGATCTCGCCGGTCGAGGTCGTGGACGCGATCCTCGACCGGGTCGAGCGCATCAACCCCAAGCTCAACGCCTTCGTGACGCTGACCGACGAGGCGGCACGGCGCGAGGCGAAGGCGGCCGAGCGTGCGCTGATGAAGCGGAGGGCCGTGCTCGGACCGCTCCACGGCGTGCCCTTCTCGGTGAAGGACCTGGTCGTCACCAAAGGGGTGCGCACGACGTTCGGCACGCCGCTCTACCGCGACAACGTGCCCACCGAGGACGCCCCGATGGTCGAGCGCATGAAGCGCGCCGGCGCGATCATGCTCGGCAAGACGAACACGCCGACCTTCGGCTGGATCGGCGCGACCCACAACCTCCTCTTCGGGCCGACGCGCAATCCCTGGAACCTCGAGCGGACGCCGGGAGGCTCGTCCGGGGGCGCGTCCGCGGCCGCGGCGGCGGGACTGGGCCCGCTCCACATCGGGACCGACGGCGGCGGCTCGATCCGCATCCCCGCCTCCTGCGCGGGGATCTTCGGCCTGAAGCCCTCCTACGGGCGCATCCCCGCCTACCCGCCGAGCGGCGCGTGGAGCCTCTCGCACATCGGCCCCATGGCGCGGACCGTGGCCGACGCGGCGCTCATGATGAACGTGTGCGCCGGCCCCGACGAGCGCGACCAGTACTCGCTCCCCGCCGCGCGCGTCGATCACCTGAAGGCGCTCCGCGGGGGCGTGAAGGGACTGCGCATCGCCTACAGCGACGACCTTGGCTTCGCCGACGCGGTGGACCCCGAGGTCCGCGCCGTCTCCGCCAAGGCCGCCGTGGCCTTCCGAGAGCTGGGTTGCCACGTGGAGACCGTCAACCCGCGCTGGCCCTCGCCGCGCGACTGCTGGGAGCAGACATTCTGCGGCGGCATCGCCACCCGCATGGCGCCGTACATCGACCGCCGCGCGGAGATCGAGCCAGGCCTCTACCGGATCATCGAGGCGACCCTCCGGAACCCGCCGACGCGATACGTGCAGGCGTGGTTCGACCGCCTCGCGTGGTGGCAGCACCCGCGCGCGTTCTTCGAGACGTACGACCTGCTACTGACGCCGACGATCGCGTGCCCGCCCTTCGCGATCGGGCTCGACAACCCTTCCGAGATCGCCGGCAAGCGCGTCGAGCCGTACGCCTGGATCCCGTTCACGTTCCCGTTCAACCTGACCGGTCAGCCCGCCGCGTCGGTGCCGTGCGGCTTCACCAAGGACGGGCTGCCGATCGGGCTGCAGATCGTGGGGCGTCGCTTCGACGACGTGGGCGTCCTGCGCGCCGCCGCGGCGTTCGAGCGCGCGCGCCCCTGGGCCGACCGACGCCCCCCGATCGACTAGGAGTTGGAACTGACTCGTGGTTCGAGCGCCGGGTTCGCCGGCGCACTCGATCCTGGGGGAGGCCTCGGAGGGGGCCGCCGAGGCCCCCTCCGATTGGACTAGGAGCGCCGTATGGAGCGGCTGGTGTTCATCGTGTCGCAGGAGCGGCGGGAGCTGTTCGAGAGCCTGAAGCGAGTCCTCGCGAGCGAGAGGGCCG
This sequence comes from Candidatus Rokuibacteriota bacterium, assembly GCA_003220675.1. GTDB lineage: Bacteria > Methylomirabilota > Methylomirabilia > Rokubacteriales > CSP1-6 > 20CM-2-70-11. The sequence continues at coordinate 1,608 of QHTD01000180.1, read as the reverse complement.
TCGACATCATCCTCGACCGGCGGGTGGTGAAGCGCCGCCATCGGGAGGAGCCGCCCGCGGCCGAGCGCCGGCGGTTCGCGCGCCGCTCGAAGGCGCACGAGAACGCCGAGATCCACGCCCGCGGCTGGACCGTCGTCCGCCTGCCGTAGCGAATCTTGGACGTCGACGCGGGCGGGTAGGTAACTGCGCGAGTTCACGACGAAGTCGCCTCTGCATGGTCGGAGAGCAGTTTTGCGCTGGCCCCGGGGGCTAGCGGCTGTCCGGGAAGCGCGCGAGCAGGTCCGCGATCTCCTCCGCGGCCGGCCGGTGGCCCCATGCCAGCGCGCCGCCGCGGTCCTGGAGGCGCCCGGCGCCGCGGAGATGGGTCACGATCGTCTGTACCGCTTCTCGCTGCGTCATCTCCTTGACCCGCATCAGAATCTCGACGGCTTTCGCGTTCGCATCGAGTTCGCGCAGTTCCTGCGCACGCTGAAGTTCCGCCATCGACGCGCCTTGCAGCCGCGTGTCGTGGCCGAGGACATAATGCGCCAGCTCGTGGGCCACGACCGCGGTCAGGCCGCGTGAGCCGAGCATCCGCTCATTGAGGTAGAAATTGCCCTGGCGATAGCGTCCGCCAATGCCGAGATTGGTCCCCGGCTCGATCGCGACGCGAATGCGAGACAGGTTGTAGGCGGCGGCCGTCGCGTCCGCGAACCGCTGGACGTCGGCGACCTTGTCCTGCTGCTGGGGCGTAAGGCTCACGCAGCTGCCCACGGCGACGGCGAAGGCCACCAGAATCGGTAGCTGGTAGCCTCCCATAGACTTGCGCGCGTGGATCGAGGCAATCATCGCGTCCCTCCTCGCTGTAGAAACACGCGCGTCCCTTCTTCCACAGCTCGTCGGGGCCGCTGAGTCACTCCAGTCTCCGCGGGCCGTCTCCAGCTGTCGGCGCCACCGCGTCGCCCGGCACTTCTCCGAGCAAACCACCATCTGCTTACCCTGAAGTGGCGCCCCGCACACTTGGCGCACTCCCGGGAGCCTACTACAGTCCCATCCTCTGCCGTTTAAACGGCTCCTGGCCGACATCTGGACACGCTATCGGGCGTCCGCAAGGGCGACGCGGTCGGCATCAGGGGCGTCCGCCGCTGGTCAAAAATAGGAAGCCATAAAGCCAACGGACGAATCTGTAGAGCACCGACTCTGGCGTCATCGTCATGCGTCGGTCACATGCCCTCTGTGGCTCCGCACTTCGGGCACCGCAGCTTGCGGAGCAGGAAGACGCCGCAGCCACGCGGACACTCCCACAAATGCGCGCGGGGCCGCCGGGTGCGGTGCGCGCTGTTTTTCGCGCCGGTCGCAAGTTTTTCGGGAGTCCCGTGAATCGGGGGGTGGAGGGGGTGGAGATCGGCGCCGGTCTCGAGTTCGGTGCCCGCGACGTGCTCGCTTTTTGCCTCCCGCGCGGAAATTTTTGGGACCCCTTTCGCGCAAGATGAGACTCCTACGTCGGGAGGCCCAAGTCCGAGGGCTCGGTGGAGCATGATTCCTTGAGACCTCGATCCACCCCACCCCGGCCCCCCCCGACGAAGCCGCGGCGCCGGTTGCGCCCGGGTTGCGTCCGGTGCCGCGATC
>QHTD01000291.1 GCA_003220675.1 Candidatus Rokuibacteriota bacterium | reverse complement strand
CGATCACGTCGAGCGCCGTGACGTCCACAATGACCCCGCGGGCCCGGACCTTGCTGACCTGCCCGACGAGCGCGTCGCGCAGCTGTTTCAGATCTTCGTCCGTGAGCGCGGACTGAACGGTCGCGATCAGATACGCGCCTTGCTTGAGGATCGGAACCTGCACCGTTGCCTCCCCCGCCCCTACGCGGGCTCTTCGGTTGGCTCCTTAGTCAGAACGACCCTATAGCCTAGCTGGCGCTCGGCCTCTTCGATACCGCCCTGGAGATCGCCGACCGTATTCATCTTCCCCAGGTCCACCCCGATATTAACAAGGGTCTGGGCGATTTCGGGCGACAGACCCGTCACGATCACGATCGCGCCGAGAAGCCGGGCGGCCTCGACGGTCTGGACGAGGTGGTTGGCCACGGCGGAGTCGATGTACGGCACGCCCGTGATGTCGAGCACGACGACTTTGGCGCGGTTGCTCCGGATGCCGCGGAGCAGCTGCTCGGTCAGCTGACGCGCGCGCTGGGGGTCGATGACGCCGATGATCGGCAGAATGAGCAAGCGCTCGCGGACCTGGAGCACGGGGGTCGACAGCTCGCGGATCGCCTCCTGCTGCTCGCGGATGATACGCTCACGCTCCTGAACGAACCCTACGGCAACTGTGATCGCGATGCGATTGGCGGCGGGTTCGTACGCGTCGAGGATCCGGTTGAGCTTGTTGAAGTCGTCGCGATACTTCGCGAACAACGAGCGCGCGAGCACGTCGCGGAGCAGGAGCACGATCCCGACGACCTCGTGCGTCTCGACGCCTCGCGGGATGATCCGCTCAGAGAGGCTACGCGCGTAGGCTTGCAGGGCCTCGTACGTCCCCGTCTCGAGGGCCTCGACGTAGTTGTCGTACACGGAGGTCGCCTCGGCGAAGACCTCTTCATTCGTCATCGCCGTCAGCAGCTTGGCCTCGGTGATGAGCCGGGCCCACTCTTCGCGGAGGTGGGCGCGCTGCTGCCTGAGGTGCGCCACCAGCTCGCGCAGTCGCGAGGCTGTGGATTCGAGACGGGGTTCGGTTGGGGTCGCTAGTTCCTTTACGTCACTCATCGCACACCTCCTGTCTGCGACATCCGAGGGGGGTGGAGAATTACTCCGGCGAATTCTACATCAGTTCCGGTGTTCTCCCATCAGGTATTCACCTGACTCTGCTCGGGGAAAACCCTGGGATCCTGAGAGAGTCCAGGGTGGAAAGACGCCTAGCGCCTCACGAGGGCCCAGCCGAACGTCTGGAGATCCTTGGCGAGGTCCCGCTGGCGCCGGTCCCCCCGGCGCCTCTCGGCCACCACTCGCTTAACGAGTTGGCGCCGCTCCCCCACCCGACGGTCGAGGATCACGTCCGCGGTCTCGCTACCGAATACATGCTTGAGGTACGTGTATCGTGCCGGTTCGGTAGCCGACACGATGAGGAGTAGACGGGCCACCAACTACCTCCGCGGGGCTAACAGCCTCCGATCCATACCCTCAAAAGCTGGGAGCCCCGACACGCTGGCGCGTAACTGCGCCGAGGACTGAACCCGCTCCACTCCGGTCCGCATGTGTCGCAAGCTAGGCTATTCACGTTTTTCCGGAAATCGGGCGAATACCGCAAGCGGAGAGGGGAAAAAGCCCGACGAGGCTGCTGGCGCGACGACCGGCGACCGACCCAAACACTGCTTGCGCAGACCAAGCGGCGGCGCTATTGATTGGCGGCAATGAGGGCGGCGACGGCGGTCGTCACGAGTGGCGCCTTCCGGCGCCGGTTCCACCCCGAAATGTCGTTTCTCGAGGGAATGGGGGGCCGACATGGCCCCCCAACCCCCCCAACGCTCGGAGCCCCCCGGCGAAGCCGTGGCGCTCCTCGATACTCCGACAGGCTCGTAGTCGCCCGCCATCGTGGCGGGCGCCACACGAAGGAGTGCCATGAAGATCCACCGGCTCTACGTCGACAAGAACGGCGAGTCGCACTTCGAGGACATGGAAGTCCCCCTCACGGAATCGACCCGCGCTGGCCGGCTGTCGGCGCGCCTGCCCGCCACGGGAATCATCTTCCGCGAGGTGTCGGCCGACTACGACCTCGACTGGCATCCGGCCCCGCGGCGGCAGTACATCGTCAATCTCGACGCGGGCGTGCAGATCACCGCGAGTGACGGCGAGACGCGCCGCATCGGCGCCGGCGAAGTGCTCCTCGTCGAGGACACGTGGGGCAAGGGGCATCGCTCCAAGGCGCTCGACGGCAAGCCGCGCCACTGCATCTTCGTCCCCGTGGACTGACGCAGGGATGGGGACGCACGGAGCGATGGAAGGCGCATCCCGCAGGGACTGGCAATCGGAGATGGACGAACTCCGGCGCCGCGAGGAGCTGGCCGAGGAGCTCGGCGGCCCCGAGCGCGTCAAGCGCCAGCACGAGGGCGGGCGCTACACGATCCGCGAGCGCATCACCAAGCTCGTGGACCCCGGCACCTTCCACGAGGTCGGCAAGATCGCCGGCCGGGCGACCTACGACGAGAGGAACGACCTCGAGAGCTTCACCCCCTCCAACTTCCTGTTCGGGCGCGCCAAGGTAGACGGGCGATCCGTTGTCGTCGGCGGCGACGACTTCACGGTGCGCGGCGGGTCGGCGGACGCGACCATCAAGGGCAAGCACAACACGTGCGAGCGGATGGCGCACGACCTGCGGCTGCCGCTGATCCGTCTCGTCGAGGGGTCGGGCGGGGGCGGCTCGGTCAAGACCATCGAGACGACCGGGCGCGCGAATGTTCCCGCCGTCGACGGCTGGGAGTGGGTCGTCGCTAACATGGGCACGATTCCGAGAGTGGCGCTCGGCCTCGGGTCGGTGGCCGGGCTCGGCGCGGCGCACCTGGCGGCGGCGCACTACTCGGTCATGATCAAGGACAAGTCGGCGCTGTTCGTCGCGGGGCCGCCCGTCGTCGAGCGTCTCGGTCAGAAGCTCACCAAGAACGAGCTCGGCGGCTGGGAGATCCAGCTCAAGGCGGGCGCGGTTGACGACGCCGTGGACACCGAGGAGGAGGCGTTCGCCCGCGCCCGGCGCTTCCTGTCCTACCTTCCAGCGTCGATCGACGAGCTGCCGGAGCGCGGGCCCCGGACCGACGATCCCGAGCGCCGCGAGCCCTGGCTCTTCGAAGCGATCCCACACGACGTCCGCAAGCCGTACAAGATGCGCGCGATCGTCGAGGCGATCGTGGACCGCGACTCGCTCTTCGAGATCGGGGCGCTCTACGGCCGCGCGATTATCACCGGCTTCGCCCGCCTCGACGGCTGGCCCGTAGCGCTGATGGCGAGTGACCCGTTCTTCTACGGCGGCGCGTGGACCGCGGCCACGTGCCAGAAGGTCGAGCGCTTCGTGGACCTGGCGCAGACGTTCCACCTGCCGGTCGTCTATCTCGTGGACTGCCCCGGCTTCCTCATCGGCCTCGAGGCCGAGCAGACCGGCACCATCAAGCAGGGCGTTCGCGCGATGTCCGCGATCTGGCAGACCACGGTCCCCTGGTGCGCGGTGATCGTCCGCAACGTCTTCGGCGTCGCCGGCGCGGCCCACCGGAACGGCAGCCGCTACTGCACCCGCTACGCGTGGCCGTCGGGTCGCTGGGGCTCGCTCCCGCTCGAGGGCGGCATCGAGGCGGCCTACCGCGCCGAGCTCGACGCCGCCCCCGATCCGAAGGAAAGGCTCGCGGAGATCGAGGCCCGCCTCACCAAGTTGCGCTCACCGTTTCGCTCCGCCGAGACGTTCTGGATCGAGGAGATCATTGACCCGCGGAACACCCGCCCGCTCCTCTGCGAGTTCGCCGACCTGGCGGCCCCGCTGCGCCGACCGGGCCCCGCGGTGCACCACATGCGGCCGTAGCGGAAGCCCGAGGCGCCTCGACAATCGACTCAGGAGACTGACATGGCTACGATGTACCGCTATCAGCTGCCCGTCGAGCAGACCGGGTGGACCCTCCAAAGCGAGACTGAGACCTCGTTCACCTGGGAATATGAAGACGAGCGCGCCAAGCTGCTCGCCCTGTATGACAAGGGCAAGAAGCAGCAGTGGGATGCGGCGGTCAGGATCGATTGGTCGCTCGACCTCGATCCGGAGAACCCGCAGCAGATCGACGACCGGCTCATCCCGATCTACGGCTCAGCCGTCTGGAATCGGCTGACCGACAAGGAGAAGGTCCGCCTCCGTCATCACCAGCAGGCCCAGTCACTCTCACAGTTCATGCACGGCGAGCAGGGCGCCCTCATGGCGGCGGCCCGGATCGTGCAGACGGTCCCGGATCTCGACGCCAAGTTCTACGCCGCGACGCAGGTCATGGATGAGGCGCGGCACGTCGAAGCCTACGCGCGCCTGCTGAACGAGAAGCTCGGCATCGCCTACCCGATCACGCCCGGGCTCAAAGCCCTCCTCGAGACGGTGCTGACCGACCGGCGCTGGGACATGACCTACCTCGGCATGCAGATCCTGATCGAGGGGCTGGCGCTCGCCGCCTTCCAGCGCATCCGGGACAACGCGAAGAATCGACTGGCCGCCTCCGTCAACGCGTACGTGATGCAGGACGAGGCGCGGCATGTCGCCTTCGGCCGCCTCGCGCTCCGCGACTACTACCCGCAGCTCAGCCAGGCGGAGCGGGACGAGCGTGAGGAGTTCGTCGTCGCGGCGTGCTACCACATGCGCGACCGCTTCAACCAGCGCGAGCTGTGGGAGAACCTCGGGTTACCGGTCAGCGAGTGCATCGAGGTGGCGATGGCCTCC
>QHTD01000179.1 GCA_003220675.1 Candidatus Rokuibacteriota bacterium | reverse complement strand
AGTCTGACGGTCGTGGACGAAGACGTCCATGCCGCCGTTCGTGTCCCCGGCCACCAGGTCGGGAGCGACGGAGGTGCTCAGGGCCACACCGGTGCTATCGCCATTCGCCTGGTTGCCCGTGCTGTCCACGCTCACCCGCTCCATCGTCCCCGTCTGACGGTCATGTCGACTGGGCTTGAGCATGAAGGGTGCGCGCGTCCTTTCGGTGCAGGGCCGCAAGACCGGCGAGTGGCACAGCACGCCGGTCAACGCCCTCAGCACTGCCGGTCAGCGCTACCTCGTTGCGCCGCGTTGGGAAACCCAGTGGGTGCGCAACATCCGTGTCAGCCGCGAAGCACGGCTCACGCTGGGCCGCAGGACTGAAACCGTGCACGTGGTGGAAGTTCCGGACAGAGAGAAGGCACCCATCCTCCGCGCCTATCCCAATGGCCGATGGTCGGCCGTCATCCGCCGTCCCTTGCTCGGCGTGTTCAGGCGGCGGTCGCGTCGGTCTGCCAGATGGCGAAGATGTTCCCCTCGGTGTCCGTCAGCTGCGCGAACCACCCCATTCCCGGCACGGGCCTCTTCGACGCGACGACCTTGGCTCCGAGCCGCTCCGCTCGCCGGACGAACTCGTCGACACTCGCCACGCCGATGTAGTTGACCGGAGCTTGGCCCGGGAACATCCGGCGCATGAGCCCACCGTTGACGCCTGGGCGGATGGGCTGGCCAGCGGCGTCGGTAGGGACGGTCCGCACCATCCAATATTCGGCGGCCTCGCCCCCGCCAGGCGCGCCCCCCCACCGGCTGATCTCCCAGCCGAACAGTTCACGATAGAACTTCGCCGCCCGCTCGGGTTCGTTAGCCGGGATTTCGAAATGAACGACCGTGTGATCCATGGCGTGTGTCCTCCTGTAGAGAGATGTTACCTGGGACGTGGCGTCTGGACTCTTCCTGTCACTTCCTCTTGGCATATTGTCGAACGGGCGGGGTCACGATCGACAGACTCGGCGCAGAAAGAGCTCGCTGGTGCTTGACCTTGAGCATTGTGCGCTTGCCGGGCGCATCGATCGCGTCGCTCGGCTTGGCCATGACGCCGTCCAGTCCAGCGCCTTCGAACCGCTCGAACCAATTGGCGGCGACCGCGCGCTCGCGGGTGATCGGTGTCACGTGAAGAGGGGCCCGGGCGTGGGCGAGAGCTCTCTCGAGTCGGGCTCGGCGGTCCGCGAACGGCTGAGCGCGGAGATCTTCGTCTCCCTCGCACAAGAGATCCCACCGCGCGAGCGAGGCCGGGCTCTCTTCGGAAAGAAGCTTGACGCGCGACGCAGCCGGGTGGACGCGGAGCTGTAGGGCCTCGAAGTCGAGGCCGGCCTCGCCGGCGATGACAACCTCTCCGTCGACCACCGCTCGCGAGGGTAGTTGCTCCAAGATCGTGGATTCGAGCTCGGGAAAGTAGCGATTCAGGGGTTTGAGATCACGGCTCTGCAAGAGCCACTCCCGGTCGTCTCGGAAGAGGAGCACGCGGAACCGTCCCATTTCGGCTCGTAGAGCCATCCGTCACCCTCGGGTAATCTCTCCACGAGCTTTGCCAGCATGGGCCGAATGGGTGGCTCGAGCGGCAGCTGCACGGCGAGATCATACAGGAAGCGATAGCGCGGGCGGACGATCTCGTGTAGCGTCAGGCCATCCAGATGGTTCCGATCGCCTCCGCGCGCATGTACTCCTGGTCGCCGACGCTCACGGCGGCGTGGCGGCGGCTGCTCGAGTGGGTGGCGGCGCGGGCCGGTGTCGAGATGAAGGTGCTCGAGCTCGCCGACCCCTATCCGCTGGAGGAGCTGTGGGCGCGAGACGATCTCGGATGCGTCTTCATGTGCGGCTATCCGTGGGCGATGCGCGCCGACCGCCCGCATCTGGTGGCGGCGCCGGTGCCGTCGCCGTCGCGCTACGGGGGCCGGCCCATCTACTTCACCGACTTCGTGGTGCGCGCGGACAGCGCGTATCGCACGCTGGAGGACACCTTCGGCGGCCGCCTCGCGTACTCGATCGAGCACTCGCACTCGGGCTACAACGCCGCGCGCTTCCACCTGCTTGCCTACCGCCGGCCCGACCGGCCGACGTTCTATTCGAAGGTGCTGGGGCCGCTGCATCGTCAGCTCCCGGTGATCGACGCCGTCCTCGACGGACGGGCCGACGTGGGACCGGTCGACGCCTACGGGCTCGATTTGCTGCGGCGCCACGGCGCCGAGAGGGCTCAGCGTGTGCGCGTCGTCGCCTCGACGGTGGAGGCGCCGAGCGCGCCGCTGGTGGCCTCGCCGGCCGTCGACGCGGCGACGCGCGGGCGGCTGACCGACGCGCTGCTTGCCGCCCACACGGCGCCGGAGCTGGCGCAGACGCTCGATGAGCTGCTCGTAGCGCGGTTCGTCGCCGCCAAACCCGACGCGTTCGACGTCATGGTCGAGCGCCAGCGGCAGGCGGAGGCAGCCGGCTACCCTCGGCTCGCGTAACGCGTCGCGGTTGACAAGGCCGCGGCGCGCACCGAGACTGATGCCGCCCCGCGGGGCGATCGGAGGCCCGACCATGCGCCAGGCTGACGAGCACGTCCTCATACCCACCCTGAAGCGCCAGCTCGTCGACCGGTTGATCGACCGGCGCGAGTTCCTACGCTACGCCGCGCTGCTCGGCATGTCGGCGACTGCAGCCTACGCTTTCGTGCGCAAGGTGACCGGTGAGCCGCTCGTGGCGCAGGCGACCGCGCAGGGCCTGCCGCGCGGCGGCGTGCTGCGCATCGGCATGCGGTGCCAAGACCTCAGGAGCCCGCACACCTACAGCTGGGTGGAGTCGTCCAACACCGCGCGCCAGGTTCTCGACTATCTGACCACGACGGACGTGGACAACGTCACGCGGCCGAGCCTCGTCGAGAAGTGGGAGGCGAGCCCCGACCTCAAGACGTGGACGCTGCGGCTGCGTCGCAACGTGAAGTGGCACAACGGCCGGCAGTTCACGGCCGACGACGTCGTCTGGAACCTCAAGCGCGTGCTCGATCCCAAGACCGGCTCCTCCGTGCTGGGCCTCATGAAGGGCTTCCTCCTCGAGGAGTTCGAGACGGGCGAGAAAGACGACAAGGGCAACGCCAAGAAGTCCACGCGGCTCTGGGACGCGAACGCCATCCAGAAGGTCGACACCTACACGGTGCGTCTCAACGGCAAGACGGCCCAGCTCGCCGTGCCCGAGCAGCTCTTCCACTATCCACTGCTGATCCTCGATCCGGCTGAGAACGGCGAGTTCAAGGTGGGCTCCAACGGCACGGGCGCCTTCTCGCTGGTGGAGAGCGAGATCGGACGCCGTCAGATCCTCAGGGCGCGCAAGGAGCCCTACTGGGGCGGGGGGCCGTATCTCGACGAGATCCAGTTCATCGACCTCGGCGACGACCCGGCGGCCGCGGTGAGCGCGCTTGCCTCCAGGCAGGTGGACGGGCTTTACGGCGCTGACATCACGCAGCTCGACGCGCTCCAGAAGCTGCCGCACGTGCAGATGTACCAGGTGACCACGGCGTACACGGCGACCGCCCGAGTGCACCCGATCAAGCCGTTCGACGACAAGCGCGTGCGCCAGGCGCTGCGCTACGCCATCGACGCCAACAGCATCCTCCAGCTCGCTCACAAAGGACTGGGCCAGCCCGGCGAGCACCATCACGTGAGCCCGGTGCATCCCGAGTACGCGAAGCTACCGATGTTCCAGCGCGACGTCGCCCGGGCCAAGCGCCTCTTGACCGAGGCCGGCTATCCCAACGGCATCGACACCGAGATCGTGTGCCGGCCGCAGCCGGGCTGGGAGCTGCTGGCGGTCCAGGCGATGGTCGAGCAATGGAAGGAAGCCGGCATCCGCGTGAAGATCAACGTGATGCCGTCCACGCAGTTCTGGGAGGTGTGGACCAAAGTCCCGTTCGGCTTCACGACCTGGGCCCATCGGCCGCTCGGCGTCATGTCCCTGGCCCTCGCCTATCGGACGGGCGTGCCGTGGAACGAGTCGAAGTATTCCAATCCGGAGTTCGATCGCCTGCTCACGCTGGCGGAGGGGACGCTCGACGTGGCGGCACGGCGCGAGCTCATGGTGCAGCTCGAGAAGATTCTCCAGGACGACGGGCCCATGGTGCAGCCTGTGTGGCGGGCGATCTTCACCTTCCACGACAAGCGTGTGCAGGGCTTCAGGGTGCACCCGACGCTCTACATCTTCGGCCACCAGCTGGGGATCACGGCGTAGGGCGCAGACGGCGCGGCGCCGTGCCGCCCGTCAGAAGCGGTGCTTGGGGTGAGGCTCGGCCGTCCACCGCGCGCTCGGCACGAGATCGTTCTCGCGAAAGCGTGTCCACCGGAACGGTGAGAGGTCATAGTCCTTCGAACGGCCGTGGAGGATGACGTCCGAGAGGATGTCGCCGATCACCGGCGCGTGCTTGAAGCCGTGCCCGCTCCAGCCGAAGTCGGCGAAGAGTCCCGCGTACGGAGGAATGGCGCCCAGCACCGGATGGTGGTCCGGTGTGGCGTCGTAAAGGCCCGAGTAGCCGCCCATGGCCAGGCCGTGCTCCATGACCGGGAAGCGGTGGGCGATCAGCTCGGCGTTCTTCACGATCTGATCGGGGTCGACGCTCTCGTTGTACGAGTCCGGATCGACGATCTCGTCGTACGAGAGCTTGCCATGGATGGTGAGGTCGCCGTGCTCGGGTCGCATGTAGGTCATCTGCACGGTGTCGGCGACTGCAGGATGGACGCCGAAGCCACCCGGCCGGCGAAAGAAGCACATCTGGTGGCGCTCGGGCTTGATTGACACCTCGATACCGAGCGCCCGCAGGAGCCGGTCGGCCCACAGCCCGGCGCAGGTGATGACCACCGGCGCATCGACGTCGGCGCCCTCAGACCGGACGCCGACGACTTTCCCACCGGCGGTGCGGATCGCGTCGACGTGACGGTACTGGACGACCGTCGCCCCCAGCTCGCGCGCCCGGTTGACCAGCGCGTTGGCCGTCGAGGACGGATCGGCATAGCCGGACTCCGCTTCGTAGGAGGACAGCGCGACGTCGTCGACGTTGGCCGCCGGCACCAGCGCCTTCACGTCGGCCGGTGAGATGAGCGTCACGCCGGCGCCGAGCTTCTGCGCCTGGAGCGCGTTATGGCGCAGGTGGTCCGCCTTGTCGGGGCCCGCGAGCACCAGCATGCCGACCTGCTGGAAGCCGGGGTTGCCGTCGCCGCCGACCACGTCCTTCCAGTGGCGGAACACCTCGGCCGCCGCACTGGCGGTGCGGGTGAAGAAGTCCATCGCGTAGAAGCGGCGCACGAGCGCCGTCGAGCGGCCCGTCGGGCCGGAGGCGATGAACTTCTTCTCGATGAGGAGCACGCGGCCGGCCTTCTTGCGCGCGAGGTGATAGGCGAGGCTGGCGCCGTGGACGCCGCCGCCGACGATCACGAAGTCCGCGGTCCGGGGCACGTCTACCATCGGGGCGACCTCACGGCGACCCGTCTCGCGCGCGCTCGCACCTGTCCCTCACTCATCGCTCAAGATCAGGCGGGCGTGCGCCGTCGGCTCGTCCACCGCCATGCCCGCGGTCCAGTGCGGGCTGAACTGCGTGGGGATGCCGAACCAGCTCACCCAGGTGTCGCGCATCGCTGCCGGCTCATCGGCCGGCCACAGGACGTTCAGCGGCAGCGGGCGAATCGGCGGCCGGAACGTCGGCAGCGGGATGCGGTCGAGCGTCGTCCCGGCCGCCTGCGCGAGCAGCAGCCCCACCTGCTCGCGGCAGCGCCGGCTCTGGCACGGCCCCATGCCCGCGCGCGTGAGCCGCTTGATCTGATCCTGGTTCACCGGCCCGTCGCGCAGAAGCGTCGCGAGGCGGCGCGCGTTCATCTGCGGCGAGTCCCACTTGAGGTAGCGCGGCGGCTTCGTCTCGACCAGTTCACGGCGCGTGACCTCCTCGCACTGGCAGACGTTCACCTCCCAGCCGCCCGCGGCGATCAGCGAGTCGAGCCAGGCCTGCCAATAGGCGTGCGGCCCCGTATCCGGCGCCGGTGACACGACCGGCACTTCGTGTTGTGTTTCGGAGCGCGCGCGGGCGCCGAGCGATTCGGCGGCGGCGAGCCCGGCCCAGCGCCCCTGCGCGTGCGCGACGTCCGGAGTGGCCAGCCTGCCGTCGTGGAAGCCCGCGCAGTCCCCCGCTGCGAAGACGGTCGGCACGCTGGTGCGCATCCGCGCGTCGACCTCGGGCACCCAGCCGCCGAGCGAGGAGACGAAGCGCAGCCGGGCGCCGACGAGGTGCAGCAGCTCGACGCTCGGCACGAGACCGATGGCCCAGCACACGGCGTCGCACGCGATCTCCTTCAGGCCGCCTCGGATCGGTTTGCCGGTGCCGTCCACGGCGACGAGCACCACGGACTCGATCTCGCCGGTGCGCCCGCGGGCCTCGTGGATCGTGTGCGCGGTGTAGAACGACACGCCGCGCTCGGCCAGCGCCGTCGCGGTGGCCGCGTGGCCGCGCACACGCGCGCCGACCTCGACGACGCCGGCGACCTCGACGCCGTGCTCCAGCGCCAGCGCCGCGGTCTGGAGGCCGAGCGCACCCGAGCCGAGCACGACCAGCCGGCGCGCGGCCAGCGCGCGATAGCGCACGAGCAATGCGGCGGCGCCGCCGGCCCCCAGCGTGCCGGCGCGCTCCCAGCCCGGGAAGCCGAGCAAGACGTCGCGGGCGCCGGCGGCGACGATCAGCCGGTCGTAGCCGACGAGCCACGAGCGGCGATCGTCGGCGAGCCCGAGCATCGGCGCGGGCAGCTCCTGCACGGTCGGGCCGTTGACGAACGCGCCCCAGACATACGTCCCGAGCTGCACGTCGACGCCCGCCTCGTACGCGCTGGCCAGCCCGGGGTTCGTCTCCACCACCCGCTCGAGCATCAGCGCGCGGTTGCGGACGGACGGATCGATGCGCTGGCCGAAGCAGAGCGGGGCGTCCATCGCCATCATGTCGTTGTCGATGGGATGCTCGTCGATCAGCATCACCTCGATGCCGGCGCGCGCCGCCTCGATCGCCGCCGCGATCCCGGTGACACCGGCGCCGACGACGACCAGCGCCACGTGGCGCTCCGGCGTCGGCGCCTTGCCCGCGATGGACCGCGGATCGGTCCCGCGCATCAGCCGTCACCGCCGACAGCCGCCCCGACGGCCGTCGGCGCCGCCGCCCAGCCGGCGCGCTCGCGCCAGTCGCGCGGCGTGTCGGCGAAGCGGGCCAGCGCCAGCGCGCCGAGGTCGGCGAACTGACAGCGGCCGTGCTGCACGAGCTCGCAGACGGCGCGACCGACGGCCGGCGACAGCCCGAAGCCCACGCTCGACATCGTCGCGATGACGACGTTATCGGGCCGGGTGAGGCGCTCGACGACGGGCAGACCGTCGGGCGTGTTCTCGACGAGCCCGCTCCACGCCCGGATCACGCGCACGTGCGCGGCGCCCGGGAACAGCTCGGCCAGCCGGCGCGCCAGGTTGCGCACGAGCGGCGTGTTCGCGTGCTCGGGCGTCGCCATGTCGGGCACGTTGATCCACTCGTGCGGGCCGCCGCCGTACACGAGGTTGCCGCGCAGTGTCTGGCGGCCGTAGAGCCCGTTGCCCGCCACGCCGCCCACGCGCATGAGGGGGATCGGCTCGGTCGCGATCATCTCCACCCGCGCGGGCGCCAGCGGCAGCCAGGCGCCGAGCATCTCGGCGAACGCGCCCGTCTGGGGGCCGGCGGCGATGACGACGACATCGGCGCCGAACGTGCCGCGCGTCGTTTCGACGGCGGTGACGCGCCCGCCGCGCTGCGTGAGCCCGGTGGCGGTCGTGTGCTGAACAATCCGCCCGCCGAGGTCTTGCAGCGCCCATGCGTAGGCCTGGACCGTGCGCTGCGGGTTGGCGTGGCCGCCGAAGTGTAGGTACGTGCCGCCGATCGCGTTGTCGCCGACGATCGGCACGAGCTCTTTGAGCTGACGGCGATCCAGCGACTCCCAGCGGAAGCCGCGCGACTCGCCGATCTCGGCCCACCGGCGGGCCAGCGCGAGCTGTGTTTCGCTCAGTGCCACACCAATCCGGAAGGGCTGATACTCGGTCGGATAGCCGAGCAGCTCGTCCATCTGCGGCCAGAGCCGCTGCTCCTCGAGACCGAAGGGACTGTAGACGTGGGTCGCGCCGCCGCCGTTGCGACCCGACGCTTCCCAGCCGACGATTCCCTTGTCGAGGACGAGCACCTCGACGCCGGCGCGGGCGAGCCACCAGCCGGCGCTGAGCCCCGTCACGCCGCCGCCCACGATCACCACCGCCGCCCCGCGTGTCGTCGCCATCGCCGACATCATCGTCGAGCCACCGACGGCTCGACAAGAGCCGTCTGCAGCCGCCGGAGCTCCTCGCCCGGGATGTGGCAGGCGATCCGGTGATCGGCGGCAAGCTGCTGCACCGGCGGCGGCGTGTCGTCGCAGACGGCGCCGAGGCGGCGGGGGCAGCGTGTCGCGAACGGACAGCCGCGCGGAACCTCGTCGGCGCGCGGCACGGAACCTTCGAGCAGGATGCGCGCGACGGCGTGGTCCGGATTGGGCACCGGCACGGCAGACAGCAGCGCCTCGGTGTACGGATGGTACGGCGCCGCGAACACGCGCTCGACGCTGCCGACCTCGGCGACGGTCCCGAGGTACATCACGGCGACCGTGTCGGCGAGATAGCGCACCACCGCGAGGTCGTGGGAGATGAAGATTAGCGTCGCGCCGCGCGCAGCCTGGATTTCGTTCAGCAGATTGATGATCACCGCCTGCACCGACACGTCGAGCGAGGAGACCGGCTCGTCGGCCACGATGACGTCGGGATCGCCCGCCAGCGCGCGCGCGATGGCAGCGCGCTGCTTCTCGCCACCCGAGAGGTGACGCGGCCTGCGCGCGGCCGTTCCGGGCGGGAGCTTCACCACCTCCAGCAGCCGGGCGACGCCCGCGGCGAGGTCGCCCGGCGCGCGGTCCTGCAGCCGTCGCAGCGCGCGCCCGATCGCGTAGCCGACGGTGTGGCTCGGATTCAGCGTGCTGTCGGGGTTCTGGAAGACCATCTGGAGCTTGCGCTTGAGCGCGGGGCTGCGGGCATCGACCGGCAGCGCGCCGACCTCGACGCCATCGACCGTCACACCGCCGGCCGTCGCAACCTCGAAGCCGCTCAGCACCTTGGCAAGCGTCGACTTGCCGCAGCCGGACTCGCCGACGATCGCCAGCGTCTGCCCGCGGGCCGCCGCGAGATCAACGTCGACCACCGCGCGCACCGACGCGCGCGACGCGCCGAGCCGAAGTCGCCGACCCGACTCGTAGACCTTGGTCAGATGATGGATCGCGATCACCGGCTCACGCGCCCCGCCGGCGGCGGGCACGGCGGCCGCGCCGCTCCGTCGCGTCCACCGCGCCAGCTCGTCGGCGCGCACGCAGGCGACACGGTGGCCGGGCTCGCCGTGCACCTCCACCGCGGGGATCGGCCCAGTGGTGCAACGGCCGGTCTCGACGTGAGCGCAGCGGGCGGCGAAGCCGCAGCCGGGCGGCCGTACCCGCGCCGGCTCGACCTGGCCGGCGATCGGCACGAGCGGCGCCTGCCGCTTGTCGCGCCCCAGCGTCGGCAGACAGTCAAGCAGCCCGCGCGTGTAGGGATGGCGCGGATTCGTGAAGATCTGGCGGACCGAGCCTTCCTCGACCAGCTCGCCGCGGTACATCACACCGACGCGGTCGCAGACGCGAACGACGCTGCCGAGATTGTGGCTGATGAACAGGATCGCCGAGCGGTGCCGGCTTCGCAGCTCGCGAACCAGGTCGAGCACCGCGGCCTCCACCGTGACGTCCAGCCCCGTCGTCGGCTCGTCCATGATGAGCAGCGCCGGCCCGGCGATGAGCGCCATGGCGATGACGATCCGCTGCTGCTGGCCGCCGGAGAGCTGGTGCGGATAGCGCTCCATGACTGCCTCGGGGTCGGCGAGCTTGACCTCCTGCAGCATCGCTAGGGCCCGAGCGCGCGCGGTCGACACGGACGCGCCCGCGTGGATCATCGGCCCTTCCATGAGCTGGCGGCCGACCGTCATCACTGGGTTCAGGCTCGCCATCGGGTCCTGGTAGACCATCGCGATGCGCCGTCCGCGGATCGCGCGCAGCGAGGCGGCGTCGAGCGTGGCGAGATCGCGGCCCTCGAAGAGGAGGCGACCGCCCGTGATCCGCCCGGCCCGCCCGAGGTAGCGCACGATCGACAGCGCCACCGTCGACTTGCCGCAGCCGGACTCGCCGACGAGCCCGAACGCCTCGCCGGCGTCGAGCCGGAGGCTGAGCCCGGGGATCACGGGCACCTCGCCGGCGCGCGTCGCATAGGCGACGCGGAGGTTCTGGACGTCGAGCAGCGGAGCGTCAGTCACGGAGCCCCAGCTCCCGCAGCCCGACGGCGAGCAGGTTGAAGCCGACGACCAGCGACGAGATGGCCGCGCACGGGAAGAGCGCCATGTGCGGCCACACCATCATCATCCCGTACGTGTCCTTGACCATGCCGCCCCAGTCGGGATCGGGTGGCGGCAGGCCGATGCCGAGGAAGCCAAGGGAGCCAATGATGATGACGTTGTAACCGGTGCGCAGGCACATGTCGACGACGAGCGGCCCGCGCGCATTGGGCAGGATCTCGACCAGCATGATGTAGAGCGCTGACTCGCCGCGCATCTTGGCTGCCGCCACGTACTCCCGCTCGCGCAGGTCGAGCGTCATGCCACGCACGATGCGGGCGATGATCGGCGCCTTGGTCAGCGTGAGGACGCCGACGATGTTCCACGCCGAGGAGCCGACGTGGGCGAGGATGATCATGTAGAGGATGATGACCGGGAACGAAAGCACGATGTCGCACGCGCGCGTGATGACGAGGTCGGTCCAGCGTCCGTAGTAGCCGCCCACCAGGCCGAGAAGCGAGCCGAGTGCCGCGGCGCCGAGCACCGCGAGCGGCGCGATGATGAGGACCGGGCGGGCGCCCCACAGAATGCGCGAGAACAGGTCGCGCCCGAGCTGATCGGTACCCAGCCAGTGCGCCCTCGAGGGAGTGGTGTGGGCGAGCGCCGCCATGTCGTTGGCGTTCGGCGGGTACGGCGCGATCAGCGGGGCGAGAAGCGCCAGCGCCACCCAGGCCAGCACAATGACCACGCCGACGCTGGCGGGCGTCGATTCGCCCAGCGCCGCCAGCCGCCGCCACCAGGCGTGAGGACGGAGACGCGACGCCGCCGGCGGTGATGCCGGGAGCGCCTCGGCGGTGGCCGGCGTGCTCATACCTCAAGCGCGGATGCGAGGGTCGAGCAGCACGTACGCGATGTCGCCGAGGATGTTGGTGAGGACGGCGAGGAAGACCGCGACCAGCGCCCCCGCCTCGATCAGCGCGATGTCCTTGAAGAGCGCCGCTTCCAGGATCATGCGGCCGAAGCCCGGGTAGGCGAAGACGGTCTCCACGACGACGACGCCCGCGACGAGGTAGTTGATCTGTAGCATGATGACGGTGATCGGCGTCAGCATGGCGTTGCGCAGCGCGTGGCGCAGGATCACGGCGCGGAACGGCAGCCCTTTGAGCACGGCCGTCCGGATGTAGGGCCGCTGCATCACCTCCACCATCGAGGCGCGGATCATGCTGACGACATAGCCGGAGTCGAACAGCACGACGACGGTCACCGGCAGCACGAGCTGCGCCGCCACCGACCAGCCGCCGCCGGCGACCAGCGTCGCGGTGCCGGGCAGCCAGCCGAGCCAGACGACGAACACACTAGCGAGAAAGACGCCGAGCGCGAACTCGGGGATCGAAGCGACCACGGTGCTGAACATGAGGATCACGCGGTCGACCCGCGAGGACTCCCGCATGCCGGCCACGACGCCGAGCAGCGTGGACAGCGGGACGATGCACGCGAACGCGATGGCGGCGAGCAACACGGTGTTCGCGAGGTGCTTGAAGATCACCTCCCTGACCGGGAGCTTGAAGCGCGCGGAATAGCCGAGGTCGCCCGAGGCGAGCCCGCCCAGATACTCGACGTACCGCACGAGCACCGGTCGGTCGAGCCCCATCTGCTTCGTCAACACATCGACCTGCTCCTGCGTCGCGTAGGCGCCGAGGATCTTGCGCGCCACTGCGCCCGGCGAGAACTCGTTCAGCGTGAAGACGAGGAAGGAGACGACGAGCAGCGTGAACAGCAGGAACAGCAGATGCTTGGCGAAGAAACGCGCCACCGCGGCTCAGCCGGACGCGGGCGGCGCCGAGCCGTAGGTGCGGCGGGCGTACTCGAGATAATCCTGACGCAGTCGCTTGTCGGTGCCGAACAAGATGTGCTTCGACATGTCCGGCGAGAACCGGCTCGCGGGCGGCCGCCGCCCGAGCGCCTCGGCCAGGCTGCGGACGTGGTGCGGCCCGGCGCCGCAGCAGACACCGAGGTAGCGCACGCCGAGCGCGGACGCCTCTGTGCCGAACTCGGCGATCTCGTAGCGGCTACACAGGAACGGGTCGAGCGCGGTCGGGAACGGCCGGCCGTCGGGGCCGGAAATGCCGTGCGGGTCCGTCAGGCTCTGGAACGTCGGCTCCGCCGGCGTCGTGCGATACGGCACGGGCAGGGCCGCGACGTGGCAGGTGACCGCCGCGCGGATCTCGCGCAGCAGCGGCAGCATGGTGGCCGGCCCCCGCGCGCAGTTCATCCCGACGACGTCGGCGCCGGCGTCTTCCAGGCGCCGGCACGCCTCGGCCGCCGTCCATCCCTCGCGCAGGTGACCCTCGCGGGGGACCGACACGGTGATCACCGCCGGCTTGCCAGAGCGCTTGATCGCCTCGAGGGCCAGCAGCGCCTCGCCCCCGAACGAGTACGTCTCGCCGACGATGAAGTCGACGCCGGCATCGACCGCCCAGCCGATCTGCTCGTCGAAGATCCGCCGCGCCTGCCGGTGCGACGATGCGTCGTCGATGCCGTAGATGCTCGTGTTGCAGATGTCGCCCGCCAGCAGCGTGCCGGTGGAGCGCGCCACCTTTCGGGCGATCGCCAGCGCGGTCCGGTTGATCTTCGCGAGGTCTTTCTCACGCCCGACGATCTTGAGCTTGACGCGGTGCGCGTAGTAGGTGAACGCCTCGACGACGTCGGAGCCGGCGTGCACGAAATCGCGGTGGAGGCCCTCGACGAGATCCGGGTGCTCGAGGACGACCTCCGGGACGTAGGCGCCCGCCTGCAGGTAGCCGCGGCGCTCGAACTCGAAGAGGTAGCCTTCGGCGCAGATGACCGGCCCGGCGACGAGCCGCTCGAGCAGCCCGAGGGGCTTCTGCGGCATCTTGGACCTGGCTTTCTTGGCAGGCATTCACGGACGGATATACCACAACGGGCGGTCCGCCGTAGCACGCGGTGGGATCAGGGTGCGCTATGCTGCCGTCCATGCCGCCTCGGCCCCGGGTCCATCAGCTCTCCGTGCCCAACTTCAGCGAGATCGATTTCGGCAAGCTCCGCGCGGGCCGGCTCGCGCGGCTGCAGACAATGCTCAAGCGCCACGATTTTCCGGTCGCGCTCCTCTATAGCACAGCCAACATCCGCTACGCGACGGGGGTGGACGTCATGGCGGTGTGGACGGCGGGCACCTTCGCGCGCTACTGCCTCGTGCCGGCCGAGGGCGCGCCGATCCTGTTCGAGTACAAGGGCTCGATGCACGTCGCCCAGAAGATCGTGCGCGACGTGCGTCCCGCGTACACCTGGCAGTACGGCGGCGCCGCCGCCCGCGACAAGGCGCGCGAGTGGGCGCGCTCGATCCGGTCGACGCTGCGCGAGCTCGGGCTCGAGCGCGGGCCGCTGGCGGTGGACAAGCTCGACACGGTCGGCTTCCTGGCGCTGCAGGAAGAGGGCATCGCGATCGTCGACGTCGGCCCCGCGACCGTCGACGCGCGCGAGGTGAAGACGTCGGAGGAGGTCGCGCTGTTCGCGATCAACGGCGGGATCGGCGACGCCATGCTCGCCGAGTTCGAGGCGGCGATCCGCCCCGGCATCCGCGAATACGAGCTGCTGGCCGTCCTGAGCGACGCGCTCCTGCGCCGCCACGGCGAGGGACTGTTCACGCGGCTGGTGGCGTCCGGCACGAACACCAACCCCTGGCTGACCGAGGCCCACGATAAGGTCGTGATGCCCGGCGACCTGGTCGGCGTCGACACGGACGCCAACGGTTACGAGGGCTACGTGATCGACGTCTCGCGCACCTTCCTCTGCGGCGACGCGCCCTCGCCCGAACAGAGGGAGGCCTATCGCGTCGCCTACGACGGCGTCAACGGCATGCTCGACCTGGTGCAGCCCGGACTGACGTTCGAGGAGTTCGCGGCCAAGGCGCCTCGCCTGCCCGTGGCGTACGTAGCGCAGCGCTACCCGACGATGGTCCACCAGGCCGGGCTCGAGGACGAAGGGCCGGGCATCCCTTACCCCGACGACGATCGCGGTCCTCGCCGCATCATGCCCGCGCGCGAGCTCAAGGAGAACATGGTGCTGTGCCTGGAGTGCTACGCGGGCAAGGTCGGCGCGCCGTTCGGCGTCAAGCTCGAGGACCAGGTGCTGGTCACCCGCGACGGCGCGCGGCTCATCTGCACGTATCCGTACGAGGCGAAGCTTCTCGACTGAGGCGCGCCTTCCGGTCAGGGAGCCTGTTGGCGGGGGCGCCCGGTCTCCCTCGGCTGCGCGTCTTCGTCCTGTTTGGCTTTGAGCTTCGTGACCAATTCCTGGTAGGACGAGCGCACGATGATCGAGTTGAACTGTGCGCGGTAGTTGGCGACGAGGCTGATGCCCTCGATGTTGACATCGAAGACCCGCCAGCGGCCGTCCCGCTCGAACATGCGATAGTCCACCGGGACTTCGGTCCCCTGCTTCGTGATGATCCGCGTCCGGACCGTGGCCTGGTCGCCGTCCACCTTCTCACCGGCGTAGACAAGCCGCTCGCCCGAGTAACCCTCGATCCTCGAAACGTACGTGCGCTCGAGGAGGTCGCCGAACAGCCCGACGAACTCCTCGCGCTCTGCCGGCGTGCGCGTCTGCCAGTGGCGGCCGAGGCTCCGCTGAGAGATCTCCCTGAAGTCGAAAATCTCGTCGGCGATCGCGCGGAGCGCCGCCCGGCGCGCCGCAGTCTTCGAATCCTTCTTGAGCTCGGGGTCCTCGAGGACTTTCAGGACGCTGTCGACCCTGCCGTGGAGCTGATCACTCGGCGGGCCCGCCCAGGCGCCCGAGCCAGCGACAGCCAGGAGGGCGCCGGCGAGCACGGCCGGCGCGAGGCGAGGCCTCATGTCGGCACCAATCTTATCACGGAGCCCGAAATCACCCGACCCCTCCTCGCGACGGGATCGCTGAGCGACGGGGTTCCCTCACCGTCGATAGCTGCTTCACAAGACATCCTCGAATAATTATTCGATTGCGCGCTTCTCGTTGAATGCCGGCGCCGATGCCGCCGAGAGGTCAGAAAGTCCCGAGTACCTGCCCGTTATCGACCTCCTCAAGACGTATTTCCAGATTGAGAGTCGCGACGACTAGCGCAAGTCGCCGACCGGCAGCGCCCTCCGTCTTGCCACTCCAAACGCGAATGTCCCCAATGCGGGGAATGCATTTTACGAATTGATCGCCAGGGCGGAGAGTGGCGGAGGGAGAGGTGGGCGCCATGTCGATGGCTCAAACTAGAGGCGCGACGGGTTCGGCCGCGTCGACGAGGCTTCTGACCCGGACAGCGAGCCGTCTACAGTGACTTCCCTCTTGCGGCTTGCCCCTTCAATAGGAAGGTCTTGGGAAACTCACCTTCGCCACAAACTTTGAACGATCCGAAGTCTTTGTACCAAGGACCGTCAGGCGCCTCCGGCTCAGATTCGCGCCACAGCTTCAACTTATAGAGGTCGTCAGCCGGTATATGGCGATCCGCGACCCGATCGAAGAGGTGTTGACGGAGACTCGGTGGAAGGTTGGTCCACCGAATCTTCGGCATCAATCACCGAATGTCATCCGCGCTAGTTCTTCCTTCAATCGCCGCCGCTCGCCAGAGTCCCGAGATTCAGTGAGTCGATTCACGAGCAAAAAGAACCGTTCCTTCTCGCTTTCTTTGGACTGAAGCCCGGCCTCGATCAAATCGATGAGCACACGATTGGCGCTTGTCTTCCTCGTCTTGGCCAAAGCGCGCACACGCCTGGCGATACCGGTCGGAATCGACACGCTTTGACGAACAGATCTTTCTGCT
>QHTD01000290.1 GCA_003220675.1 Candidatus Rokuibacteriota bacterium | reverse complement strand
ATTTGCCGAAAATCGGCGGCGTAGCCACGCACGTGCACGAGCTCGCCCGCGCTCTCACGGTGGCCGGCCAACAGGTCTGCGTGGTAGCCCCTCGGGACAGTAGCTGGAGGCAGCCCGCCACCTGGCTCTCTCGACATGGCGTCACGAACGGGATCAAAACCGTACAGCCGTCATTAGCGTCTCTGCCGCGCGGCTGGGGACAGCATTGGCGCGTTTGCCGCTATGTCAAGCGCCTCCTGAGGACCCTCTCGAGACACTGCGCGTCAATCGTTCTACATTGCCATGACTATGAGGCTTACGGTCACTACGTCGCGCAGCACTGCCCGCAAACGGTCAGGATCTTCACCAACCACACATCGACGTTCCTACAAGATTTTGATAACCCCGCCACCCACGCCCAGTTGCGTCGGAACCTCGATCTCTACGATTGGATCATCACACCCAGCCAGGAACTAGCCGACCGCACGGCCGCCCTCGGATATCCGGCTGACCGGATAACCTTCATTCCCAATGGGGTCGATACGGAACGTTTCAGGCCAGAGCCCTCACTTCGCGACGCGATCCGCTGCGAACTCGGAATTCCTCCAAATCATACCGTTTTGCTCTGCGCCCGACGTGTCGTACCCAAAAACGGGGTCATCGACTTCGCGCATTCTCTGAGATTTCTGGCCCAGTACGTCACTCAAACAACTGTGCTGTTCGCCGGTAACCAATATAGCTTCGATAGTTATGAACGAGAGACTATGGCTGCTGCTAAACACTCGCCGCTGGGTCCGTCGGTACGCTTCCTCGGTTCGGTCCCTAACGCTGAGATTCATCGCCTATACACGGTCGCAGATATCGCGATACTCCCATCTCTCAAGGAGGCAACCAGCATAAGCGGTCTGGAAGCCATGGCATCCGGCGTCCCACTAGTAGCGACCCGAGTCGGCGGCATACGTCACCTCGTGGATCACGAGGTTGATGGTTTACTTGTCGAACCCGGCGATCCCCGCGATCTCGCTCGAGCCATTACCCAGCTCATTGCCAATCCGAATCTCGTGGCCGAATTCGGGCGACGAGCTCGTCAAAAGGTCTGCCAACACTTCTCCTGGACCCACATCGCCGCACGCACCGCTGGAGTCTACCAACAGGCGGCACCGATCGCATCCCTGCGTCGCGCCAAGACCCCGCCCCCATCCCACACCTCGAGTCCCATCGGGGCACGAGCGTGAAGACTCTCATGTGCGTTATCGGAACGCGGCCTGAGGCGATCAAGATGGCCCCCGTTGTCCTTGAGGCGCGCCGACGAGGACGGTTCCGCGTCCTTCTTTGCGCCACTGGTCAGCACAAGGACATGCTGTACCACGGCTTGGAACCCTTCGAACTAACCCCAGACATCGATCTCGGTCTCATGCAATATGACCAGACCCTGCACGGCCTAACCTCACGCCTGTTGACGAGTATTACTGACTGCTTGACGGAACGCACGCCTGATGCGGTTCTCGTCCAAGGAGATACTCAAAGCTGTCTCGCCGGCGCTCTCGCCTCCTTTTGGAAACGCATACCGCTGGGGCATGTGGAAGCCGGGCTGCGAACAGCCTACCGAGCCAACCCGTTTCCTGAGGAAATGAATCGGCGGTTAACAGACCAGCTCGCAGATTGGCACTTCGCTCCTACGCAACAAGCCCGAGAGAACCTCTTACGCGAAGGAATACCGCTCGAGCGAACCCTCGTGACAGGAAATACCGCGATCGACGCGTTGTTCATTGGCCTGGCCGCGCTTCAAAAAACTCCGCCAGCGTACACTGACTTCGACCCGCGTATCCTTGAGGGCCACAGTCTCATACTTGTTACTGAGCATAGAAGAGAAAACCACGGACCCAACTTGGAACTTCTTTGTCAAGCTCTGTGCGACGTCGTCCAGGCTGACGAATCGCTTTGCATCGTTTTCCCTGTGCATATGAATCCTCACGTCCAACGCGCCGTCCAGAAAGAGCTGGCCTCAGTGGACAGAATCCACCTCATCGCTCCGCAGCCGTATCTCCCGTTCATTGATCTAATGCAACGCGCACGGGTCATCGTCACCGATTCGGGCGGAATTCAAGAGGAAGCACCCTCCCTGGGGAAGGCCGTTCTCGTAACACGCGTCAGCACCGAGCGTCCTGAGGTCCTTTCCACAGGTCTCGTGCGACTGATTGAAAGCTCCCGAGACGCCATTCGCAAAGAAATTCTTCGCTCCCTAAGCGATAGCCAACACATTGGCCCCGTGAATAATCCATGTGGAGACGGGCGAGCGGCAGAGCGAATTCTTGACTTTCTAGAGCGTCAGCTCTTGTGATGCCCGGCCCAACAATTCGTCCAGGTGGCGTCACCATTAACTTCTCCTCCCCGGAGGATGATCATGCTCGAGCACCTGATACGGCCGCTGCTGTCTCGCTGGGGATCTGTCCGTTTTCCCGGCTCCCAGCGTTACTGGGAAGATCGATACGCCCAAGGGGGGACTTCCGGTCCCGGCTCATCCGGCCGTCTCGGTGACTTCAAGGCACAGATCCTGAACTCATTTGTTCGCGATTTTGAAATTTCCTCAGTCATTGAATTTGGATGTGGCGACGGCCACCAACTCTCTCTCATGAACTACCCTCTCTACATCGGCCTAGACACTTCGCCGACCGCTGTAGCGCTATGTCGCGCGCGGTTCGCCAATGACCAAAAGAAAGCCTTCATCCTCTATAAGCCCAGTCAACGGTGCGCCCAACCTTTCCCAGTTTCCGCGGATCTCGGTCTCTCCCTCGATGTCATCTACCACCTCGTCGAGGATTCTATCTACAACGTCTATATGGCCGACCTCTTCTCTGCCGCGCGCAAATTCGTCATCATCTACTCAACGGACGCGGGAATCCCGTCGGCGCCGAGTCAGCCTCACATCCGGCACCGGCAATGCTCCGCCTGGATAGACCTGCACGCCCCGCGCTGGCGTCTGTTCCGATCGATACCCAACAAGCATCCGTTTTGCGGCGACTACAATCGCGGGTCGTCGGCGGACTTCCTTATCTATCAGAACATATCCGTAGGTCCCACGGTCAGTAGGTGAGACAGTGCTAAAGGCGGATTTGACGTCATTGCAGCGGCTACGGGTGTAGCAATGCGGATCGCCTACCTCGCCTTGGTTGAAATTGACGTGGCGAATGCGTGCTTGGTTCACACCCGCGAGATCACGGAGGGACTGGCTGCGCTTGGTCATGAGGTGACGGTGATGTTGCCACGCCCGTTACGTCTGCAAGCGTGGCGGGGAGTCCGTCACGTGTGGGTTCGCTGGTGGGGCTTTGACCGGCCGAGGCAGTGGGCGTTTTTCGTTGAGAGCGCGTGGCGGTTATGGCGGCTCCATCGCCGTCGACGCTTTGATCTGCTCTATGTGCGAGAAATGGCCCGCCACCCTTTCCTCCCCGGCCTCGTGCGGTGGTTGCGTCTACCGTTATTCGTCGAGGTGAATGGTTGGCTGCTCGATGATTTGCGGCTCCTGGGTGTCGCTCGCGGGGAGATGCGCGCCGCGGAGCGGTGTCAGCGGAGTCTCTTCCGGGCCGCCATCGGGATCTTGGCGAGTGCGACCGGCACGGCCGAAGCGCTCGTCACGCAGTACGGTGTCCCCAGGCACCGGGTCCAGGTTCAGGAGCTGGGGACGAACACGACGCATTTTACGCCAGGGAATCGCCGACGTGCTCGCACCGACCTCGGCCTGCCTCTGGATGGTCCCCTCATCCTGTTCGCCGGCAGCTTCCATCCCCACCACGATCTCAGCACGCTGGTGAACGCGTTTGCCCAAGTGACGGCGCACGGCGTGGAACCGGCCCGGCTCCTACTGGTGGGCCATGGGCATCAGTGGGAGGCGATCCGGCGGTCGGTAGCCTCATCGGGAATCACCGACCGTGTCATCATGATCGGCTTTCGGCCTTATGAGCAGATCCCGTTGTACTTTCAGGCCTCGGATATCGGGGTGGTGCCGCTGACGGCGGCGAAGATTCGACAGCAAAATAGCGCCGTGGCGTCCAAGCTCTGGGATTTCATGGCGGCCGCTTTGCCTGTGGTGGTCACAGACTTTCCCTCCACCCTCAGTGTCTCCTTGCTGACCGGCAAGGCGTATGTCGTCCCGCCAGAAGACACCAATGCGATGGTCAACGCCTTGAGAGATCTCCTGGGGGATGCGGGCAAGCGCGCCCGGTTGGCCGAGGCCGGCCTCGGTTACGTGAGGCAGCATCGCACGTGGCGACAGGCCGCCGCCGAGACGGCGGATTTCGTCGCGAAGCGCCTGAAAGACATCGCCTGAGATGTGTGGCATTGCTGGCATCGTTTCCCCCGGGCGGCTCGCGACCTCCCTGACAGCCGCAGTCGAGCGCATGTGCGCGGCGCTTCACCACCGTGGGCCTGACGGGACCGGTACAGCCTGCACCTCGTCGTCAACGGCGAAATTTACAACTACGTCGGCCTTCGTGCCGATCTCCAAGCGCGGGGCCACGCCTTCAAGAGTGACTCGGATGCCGAGGTGGTCCTGCACCTCTACGAAGAGCACGGGGAGGATTGCGTACAACGGCTCGAGGGCATGTTTGCCTTGGCGTTATGGGACGCCCCCCGCCGGAGATTGCTGCTGGCACGCGATCGATTCGGCATCAAGCCCTTGTACGTTGCTCAAGAGGGGGAGGCTCTGTATTTCGCCTCGGAGCTTGTGGCGATTCGGCGCGGTGGGAGCGCCGCGGCCGAAATCGATCCGCAGGCCATCTATGCCTACATGGCGCTGTCGTATGTTCCGGCGCCGTTCAGCGTCTTTCGCGGGGTGCAGAAACTCCTGCCCGCGGAACGGGCCGTCTGGGCCAACGGGCAGCTGCGGCGACAGATCTACTGGCGCCCCCGCCCTGTGCATGTGCCGTCACGCCGTGTTGACGCCGTCGAAGCCTTGGCGCAGGAGCTGGAGGCCAGCGTGCGGGCGCATTTGGTCTCGGACGTCCCGGTGGCGGCCTTCCTGTCGGGCGGCGTGGATTCCTCCACCGTCGTCGCATTGGCCCAGCGCCACGCCAAGATGGAAACGCTCTGTGTGTCCTTTCCCGACCCCGGCCTCAACGAAGCGCCGATTGCTCGGGCGGTCGCCTCGCATCTCGGCACGAAGCACCACGAGGTGGCGCTGCATCTCGATCCCGTCCCGCTTTTGTCCCAGGCGGTCGCGTTCATGGACGAGCCGTTCGCGGATTCGTCGGCGCTGGCGACGTTTGCGGTGTGTCGGGCCGCGCGGGAGGTGGCGAAGGTCGTGCTCTCGGGGGATGGCGGAGATGAGGTCTTTGGCGGCTACACGGGGCGCTATCGTGTCGCCGCTCTGCAGGCGACCCTTCCTCGGCCGGGATCTCTTGCGAGCGTGCTGCGGCGTGTGCCCCCCTGGCGTTCGGGTCGGCGCAGTGCCTTGCCGACGATGCTGGCGCTCGCCGCCCTGCCGGACTCCGAACGCTTTGTGG
>QHTD01000178.1 GCA_003220675.1 Candidatus Rokuibacteriota bacterium | reverse complement strand
CTCCGGTTCATCGACCTGCCGGGTCTTTGGCAGCACTTCTCGATCCCGGTCTCCGAGTTGAACGAGGACATCTTCGAAGAAGGGCTCGGCTTCGACGGTTCCTCGATCCGAGGGTTCCAGACGATCGACGAATCGGACATGCTCCTGATACCCGACCCGTCGACCGCCGCCATGGATCCGTTCACCGCCGTGCCCACGCTCGTCCTCATCTGCAACGTGAAGGACCCGGTCACGGGCAAGTGGTACACGCGCGACCCGCGCTACGTCGCCCAGAAGGCCGAGGCGCACCTCAAGAAGACGGGTCTCGCCGACACCGTCTACATCGGTCCCGAGCTGGAGTTCTTCTTCTTCGACTCGATCCGCTTCGACCAGACCTACAACTGTGGCTACTACTTCATCGACTCGGAGGCGGGTTTCTGGAACTCCGGTAAGGAGGGGACGCCCGAGCAGCCGAACCTCGGTTACAAGCCGCGCTACAAGCAGGGTTACTTCCCGGTGCCTCCGATGGACAAGTTCCAGGACATCCGCTCGGATATGGTCCTGGCGCTCGAGTCCGTCGGCGTCCGCATCGAGGTCCACCACCACGAGGTGGCGACCGCCGGGCAGACCGAGGTCGACATGCGCTTCGACACGCTGACCAAGATGGCCGACAAAGTCATGTGGTACAAGTATTGCGCCAAGAACACGGCGCGGAAGTGGGGCAAGACGGCGACGTTCATGCCGAAGCCGCTCTTCCAGGACAACGGCTCGGGCATGCACACCCACCAGTCGCTCTGGAAGAACGGCAAGAACATCTTCTTCGAGCGCGGCGGCTATGCCGACGTCTCGAAGACCTGTCTCTATTACATCGGTGGGATCCTCAAGCACGCGCCGGCGCTTTGCGCGATCATCGCGCCGACGACCAACTCCTATCGCCGACTCGTGCCGGGTTACGAGGCGCCGATCAACCTCGCGTACAGCCAGCGCAACCGCTCGGCGTGCGTGCGCATCCCGGTGTACTCGAAGTCGGAAGGGGCCAAGCGCATCGAGTTCCGGACGCCCGACAACACGTGCAACCCGTATCTGTCCTTCGCGGCGTGCCTCATGGCGGGGCTCGACGGCGTCGCGAACAAGATCGATCCGGGCAAGCCGGTCGACAAAGACCTCTACGAGCTGCCGTCCGCCGAGGCGAAGAAGATCAAGCAGCTCCCCGGCGACCTGAGCATCGTGCTCGACAACCTCGAGCAGTCCCACGACTGGCTGCTGAAGGGCGACGTCTTCACACCGGACGTGATCGAGACGTGGATCGAGTACAAACGGAAGAACGAGTTGGACGCCGTGCGGCTCCGCCCACATCCGTGGGAGTACGCGCTCTACTTCGATATTTAGTGTAGCCGACGGGCACGCGCGACAGGGATCGCGGGACCACGCGGCACGCGTCCGCTGACCCGTTGCGGCTGGGCTCCATCTAGGGGCGCGGGGTCCGTCGCGGGAACGGGTCCCGTCGATCCCTGTCGCACGCGCCCGCCAGCTCCCCGCTGCCCGGCGCCCGCCGCTTTAATAGGCA
Source organism: Candidatus Rokuibacteriota bacterium (assembly GCA_003220675.1). Taxonomy (GTDB): domain Bacteria; phylum Methylomirabilota; class Methylomirabilia; order Rokubacteriales; family CSP1-6; genus 20CM-2-70-11. The sequence continues at coordinate 13,377 of QHTD01000178.1, read as the reverse complement.
CTGGCCGCGTCCGTTGCCGGGAGGCGAGGCAACACGCGGTCTCCGCACTGGCTAAGTTGGCGATCTTGCTCGTCGCACACCTCTGGCATCGCCCTTGCCAGACGCAGCAGGTATGGCTCGAGCCCCGCGCTGGCGCGTGGCGATTCTCGACGACCACGAGCCCTCCCGCGCTGCCCTTCGCGGCGCGATCGCGGCCGCCGGCGGCGAGGTCGCCGGCGAGGCGTCGCGGTGTGCCGACGCGGACGCGCTGATCAAGCGCGCGATCCCCGACGTCGCGATCTTCGCCGTGGGCCTGCCCGACGGCGACGGCATCGAGGCGGCCGCGCACGTCAGCGCGACGACCGACTGTCCGGTTGTGCTCTTCACGAGCCGCACCGGCGACGACTTCGTCGAGCGCGCGCGGAAGGCGGGCGTGATGGCCTATCTGCTGAAGCCCCTGCGCCCGGCAGAGCTCGCACCTGCGCTCGACGTCGCCATCGCGCGGTTCAAGGAGGCCCGCCAGCTGAGGCAGACGCTCGAAGGGCGGAAGGTCATCGAGCGCGCGAAGGGCTCGCTCATGGCGCGCTTCGGGCTCACCGAAGAGGACGCATTCCGCCGGCTGCGTCGTGCGGCGATGGACAGCCGCAAGCCGATGGTGGAGATCGCCAAGGCGTTGCTCGTGTCGGAGTCAGTCACGCGCGATGTGCCTGCGGAATAGGCAGACCGTTCAGAGCCCATCGAGATAACTCCCCGAATTTTCTGACGCCGGCTTCGGTACAGGCCTTGCTACCAAGCGCCGGTCGAGTGGACAACGACGTCCCTCGTGAGCGCGGCAGGGGCGCCGCGCAGACGGATCCAGGTCCCAGAGCCCTGCCCGGCGGCATGAAAAGGGCGCGCCGGCAAACACGAAAGGAGACATCATGTCCGCTTGGTCACGTCGTGAGTTCCTCAGAGGGTCGCTCGTCGCCGGGACCGGCCTCGCCGCTGGGATCGGCTTCCCGAAGATCCTGACTGCGCAAGGGCGAGAGCCGATCAAGGTCGGGATCCTGCATTCCCTCAGCGGCACGATGGCCATCAGCGAGGCGCCGATCAAGGAAGTCGTCCTGATGGCCATCGGCGAGATCAACAAGGCGGGCGGCGTGCTCGGGCGCAAGGTGGAGCCCGTCGTCGAGGATCCGGCCTCGAACTGGGACCTCTTCGCGGAGAAGTCCAAGAAGCTCCTGCTCCAGGACAAGGTGGCGACGGTCTTCGGGTGCTGGACATCGGTCAGCCGCAAGTCGGTGCTGCCGGTCTTCGAAAAGAACAACGGTCTCCTCTTCTACCCGGTGCAGTACGAGGGCGAGGAGTGCTCGAAGAACGTGATCTACACCGGCGCCACGATCAACCAGCAGGCCACGCCCGGCGTGGACTATCTGATGTCCCCGGAGGGCGGCGGCAAGAAGAAGTTCTACCTGCTCGGTTCCGACTACGTGTATCCGCGGACGACGAACAAGATCCTGCGGCTCTACCTCACGAAGGTGAAGAAGGTCCCCGAGTCGGCCATCGCGGAGGAGTACACGCCGTTCCACCACCAGGACTACCAGACGATCGTCGGCAAGATCAAGAGCTTCAGCGCCGCCGGCGACGCGGCCGTGATCAACACGATCAACGGCGACAGCAACGTGCCGTTCTTCAAGGAGCTCGCCAACCAGGGCGTGACCGCCGACAAGACGCCCACCATGTCGTACAGCTTCGCCGAGGTGGAGCTCCAGACCCTCGACGTCAAGCCGCTCGTCGGCCACCTCGCGTCCTGGAACTATTTCATGTCGCTCAAGACGCCCGAGAACCTCAAGTGGGTGAAGGCGTACAAGGAGTGGGCCAAGGCACACAACATCCCGGACAAGCAGGCCGTCACGGACGACCCGATGATGCACGCCTACATCCACGTGCACCTCTGGGCGAAGGCGGTCCAGAAGGCGGAGTCCACCGAGGTCGACAAGGTGCTCAAGGCCCTCGAGGGGCTCCAGATCCCGAGCCCGGTCGGCCCCTACAAAGTGGACGAGAAGAACCACCACACGTGGAAGCCCGTCTACATCGGCAAGATCCGCGAGGACGGCCAGTTCGACGTCGTCTGGAAGACGAAGTCGTGGGTCCGACCCGCGCCGTGGAGCAGCGTGACGTATGCCGGTCGCGACTGCGACTGGAGCGGCGACGGCAAGGGCTCGTACGACGTGGTCGGCGGCAAGCGGGTGTGGCTGTCGGAAAAGTCGTAGTGCAAGCACTCGTCGCCGCGATCGCGGCGGTGTGGGTGATCACCGGCCTCGGCGGCCTCGCGGCCGCCGGGCCCGGCGCGCTCGACCTGGAGGCCGTGGCTCGTCGGCTCGCTGCGCCGGCGACCCAGAAGGCCACGCTCGGCGAGCTCGCCGGGTCGAGCGATCCGGCGGTAGAACGTCTGCTGCGGGCGCTCAAGGACGGGGCGCTCTACTCGTGGAAAGGGCGGCTGGTGCTCCTCGGCGACGACGGCGGCCTGACCGACGTCGCGGGGCGCCCGGTCCTGGACGCAGCGCAACAGCCGGCGCAGCTCGAGTCGGGCCAGGAGGCCGTCGCGCTCGAAGAGGCGCACTTCGGCCTCGTGCAGCGCATCCTCGAGCGCTTCGAGGTGTTCGGCAAGGATCCCGCCAAGCGGCAGTCAGCGGCCTTCAAGCTCGGGACCTCCGGCGATGCCGCGGCGATCCCGATACTCGTACGGGCTGTCGAAGGCGAGACGCATCGCGACGTCAGGGCCGCCATGGAGGACGCGCTCGCCAAGCTCCGGCTCCGGTCGCCCGACCCCGCGGACCGGCTCGGCGCCGTCAAGCAGCTCGGGCGGCGAGGCTCGGAAGCAGCGGTGCCCCAGCTCCAAGCGCTCGTGGCCGAGGAGGCCGACCCGGCGGTGAAGGCGGCGGCGCGGACGGCCCTTCAGGACATCGACCGGTTCGTGGTCCAGCGCAACGTCGTCGGGTATCTGTTCAACGGCATCAGTCTGGCGGCCGTGCTGCTGATCATGAGCCTCGGGCTGGCGGTCACCTTCGGCCTGATGGGCATCATCAACATGGCCCACGGCGAGATGCTCATGATCGGCTCCTACACGGCCTATGTCGTGCAGGAGATTTTCCAGGCACGGTTCGCGGCCTCGCAGGACTACTACTTCTTCGTCGCGCTGCCGCTCGCGTTCCTGGCCGCCGGGCTGGTGGGGTTGGTCCTCGAGCTCGGCGTCATCCGCTTTCTCTACGGCCGGCCGCTCGAGACGCTGATCGTCACCTGGGGCGTCGGGATGATCCTGCAGCAGGCCGCCCGTCTCTACTTTGGCGACCAGACCAGCGTCAACTCGCCGACGTGGTTCCGGGGTGGCGTGGAGGTGCTTGCCGGGCTCATCTTCCCGTGGAGCCGGATCTTCATCGTCGGGCTGGCGCTCGCCGCGCTGGGCGCGCTCTGGGTCCTCCTCTATCGTTCGTACGCAGGATTAAAAGTCCGTGCGGTGATGCAGAACCGCGCGATGGCCGCGTGCCTCGGCGTCTCGACCCGGAAGGTGGACGCGGTGACGTTCGCGCTCGGCACCGCGCTGGCCGGCGTGGCCGGCTGCGCGCTCGCGCTGATCGGCACCGTGGACCCGGAGGTGGGCAAGACCTACATCGTCGACTCGTTCATGGTCGTCGTCCTCGGTGGCGTCGGCAAGCTGGTCGGCATGGTCGTGGCCTCGTTCTGCATCGGTCTCTCGAACAAGCTCATCGAGCCGGCGATCGGCGGCACGGCAGCGGCGGTGTACGCGAAGGTGGCGGTGCTCCTGATCGTGATCTGGTTCCTCCAGTGGCGCCCCACCGGGCTCTTCCCTCAGCGGGGGCGCGCAGCGACGGAGACGGCGTGACGGTGGCGCCGGCGCCCGCGCGGAAGTGGGATCCCCAGCTCCTCTGGGTCGGGATCTTCGGCGCTGTGTTCGTCGTGGGATTGCCCCTGGCGAACGCGCTCGGACTCGTCTCGGACTACTATCTGAACCTCTTCGGCAAATACCTCGCGCTCGCGATCCTGGCGCTCGGCATGGACCTCATCTGGGGCTACACGGGCATCCTCTCGCTCGGCCAGGCGATCTTCTTCGGGATCGGGGCGTACTCGATCGGCATGCACATGCTGCTCGAGTCGTCAGGCAAGGGCGTGTACGGCGAGCGCGTGCCCGACTTCATGATCTGGAACCAGGTCTACCAGCTCCCGCTCTTCTGGAAGCCGTACACGTCCGTGGTCGTGGCGCTCGCGTCGTCGCTCCTCCTCCCGGCGCTCCTGGCGACCGTCATCGGGTTCCTGACGTTCCGTCGCCGGCTGCGCGGCACCTACTTTGCGATCCTCACGCAGGCGATCGCCTTCGCGGTGTGGCTCATGCTGAACCGCAACGAGATGAAGCTCGGCGGGACCAACGGTCTGACCGACTTCAAGTCCATCCTGGGCGTCTCGCTCTCGAGCCCGGGAACGCTGCGAGCCCTCTACATCGTCACCGCGGGGCTCCTCGTGGGCGCGCTGCTGGCGTCGCGGGCGATCGTGCGCTCGAAGACCGGGCTCGTGCTCGAGGCGATCCGCGACAACGAGCGGCGCCTGGAGTTCCTCGGCTACAACACGGCCGGGTTCAAGATCTTCGTGTTCGCCGTCTCGGCGGCGCTCGCCGGGCTCGCCGGGCTCCTCTACGCGCCGCAAGTGGGGATCATCACCCCGAGCCAGGTTGGCGTGCTGCCCTCGCTCGAGATCGTGATCTGGGTCGCATTCGGCGGCCGCGGCACGCTCTGGGGTGCCTTGGTCGGGGCCATCTCCGTCAACTGGCTCCGGAGCGTGCTGACCGCGACCTACCCGACGCTCTGGCCGATCATCCTCGGCGGCCTCTTCGTGACCGTCATCATGCTCTTTCCTGAGGGGCTGGTCGGGCTCGCCGCCCGGGCCAAGACGCTCCTGGCGCGGCGGCGCCGTGCCGTCGCCCCCGCGGCGATACCCGCGTCGGGTGTCAACCGCCACACGGTCTGAGCCATGGACACGCTGCTCTACGTCGAGAACCTGACGGTGTCCTTCGACGGGTTCCTCGCGCTCCGGAACCTCAACCTCATCGTCGAGCGCGACGAGCGGGTGCGGTTGCTGATCGGGCCGAACGGCGCGGGCAAGACGACGCTGTTCGACGCCCTCACGGGCCACGTGACGCCGTCGGCCGGCCGGGCCCTGTTCAGGGACACCGTCAACGTGCTCGGGATGAGCCCGCACGCGATCGCCAACGCCGGCGTCATTCGCAAGTTCCAGACGCCGTCGGTCTTCCCGGGGCACACGGTCTTCGAGAACATGCTCCTGTCGGCGGGTCGGAAGCGCTTCACCTCCACGCTCGGCGCGGGCCGGGGCTTCCACGCGCACGACGCGATCGTCGCCGTGCTCGACCAGGTCGGACTGCGCGAGCGCGCCGGCGACCTGGCGGGCACGCTCTCGCACGGCGAGCAGCAGTGGCTCGAGATCGCGATGCTGCTCGTCCAGGAGCCGAGGCTCCTCCTGCTCGACGAGCCGGCGGCGGGGATGACGCGGCCGGAGAAGGAGCGCACCGGCGCGCTCATCGAGGCGATCGTGGAGCGCTCGGCCTGCGCCGTCATGCTCATCGAGCACGACATGGAGTTCGTTCGGCAGATCGCGCGACGGGGCCACCGCGTGACGGTGCTGCACGAAGGCACCGTGCTCTCGGAAGGCTCGCTCGACCGCGTGCAGGCCGACGAGCGTGTGATCAAGGCGTACCTCGGGCGCGGGAAGGTGCGGGGGACCGCCTGATGCTCGCCGTCAACGGGATCGACGTCTACTACGGCGAGAGCCGGATCCTGTCGCACGTCGGACTGTCGGTCGGCGACGGCCAGGTGGTGTGCGTCATGGGGCGCAACGGCGTCGGGAAGACGACGCTTCTCAAGACGATCGTGGGCCTCCTGGCGCCGCGCGCGGGCGCGATCGAGTTCCGCGGCCGGGACATTACCCGTCGGCCGCCCTACGAGCGCGCCCGGCTCGGCATCGGCTACGTCCCGCAGGGACGCGACATCTTCCCCGCGCTGACCGTCCACGAGAACCTCGTGCTCGGCGCCCGGCAGAAGCGCCCGGCGCCGGCGCGGCTGGACTACGTCCTCTCGCTCTTTCCTGGGCTCGGCGAGATGCTCGGCAAGCGCGGCGGGGACCTCTCCGGCGGCCAGCAGCAGCAGCTCGCCATCGCGCGGGCGCTGATCGCCGACCCGGCGCTCCTCCTGCTCGACGAGCCGACCGAGGGCATCCAGCCCTCCATCGTCGACGAGATCGCCGACGTGCTGCGGCGGATCAAGCGGGAGGGGAACCGGTCGATCCTGCTGGTCGAGCAGTACCTCGAGTTCGCGCGGTCGATCTGCGACCGGTTTTACGTCATGGACAAGGGCGTCGTGGCCCTGGAGGGCGAGCGGCAGACGTTCGATGTCGATGCGGTCAGCGCGCTGTTGAGCGTCTGACCCCGCAGGAGGGCCGACGATGCACCTCACCGCCCGCGAGCAAGAGAAGCTCTTGATCTTCACCGCCGCCGAGGTCGCCCGCCGCCGCCGGGCGCGCGGCCTCAAGCTCAACCATCCCGAGGCCCTCGCGCTGATCACGGCCGAGATTCTCGAGGGCATCCGCGACGGGAAGACGGTCTCCCAACTGATGGAGGCCGGTCCGTCGGTCCTGAGCCGCGACGACGTCATGGAGGGCGTGCCCGAGATGATCGAGGAGGTGCAGGTCGAGGGCACGTTCCCCGACGGCACCAAGCTCGTCACGATCCACCGCCCGATTCGCTGACGCCCGCGCGCCTCGAGGATGCGGTAGCCTGGAGGCGAGCGCCGTCTACGACAAGCTCCTGGGAGGAGGACCCACGTGATTCCGGGTGAGTACCTGTTGGGCGAAGGCGACATCGTGGCGAATGCGGGGCGCCGGACGGTCGAGCTGACCGTGGCGAACACCGGCGACCGGCCGATACAAATCGGGTCGCACTTCCACTTTTTCGAAGTGAATCGAGCCCTCCGGTTCGATCGTTCCCTCGCGTTCGGCATGCGCCTGAACGTGCCCGCGGGCACCGCGGTCCGCTTCGAGCCCGGCGACGAGAAGCGCGTCACGCTCGTCGAGATCGCCGGCGCCCGCCGCGTCTTCGGGCTCAACGCGCTCACCGACGGTGCGGGTAAAGAGCAGGCCCTCGCGAGGCTCGCCGCGTGGGAGCGTCGGTCATGAGCCTGCGACTGCCGCGTCGTCAGTACGCGGATCTCTACGGTCCGACGACCGGCGATCGCGTGAGGCTCGCCGACACCGAGCTCTTCATCCGCATCGAGCGCGATCTGACCGTGGCCGGCGAGGAGGCGAAGTTCGGCGGCGGCAAGGTGATCCGCGATGGCATGGGGCAGTCGGCGCGCGCGACCCGGGCCGACGGCGTCCTCGACGTGGTGATCACGAACGCGGTGATCGTCGATCACTGGGGCATCGTGAAGGCCGACCTCGGCCTCCGCGAGGGGCGCATCGTCGGCATCGGCAAGGCCGGCAACCCCGACCTCATGGCCGGCGTGTCGCCGGGGATGGTCGTCGGGGCCGGGACGGAGGTGATCGCCGGTGAGGGGAAGATCGTCACCGCCGGCGGGCTCGACACGCACATCCACTTCATCTGCCCGCAACTCGTCCACGAGGCGATCAGCGCCGGGCTCACGACGATGGTCGGCGGCGGCACCGGGCCCGCGACGGGCACCAACGCGACGACCTGCACGCCGGGGGTGTGGAACGTCCACCGCATGCTCGAGGCTGCCGAGGCGTTCCCGGTGAATCTCGGTTTCCTCGGCAAGGGCAACGCGTCCGCTCCCGATCCGTTGCGCGAGCAAATTGCCGCGGGAGCGGTCGGGCTCAAGCTCCACGAGGACTGGGGGACGACGCCCGCGGCGATCGACTGCGCGCTGTCGGTCGCCGACGAGCACGACGTGCAGGTCGCGATCCACACCGACACGCTCAACGAGGCGGGCTTCGTCGAGGACTCGATCCGCGCGTTCCGCGGCCGGACGATCCACACCTACCACACGGAAGGCGCGGGCGGCGGCCATGCTCCCGACATCATCCGCGTCTGCGGCGAGCCCAACTGCCTGCCCTCCTCCACGAACCCGACGATGCCGTTCACCGTGAACACGATGGACGAGCACCTCGACATGCTGATGGTCTGTCACCACCTGAACCCCAAGATCCCGGAGGACCTCGCCTTCGCCGAGTCGCGGATCCGGGCCGAGACGATCGCCGCCGAGGACGTCTTGCACGACCTGGGCGCGATCAGCATGATGTCCTCGGACTCGCAGGCGATGGGGCGGATCGGCGAGGTCATCATCCGCACGTGGCAGACGGCGGACAAGATGAAGCGGCAGCGCGGGCCGCTGCCGGGCGAGACGCCGGGCGACGACAACCTGCGCGTCAAGCGCTACGTCGCCAAGTACACGATCAACCCCGCGATCGCCCACGGCCTGGCCGCGGAGGTCGGCTCGGTCGAGCTGGGCAAGCTCGCCGACCTCGTGCTCTGGCGCCCAGCGTTCTTCGGCGTCAAGCCCGAGCTGATCGTGAAGGGCGGCGTGATCGCGTGGGCGGCGATGGGGGACCCGAACGCGTCGATCCCAACGCCCCAGCCCGTGCTCTACCGCCCGATGTTCGGCGCCTTCGGCCGCGCCCGCGCCACCGCGGCGGTCACGTTCGTGTCGAAGGCGGCGCTCGCCCAGGACGTGCCGCGCCGTCTGGGCCTCGCCCGCCGCGCGGTCGCCGTCGGCAAGTGCCGCTCGATCGGCAAGCGCGATATGATCCACAACAACGCGTTGCCGCGGATCGAGGTGGACCCGGAGACGTACGTGGTGCGGGCCGACGGCGAACGGCTTACGTGCGAGCCTGCGCGGGTCCTGCCGATGGCGCAGCGGTACTTTCTCTTTTGATATGGGGGCGACCCCCCATACCCCCCCATCTGCGCCTCGATCGGGCCCGGGGCCCGATCGCGCTAGCAGTTCCCCCGAGATGGCGCCGGTCCCAGTGATCACACACCCTCACCCCTACCCGGACGGCGTTGATCTGTCGCATCTGGAGCGCGACGCGCTCGTGCTCACTGCCGAGGAGCGGCGTTGGGGGCGCCGCCGCGTCATCACGCGCGCGGGCCGGACCCTCGCGCTGGCGCTCCCCACGGGCAGCGTCCTCACCCCCGGCGACGTCCTTTACGTCGGCCCGGGGTGGTATGTGGTGGCCGAGGCGGCGCGCGAGCCCGTGCTTGCCGTCACGCCGCGCTCGCGCGCCGAGGCGATCCGCATCGCCTTCGAGGTCGGCAACCGCCACTTCACGCTCGCGATCGATGGCGAGCGGCTGCTGGTGCCCGACGACCCGGCGATGGACCAGCTCCTGGCCCGGCTCGGCGTCGCCTTCGAGCGCGTCGAGGCGGTGTTCGACCCCATCGGCATGGGCCACCGCCATGATCGCTGATTCCGCGTTCCTGGCGCTCCTCCAGCTCGCTGACGGCCTCTTCCCCGCCGGTGGCTTCGCCCATTCGTTCGGCCTCGAGACGTATGTGCAGGAGGGGCGTGTCGGTGATGCGGCGGGCCTCGAAGCCTTCGTTGTCGCCCACCTCGAGGGAGGCGCGGGTCCGTGTGACGCCGTGGCGGTGGCCTGCGCGACCCGGCTCGCCGCGTGCGGCGATATCGCGGGCGTCGTGTCGCTCGACGAGAAGCTCGACGCGATGAAGTGCGTCCCCGAGTTCCGGGCCGCGAGCCGCCAGATGGGGCGCCAGACGCTCCGCGCCGCCTCCGCCCTTGGCGACGATCGGTTCCTTGGGGAGCTCCTCGGCGCAGTCGAGGACGGCCTGGCTCCCGGTCACCACGCCGTCGCCTTTGGCTGCGCGCTGGGCCGCGCGGGCGCGGACGCCGAGCGGGCGGCGGCGGCGTACCTCTACTCGACGGCGGCGCTCTTGGTCGGGGCCGGGCTGCGCCTGATCGCCCTCGGTCAGGTGCAGGGACAGGGCATCCTCGCCGCGCTGCGGCCGCGCATGGCGCGCCTGGCCGCCCAGGCGGCCGCAAGGGCCGTCGAGGAGATGTGGAGCTTCAACCCCGGTCTCGAGCTGGCGGGGATTCGCCACGCGACGCTCGACATGCGCCTGTTCCGGTCGTGAGCGCACCGTCCCACGTCCCGCGCCCGGTGAAGATCGGCATCGGCGGCCCCGTCGGCTCGGGCAAGACCGCGCTGACCGAGGCGCTCTGCCTGAGGCTCCGCGACGAGTTCGACATGGCCGTGATCACCAACGACATCTACACGAAGGAGGATGCGGAGTTCCTCGTCCGGCGCGGTGCCTTGCCGGCCGAGCGCGTCGTCGGCGTCGAGACGGGCGGGTGCCCGCACACCGCGATTCGTGAAGACGCGTCGGTAAACCTCGAGGCGGTGCACCTCCTCCTGAAGGATTTCCCGGACCTCGAGCTCCTGCTGCTCGAGAGCGGCGGCGATAACTTGGCCGCGACCTTCAGCCCCGAGCTCGTGGACGCGACCATCTACGTGATCGACGTTGCCGAGGGCGAGAAAATCCCGCGCAAGGGCGGGCCGGGCGTCACGCGCTCGGACCTGCTCGTCATCAACAAGATCGACCTCGCGCCCTACGTCGGCGCCGACCTCGCCGTCATGGAGCGCGACGCCCGCCAGAAGCGCGGCGGGCGCCCCGTCGTGTTCACGAACCTCAAAACGGGTGAGGGCGTCGATGCGGTGCTCTCCTGGATCCGCCACGACCTCCTCCTGGCGCCCGCACGCCGCTGACCCCGAGCCGGCGCGCGTCGGCCGAGACGGCGCGCTCTCGCTCGCCCTCGAGCGGCGGGGCGGCGCGACCGTCCTCAGCCGGTGCCGGTATTCGCTGCCGCTCCAGGTGCTGGCGCCCCTGGCGCTCGACGACCGCGCCGCGGTCGTCTCGGTCCTGAACCCGACGGGCGGGCTCGTCGGCGGCGACCGGCTCGCGATCGACGTCGTCGTCGGACCCGCAGCCCACGCCTGTCTCACGACGCCCTCGGCCACCAAGGTCTACCGCACGGCGGGCGCCCCGGCCGAGCAGCATGTGCGCCTCCGCCTGGGTGGGGGCGCGATCCTGGAGTGGGTCCCCGACCACACGATCCCCTTCCCGGGCTCGGCCTTCCGTCAGGCCATCGACTGCGAGCTGGACGACGACGCCACGCTGATCCTCACAGATGCGTTCGCCGCGGGACGGATCGCGCGTGGCGAGGCATGGCAGTTCGCGCTGCTCGAGAGCGCCGTCACCGTGCGCGACCGGCGCGGCCCGATCCTCCACGACCGGTTCGTGCTGACGGCGCGGGGGGCGGCGCAGGGCCTCGGATTCGTCGAGGATCATCCGTATTTCGGCTCGTTCGTGGCGGTCGCCGACTCGGGGCTCCACGCCTTCGCCGCCGCGGCCGGGCGGGTGCTGCGGGACACGGATGGCGCAGTCGGAGGCGTGGGGGCGCTCGCCCGTCGCGGCGTGGTCGTCCGCTGCCTCGCCGCGAGCGCGCCCGCGCTCACGGCGGTGCTCGAGGCGCTCTGGGCTGTCTCGCGCCGCGAGCTCCTCGGGCTTCCTGCGCTCGCGCTGCGGAAGGCATGATACACTTTGCAATAATTCTATGTTCAGCCTGACCAACCTGATCCCGAGGGAAGTCCGGTTCTTTGATTACTTCGAGCAGCAGTCCGAGAACATCATTCGGGCCACCGGCCTCCTCCACGAGCTGATCCACACCTTCGCCGACGCCCGGGCCAAGGCCTACGCCATCAAGGAAGTCGAACACGCGGGCGACCAGATCACCCACGAGATCGTCCGGCGGCTCAACACGACCTTCATCACGCCGATCGACCGCGAGGACATCCACGACCTCGCGACCCGCCTCGACGACGTGCTCGACTTCCTCGAGGCCGCCGCCGAGCGCCTCGTCATCTACCGGATCAAAGAGCCGACCTCGGCGTGCCGGGCGATGGCCGAGGTGATCGTGGCGCAGGTCGCGGCGATGGACCGCTGCATCCGGTGCCTGCGCACGATGGACCCGGGCTTCCACGAGTACGCGATGGAGGTGAACCGCCTTGAGAACCGCGCCGACACCCTGCTGCGCGAGACCCTCGCCGCGATGTTCGAGGAGCAGAGCGACCCCATCGAGGTGATCAAGTGGAAGGAGATCTACGAGACGATGGAGGCCGTCACCGACCGCTGCGAGGACGTGGCGAACGTCATCGAGGGGATCATCCTCAAGATGGCGTGAGCCGATCGCTCGACCTTCCGTGCTGACCGCCGTCGTCTTCATCATCTTCGTCGCGCTCGTCTTCGACTTCATCAACGGCTTCCACGACGCCGCCAACTCGATCGCCACGGTTGTCTCGACCCGCGTGCTGACGCCGCTCCAGGCCGTCGTGTGGGCGGCGTTCTTCAACTTCGTCGCGGCGTTCGGCTTCGGGGTCCACGTCGCGACGACCGTCGGCAAGGGCGTGGTGGAGACGAGCGTCGTCGACCAGTGGGTGATCCTCGCCGGGCTCCTGGGGGCCATCGTCTGGAACCTCATCACGTGGTACTGGGGGCTCCCGAGCAGCTCCTCCCACGCGCTCATCGGTGGCTTCGCCGGCGCCGGCGTGGTCAAGGCGGGAGTGGGCGCGCTGGTCGTGGGCGGGCTCGTCAAGATCGGCGTCTTCATGGTACTGGCGCCGCTGATCGGCCTCGCCGTGGGCTTCGCGATGATGACGCTCACGCTCCTCACGTTCCGGAAGGAGACGCCGGGACGCGTGGACCGGATCTTCCGCCGGGGCCAGCTCCTGTCGGCCGCCGCCTACAGCGTCGGCCATGGCACCAACGACGCCCAGAAGACCATGGGGATCATCGCCGTCCTGCTCTTCACGACAGGCCACCTCGGGCCGGAGTTCTACGTCCCGTTCTGGGTGATCCTCGCGGCTGGCGCTGCGCTTGGGCTCGGCACCATGTTCGGCGGCTGGCGGATCGTCAAGACCATGGGCATGCGCATCACCAAGCTCCGCCCCTTCGGCGGCTTCTGTGCCGAGACCGCCGGTGCGATCACGCTGATCGGCACCGCGCTCGGCGGGATTCCGGTGAGCACCACGCACACGATCACCGGCGCGATCATGGGGGTCGGCGCGACCCAGCGGTTCTCCGCCGTGCGCTGGGGGGTCGCCGGGCGCATCGTCTGGGCGTGGGTCCTCACCATTCCGGCGTCCGCGCTCGTGGCCGGGGCCGCGTGGTTCCTGATCCGCCTGCTCGCCGCCTGAAGTTATCCCCGACCCCGCCTGAAGTTATCCCCGACCACCCCCTGAGACAGCTTATTTTCCGCGGGGTTCTGCGTTGTGGACAGCCGTGGATAGCGGGTTCCGCCCGGCAGG
>QHTD01000289.1 GCA_003220675.1 Candidatus Rokuibacteriota bacterium | reverse complement strand
CACCATGCACCACCAGAGCCAGTTCCCCGCGATCCCGTACTTGACCGTGAGCCCCGTCACGGCGAGTGGCGTGTCGGCCGCGAACGTGGTCGCGACCATCGAGGTCCCCGCGAGCCACCAGGGGACCGCGCGGCCCGAGAGGAAGTACTCGTCGGCGGAGGCGCCGGCGCGCCGCGAGTAGAACAGCGCGATCGCGACGGAGAGGACGAAGTAGAGCACGATGACCGTCCAGTCGATCGCGGTGAGGGTCATGGCGTTCCCCCGGCCTCGGGAGGCTCCGGCGTGTTGAGCTGTTGCGGAAACTCCGGCGCGGCGAGCTCTCGCGGGAGCTGCTCCACGCGTTCGAGGATCTGGATCTCGTCGCCGATCGCCGCGCCGAGGTCCTTGAACCTCCGGGCGGCGGGCAGCACGCGCTCCTCCATGGACCCGACGGCCCGGTTGTACACGGCCACCGCCTTGGTGAGCGCGTCCCCGATCGCGTCGAAATGGCCCCCGAGCGTCCGAATGCGATCGTACAGCTGCTTCCCGAGCTCGCTGATCTGCTCGGCGTTCTTGGCGATCTGCTCCTGGCGCCATCCGAAGGCGATCGCCCGCAGGAGCGCGATCAGCGTGGTCGGCGTCGCCACGACGACTCGTTTGGCCATCCCGTCTTCGATGAGGCTCGGGTCCGCCTCCACGGCGGCCGACACGAATGCCTCGCCGGGGATGAACATCACGACGAGCTCGGCGGCCTTTCCGAACTCTTCCCAGTACGCCTTCCCGGCGAGCGCGCTCATGTGTTGCCTGACCTGGCCGGCGTGACGCGCGAACCCCGTGGCCTGCTCCTCCGGTGTGGTCGCGGCGATCGCATCCAGGTAGGCCGTGAGCGGCACCTTCGCGTCCACGACGATCTCACGCTGCGCCGGAAGGCGAACGATCATGTCCGGTCGGAGACGACCGTCCTCGCCCTCGACCGTGACCTGCTCGGCGAAATCGCAGTGCGCGACCATTCCCGCCAGCTCCACGACCCGACGCAGCGTCATCTCTCCCCAGCGTCCGCGGATGTGCGGCGCGCGCAGGGCGTTGACCAGGTTGCCGGTCTCGCGCTGCAGCTCCCCGTTGCTCGCGGCGAGCGTGCGCAGCTGCTCCTCGAGACCGCCAAACGCCTTCTGCCGAGCCGCCTCCAGCGCGCGCACATGCTCCTCGTAGAGGGCGAGCGTCTCCTGCAGGGGCCGCACGGTGGCGTCCATCGTCTCCTGGCGGCGTCCGAGCTGCGACTCCGCGAGCTCGAGGAGGGCCGTGCCGCTCTGGCGGAGCGCGTCGGCGCTCAGCGCCTTGAACGTGTCGGCCATCTGCTCCCGCGTCCCCTCGAGGAGCCGCTTCTGCTCCTCGATGTTCTGGCGGGCGGCCTCCCACCGAGCCTCCGCCTGGGCGCGCTGGGTGCGCTCCGTCTCGAGGTCGTGGCGGAGGTGAAAGTTCTCCAGGTCGCGCGCGCTGAGCTGTTTGTGCAGCTCGTCCGTCAGCGTCTGGAGCGAGGCGGCGCGCAGGAAGGCGCGGGCGATGAGCCAGGCGAGGACGCTGCCGAGCGCCACCCCCGCCACGACGAGCGCGTACTCAGCCACGTGGGCGATCGCGCCGCGTCCAGTGGCGGCAGACGGGCTTGAAGCCGCAGGGTGCGCAGACGACCGAATCGCGGCGGTCAAGGCAGTCGCCCGACATCCGTTTATGGCAGAGCGCGAAGTCGTACTTCACGGGATCCGCCGGGTCGATCTCCGCGAGCCGCCGCGTGATCTCCTCGGCCATCCGCCAGTTGCGCGACTTCCGGCGCGTCAGACCGATCGAGCGCGAGATGTTCTCGACGTGGGTGTCCACCGGGATCAGGAGCCGCGCCGGCGAGACCCCGGTCCAGAGGCCGAAGTCGGGCGGCTCGCGGCGGACCATCCAGCGGAGGAAGAGATGGAGCCGCTTGCACGGGCCGCCCGCCGACGGCAGAGGGAACAGATGACGGTAGCCGCGCGAGAAGCGTCCGCGGCGGAACACCTCGCGCAGGTCGGCCTCGAGGAAGCTCCGCGCGAAGCGCTCGAGCGCGGGGCCGATGGGCCCGGCAGCATCGGGATCGCCGGCGAGGAAGAGCTTCTCGAGCGTGCCATGGCGCCCGAGCAGGTCGCGGGCCGCCACGCAGAACGCGACGAGGTCGCGTGGCCGGTTGAAGCGATACCAGAACCTCTCGAAGGCCCGCGCGTCACGCGCGGGATCGAAGCCCTGGACGAACGCGGCAGGCGACGGGCCCATCGCCGCGAGCACCGTGTCGAGCTGGCGCCCGAAGAGGTCCACGCGGCCGTAGGCGAGACACGCGGCCAGCAGCCCGACGAGCTCGCGGTCGCGCGGCTCGGCATAACGGAGCGGAAATCTGATGGCGTCGAATTCGACCCGCGCGGTGTAGTCGAAGTCGCGATAGAGATGCTCGAGCGGCTCCCTGAGCGTGCGCGCTGACGTCATCCCGCCGCCTGCCGGCATGATAACATGCGTCACCATGAACGTCGGCATCGTCGGCCTCGGCGCGATCGGGCGCGCCGTCTGCCGCGCGCTCGACGAGGGGATCGCGGGGTTGAAGCTCGCCGCCGCCACCGCGCGCGACCGCGAGAAAGCCGAGCGGTTCCTCAAGGGGCTCCGCTCCCCCGCCCCGTTTCTGTCGCTCGACGACCTGATCCAGGCCTCCGACCTCGTCGTCGAGGCGTCCACCCAGGCGCACCTCGAGGAGATCGCGCCCAAGACCCTCAAGGCGGGCCGGAACCTGGTCGTCCTCTCGTGCGGGGGGCTGCTCGGGCGTCAGGATTGGGTGACGCTTGCCGAGGCCAACCGCTGCCGGATCCTCGTCCCTTCCGCGGCGATCGCCGGCCTCGACGGCGTCAAGGGTGCGCGCGTGGGCGCGATCACGTCCGTCACGATGGAGACGCGCAAGCCCCCGCGCGGCCTCGCCGGCGCGCCGTGGATCGAGCAGCAGAAGATCGACCTCGACCGGATCACCACCGAGACGCTCATCTTCGAGGGGCCCGCCACCGAGGCGTGCCGCGCGTTTCCCGCCAACGTAAACGTGCTCGCGGCGCTCTCGCTCGCGGGCATCGGGCCCGAGAAGACCCGCATCAAGCTCTACGCCGTGCCGGGGCAGCGGATGAACATGCACCGGATCACGGTCGAGGGCGAGTTCGGCCGCCTCGCGATCGAGGTCGAGAACGTCCCCTCGGAGAACCCGCGCACCGGCAAGCTCTCCTACCTCTCGACGATCGCGCTGCTGCGGGACCTGGCCGCTCCCCTCCGCGTCGGCACCTAGACGCCGGCGCGGCGCCCGAACGTGACCCGAGTCGGAACGGTCGCCGGCCGAGAGTCTCAGCGGCTCAGCGGACGGATCGCCGCCTGCGCGAGTGCGAGCACCCATGCCGCCTCGTCGTAGGCCCGCTGGCCGTCGGCGGCCGAGTACTCCTCCGTGGGAATGAAGTCGATGTCGCCGTAGAGCGCGAGTTCACGCTCCCGGCGGAGGCGCTTGGAGATCTCAGCCGCCCGCGCGAGCTCCTCCCGAACGCTTGGCGCAAACTTGAGCCGATGTTCGACCAGGAGGCCGCCGACATCGTGGAACTTCGGGGGCTCGACGCCGACTGCGCGGAGCATCCCCTTGAGCGCCAGTTCGACGAGCTCCTGCGCCTCCCGGACGACGTCAGAGTGTGCCCCTTCGTCCCGCAGGACAGCGAGGGCCTTGAGCCGCTTCTCGGCCTTGACCAGGTAGGCGCGGGCGAGGCTCTCGTTCGTCACAGCCTGAACACCTCGCCGGGCTGGAGGTCCGGCTTAAGCTCCCAGTACCAGCCGCCTCCGTGAGGAACCCGTCGCGCTCCCAGCTCTGCGAGGCGCGTGCGCAGCCGATCGAGGCAATGGGCGAGGACGCCGTCGGAATCGTCGAGGATGCGCGCGTCGTCGACCATGTCGAGCAGGAGCGGGCTCCCGGCCTCGAGCTCGGCCGGCGTCTTGAACACAGGAGCGATCGTGATCGAGTCCGCGTCGGCCGGCTGGAGCAGCGGCTCGAGGTTCGCCTCCACGGGCAGGAATTCCTCCACCCGATCGAGACGTCCGCGCGGCAGGTCGCGAGCGACGATCAGCAGGTCGACGTCAGAGTCCTGTCGCGGCGTGCCGCGGCCCACCGAGCCGTAGACCGCGCAGGCGACCAGGCGGGCACCGTAAAGCGCCTTCAGCTCAGTGACGAGCCTGCGCAGGATCTCCTCGTAGCGCTGGAAAAGGTTCATCGGCTACCGCCGGCATTGTAATCCGAGTCGAGCCTGGTGCCGGCAGCCTTCGGCCGGTCATCCGGTCGGGGGACCCCCTTTCGGTGCCCGGGGGTCTAGTGCGGCTGGGTCGCCTCCAGATACCGCTCAGCTTCCAGCGCGGCCATGCACCCGGTCCCCGCAGCGGTCACGGCCTGGCGGTAGATGTGATCCTGGACGTCACCGGCCGCGAAGACGCCCGGCACGCTCGTCTCGGTCGTCCCGGGCTTCACCTTGATGTAGTCGTTCGGCAGCAGCTCGAGCTGGCCGCGGAAGATTCCGGTGTTCGGCTGGTGACCGATCGCGATGAAGAGGCCGTCCACCGGACGTTCCGAGAGGCCCCCGGTCTTGAGGTTCTTCAGACGCACGCCCGTGACCTTGCCACGATCGACGTCCATGACGTCGTCCACCGCGCTGTTCCAGACGAACTCGATCTTCGGGTTCTTCAGCGCGCGCTCCTGCATGATCTTGGAGGCGCGCAGCGCGTCGCGGCGGTGGACCACGTCGACCTTGCGGCCGAGCCGCGAGAGGTAGAGCGCCTCCTCCATCGCCGAGTCTCCGCCGCCGACCACCATGATGTTCTGGTCCTTGAAGAAGAACCCGTCGCAGGTCGCGCACGTGGAGACGCCGCGTCCCATGAGCTCCGTCTCGGCCGGCAGTCCCAGAAGCTTCGGCGTGGCGCCCGTGGCGACGATAACCGTGTGCCCTTCGTACGTCGTGTCGCCGACGCGGACGACGAACGGCCGGCGGGTGAAGTCCACGGCGGTCACATCCTCGGCGAGCGTCTCGGTGCCGAACCGCTCCGCCTGCTTCCTCATCGTCTCCATCAGCTCGGGCCCCTGGAGACCCTCCACGAAGCCCGGGTAGTTCTCGACCAGCGTGGTGAGCATGAGCTGGCCGCCCCACTGCGCGGCCGTGAACATGAGCGGCGCGAGATTGGCGCGGGCCGCGTAGATGGCCGCCGTGTAGCCGGCTGGGCCCGACCCGATGATGATGACCTTACGCGCGCTCGCCATCAGCTCTTTCCCCTCTCCTGGCGCTTTAGATGCATCGGTACCGCGCCGTGATTCACGCGCTGACCTTCAGGATGCCGGCCAGCTCGCCCAGGTCGCGGATCTCGTACGTGGGCGGCCGGATCCCGGGCGGCAGCGGCTCGGCCTCGCGGTTGACCCACGCCGCGTCCATGCCGACCCGCTGCGCGCCGAGCACGTCGATGTCCGCGCGGTCGCCGACGAAGAGCGCGTCCTCCGGCCCGACCGCGAGGCGACCGAGCGCCGCGTCGAAGATCTCCCGCTTCGGCTTGCGCCAGCCGACGGCGTCGGAGATCACGACAGCGCCGAAGAGTTCCACGACGCCCGCGCGCTGCAGGATGTCGAGCGCCGTCGGCGTGTAATCGAAGTTCGAGACGACCGCGAGCCGGTAGCGCTCGGCGAGCCGTCTCAGCAGCGGGCCGTGGTGAGCGGGGAACTCGGCGGCGCGCCCGAGCGCGCCGCGGTGGGCGTCGATCAGCGCCTGCGTGAGGCCGGGCGGGAGCGTGGTAGCGTCCAGGCCGAGCCGGCGGAAGAAATGCGCGAAACGGACGGGCGCCGGCACCTCGCGGCAGTCGATCGCGCGCAGCCGCTCGGCCTCACGCCAGCTCTCGACGAGCGCCTCGTAGCACGCCTCGAGGGAAACCTGGGGCGCGTGCGCCCAGAGGGTCGCATGGACGTGGCCCGCGGTGGAGCGCACCCTCCGCCCGTTCAGCTGGATCTCCGGCATCCGCTCACGGTCGAAGCGAACCAGCGTGTCGAAGAGGTCGAAGAGGACCGCCGCGTACGCCATCAGAGCGGCTTCCGGCCCGCGTACCCCTCGTCGAGGCCGTGCCAGTGGCGGATGTCTCGCTCGCCGTACTTCCAGCACAAGTTGACCTCGCGGCCATCGCGCAGGTGCGGAAAGTCTACGAGCCCGAGCCCGAGGTCCTTCGGCGTGCCGCCGAGCTCGACGATCTTCTCGAGCGCGTCCTGCATCCCTTCGGTCAACTCCTTGATGCGCTCGGTGTCGGCGCGCCACTGCGCTCGGTCGAGGACGCCACCGCCCGCGAGCGCGATCCGGTTCTGCTCGGCCTGGAGCTTCTCGCGGAGTGCGGTCGCCTCCGTATGCGCCGTCATGACCTCACGCATGACCCGCGCGAGCACCGGGATCAGCGCCTCCACCTCGCGCGGCGTGAAGTAGCGGTCAGCCACGGATCTCCCTCTCGACGAAGATGACGTGCACCTCTTTCGGCCCGTGGACGCCGCGCGTGAGCGTGAGCTCGATATCCGCCGTGCGGCTCGGGCCGGTGATGAAGCTGATGACTGCGCCGCGGTCCTCCGTCGCACCGTCCGCGTGCCAGAGCTCGAGGAACACGCCGACCTGCGCGAGCGACTCGACGAGCGCGGTGCGGTCGAAGACCGCGATGTGATACGCCGGCAGGAGCGACGTTGAGCGCGGGCGGCCCGCGCCGGAGCGGAGGACCAGGGTCCCCGTCTCGGCGATCGCGAGATCCACGCCCGTCAGGCCAAGCTCGGCGGACGCGGCGAGCTGCCGCAGTCGCGCGCGCTCGGTCGGGTTCGTGGCCTCCCCGGGCGGCATCGGAAGGGGCGTGAGCCCACGGGCGGCGAGCGCTTGCCCGAGGTCAGCGCCGAGCTGGGATGGGTGCCAGCTCACGAGCCGGCGCGCCTCGCGGGCGCGGGCGATTCCGGTCACGACCTGCGGCACCTCCGTGAGCGTCGGCACGCGGTGAAAGACGCCGCCGACCTTCTCGAACTCGCGACGGAAGCGCTCGAGCGCCTCCGGCCAGCGCTCCGCGAGCTGGGCCCTGATCGCCTCGGCTTCCTCGCGCGGGTACTCGGGCCGAGTGGCTGGCGTCGCGGGGAAGAGGCCGCGCGTCTTGCCCATCTCGGCGCGGATCCGCGCCATGAACTCCTCCCGCGTGGTCACGGCGGCGCCTCCCTCGCGAGCTCCTTCCACCGTTCGTGGAAGGTCCGCGGCGCCACCGCGGGAAGATCACGCGTCCGCGTCCAGTCGCCGAAGAAGAGCGGGAGGCTCCGGATCGCGCCGTCGCGGACAAAGGGGCGCTGGAGCAGCCGTGCGATCCGCGCGGCGAGCCGGTAGAGCACCGGGCGCGTCAAGAGCCGCCCGAACGCCTTGAACACGGCGCGCTCGGTCCGGGGCGCGATCTTCGTCTCATCCACCTCACGCCGGAGCTCGATGAGCATGCGCGGGATGTCGATCCGCACCGGACACGCCTCCGCGCACGCCCCGCAGAGCGAGGAGGCGTGCGCGAGCTCCTTCACCGAGGCCGGGCCGCTCAGCATCGCCGTGAGCAGAATCCCGATGGGCCCCGGGTAGGTGTGGCCGTAGGCGTGGCCGCCGATCTGGCGGTAGACGGGGCAGACGTTGAGGCACGCGCCACAGCGGAGACAGTAGAGCGCCTCGCGGAGCGGTCCGGCGAGCTGGTTGATCCGACCGTTGTCGAGCAGAACGAGGTGGAGCTCCTCAGGCCCCTCGAGCTCCCCCGCGCGCCGCGGCCCCTGGACGAACGTCGTGTAGACGGAGAGCTTCTGGCCCGTCGCGCTCTTCGCGAGAATCGCCAGGAACACCATGAGGTCGGTCATCGAGGGCACGACCTTCTCGACGCCCATCACCGCGACGTGGACGCGCGGGAGCGAGGTCACCATGCGGCCGTTGCCCTCGTTGGTGACGAGGACGATGGTGCCGGTGTCGGCGATCGCGAAGTTCGCGCCCGTGATGCCGAGGTCAGCCTGGAGGAACTTCTCCCGCAGCTCGCCCCGGGCGATCTTCGTGAGCACCTCGGGATCGGCCGCGACCGTGCGCCGGAGCTCCTTGGCGAAGAGGTCGGCCACCTGGCCCTTGGTCTTGTGGATCGCCGGCGCGATGATGTGCGAGGGCCGCTCGTGGGCGAGCTGGATGATGTACTCGCCGAGGTCCGTCTCGACCGGCGTGATCCCCGCCTGCTCGAGCGCCTCGTTGAGGTGGATCTCCTCCGTGGCCATCGACTTCGACTTCACCGCCATCCGCGCGCCTGCGCGCCGGCCGATCTCGAGGATGACGCCGCGGGCCTCGGCGGCCGTCGAGGCGAAGTGAACCTTACCGCCGAGGCGCTCGACGTTGTCGATCAGCTGCTCGAGGTAGCGATCGAGGTGCTGGAGCGTCGCCTCCTTGATCTCCCGCGCCACGTCGCGGAGCTTCTCCCCCTCCGGGAAGTCGCCGAACGCCTCGCGGCGGAGCCCGATGAACTTGGTCGTCGCGATGGTCAGCGCCTCCTGGAGAAACGCATCCTTCATCGCGCTGCCGGCGCGCTGGCGGAACGGGACCGAGAGGTCGGCCTGGCTCACGCGCCGCCTCCGTCGAGGAGCTCCGCGAGATGCACGGCGCGCACGCGCGAGCGCCGGCGCCTGAGGCCGCCCCCCATCTGCATGAGGCACCCCGCGTCGCACGCGACCAGGCACGCGGCGCCGGTCGCCTCGACGTTCTCGAGCTTCTTCGCGAGGATCTGGGAGGACACCTCCGGCAGGCGAACCGCGAACGAGCCGCCGAAGCCGCAGCACTCGTCGGCGCCCGGCAGTTCGACGAACTCGACGCCCTCGAGGTTTCGCAGGATCTCCCGCGGGCTCTCGGCCTCGTGGAGTCCTCTCAACAAATGACACGAGTCGTGGTAGGTGACGCGCCCGCCAACGGTCGCCCGGAACCCGCGTCGGCCGAGCACCTTGACGAGGAACTGCGAGAGCTCGTAGGTCCTCCCCGCGAGGCGGAGCGCGTCCTTCTTCAGCGCTGGATCCTGCATGAGGCCCGGGTACTCGTGCTTGACCATCCACGCGCACGAGCCCGACGGCACGACGACGTTGTCGGCGTCGCGAAAGAGCGCCACCGTTCGGGCCGCGACCGCCCGCGCCTCGGTGTGATAGCCGGAGTTGAAGAGGGGCAGCCCGCAGCAGGTCTGACCCGGCGGGAACTCGACGGTCGCGCCGAGGCGCCGGAGGAGCCGGACGATACTCACGCCCACCTCAGGAAAGAAGACGTCGCCCAGGCAGGTCACCATCAGCGCGACGCGGGGTGCGGTCATGCGTGAGCGGGCGGAGGCGTGACGACGACGAGCGCGACGAGGGGCGCCGCGCCATCGTTGACGAGGCCGTGCTCGACGCCCGCCCGGGCGACCACCGCCTCCCCGGCCTCGACGACCTGCTCGTCGGATCCCACGCGGAAGCGGCCGCGCCCCTCCAGCACGTAGTAGATCTTGTCCTGGTCGGCGTGGCTGTGCGGCTTCTGGGCCTGGCCTGGCGCTACGCAGTAGAGGTCGAGCTGGGCGCGCACCGTCGTGGCGAGCGCGATCTTCGCCATCTTGTCGGGCTGGAACTTCACGTGGTCCTTAACCCGGATACGCATCGGCCGCCCTCGCCAGCAACTCTACGGGATGGACGACGGTGACGTCCAGGCCGCGCATGCGACAGCCCTGAGCGATCTGCATGAGGCAGCCGGGATTCCCCGTCGCGACGACCGTGGCGCCCGTCTCGGCGATCCGGGCCACCTTCAGCTCCATGAGCTCGCGCGCGACCTCCGGCTCGAGAATGCTGTAGACCCCCGCGCTGCCGCAGCAGAGGTCGCTCTCGGCCAGCTCCACGAGCCTGAGACCGGGAATCCGCCGGAGGAGCTGCCGCGGCTCCCGCCGGATCCCCTGTGCGTGAGCCAGGTGGCAGGGGTCGTGATAGGTCACGGTCAGCTCGAGCCTGCCGAGCGACAGCTCGGCGTCCACGAGCATTTCCGTCACGTCACGCGTGCGCGCGGCGAGTCCCCGCGCCTCCTGCACCCAGTGGCCGTACTCCTTCAGCGCCGAGCCGCAGCCCGCCGCGTTGGTGACGACCCAGTCGAGGTCGTCACCGAACGTCGCCACGAGCCGCCGCGCGCGTGCGCGGAAGTCGTCGGTCTTCCCCGCGTGGAGCTCGAGGGCGCCGCAGCACCCCTGGGCGCGCGGAACGACGACCTCCCAACCCGCGAGCGCGAGCAAGCGCGCCGTGTCGCGGTTGACGCCCGGGTAGAGGCGGCCCTGCACGCACCCGGTCAGGAGTCCGACGCGGCCACGCCGTCGCCCGCGCGCCGGGACCAGCTCGGGGAGCGGCTCGGCGCGTGGCACGTCGCCGAGCAAGCCCTCCATCGCCCGGAGCCGCGGGAAGGGCCGCAGCGCGCCCGTCGATCGCACCAGCCGCTGGAGCCCCGACCGCTGATAGAGGCGCAGGAGGCCGAGCGCTGCGCCTGCGCGCCCGGGCTCGGGGAACACCGAATAGATGAAGTGCTCGAGGAGGCGCCGCCGGGGTGGCGGACCGTGGCGCCGGAGCTGGGCGCGTGTCGCCTCGAGGAGCGAGCCGAAGCGGACGCCGGAGGGACACGCGCTCTCGCACGCTCGGCAGCCGAGACAGAGGTCGAGGTGACGGGCGAAGGTCTCGGTCAGCTCGATGCGTCCCTCGGCGGCGGCCCGCATCAGGTAGATCCGGCCGCGCGGCGAGTCCATCTCCTCGCCCAGGACCCTGTACGTCGGACACTGTGGCAGGCAGATGCCGCAGTGGACGCATTTGCGCAGCTCCGCGAGGTCGGGAGCGTCGGGCGGGGCGAACGCCGACGGCGCCATCAGAGTCCCCCGACGAAGCGTCCGGGGTTGAGCACCCGCTTGGCGTCGAACTCGTCCTTGAGGCCGCGCATCAGGGCGAAGGCGCCCGGCTCGACCGGTCCCCACGGATCCACGACGGCACGCACCGCGGCCGGCGCCCGGTGGATGAGCACGCTGCCGCCGATCGGTCCGGTGAGCTCGCGCAGGCGCTCGACGATCCTCCTGACCGCGTGAAGCTCCACGACCGAAAACGCGACGCTCAGGCCTCCGAGCACAGCCGAGCCCGTGATCGTCGCCACGGCGCCCGCCGCCGCGACAGCCCGCTCGGCCTCGGCCGCCGTCTCACCGACCTGGGTCGGGAGGGTCGCCACGTGCAACAGGACCGCCTCACTCGGCGCCATGGCTCCCTCATACGCCGTCCAGAACCTCGTGTCGAGCGGCGCCAGCGTAGCCCCCGTCGCACCGGCGAAGCGCGCGACCGTCTGCCCCTGGGCTCGCACCGCCTCCTCGGCCGTCCCGATCGAGACCGCCACGGCCGCCGACGCTTCGCCTCCGCCGCATGCGGTCAGGGCTGCGCGGTTCAAGATCTCGACCCGCGTCGGCTGCACCGTCGAGTCGATCAGGCGCGCCACGAACGCCTGCGCCGCCGCGAGATCCTCGAAGCTCGCCAGCCAGGTCGCCTCGAACTCCGGCATCGGATGGAGCCGAAGCGTCAGCTCACCCAGGACGCCGAGGGTTCCGAGCGCG
>QHTD01000177.1 GCA_003220675.1 Candidatus Rokuibacteriota bacterium | reverse complement strand
CGTCCAGGGCGTCGTCCTCGACGCCGCGCGAAGGCTCGCAGCGGACGCGAAGATGATCGGCGCGAGCCGCACCGACGCCGGCGTCCACGCCCTTCGCCAGGTCGCCTCGCTGACCATGAGCACCGAGCTCGTCGCGCGGGTGATCCTCCGGGCGCTCAACGCGGCGCTGCCCCACGACGTCCGCGCGCGCGAGGTTCGGGAGGCCCCGCGCGGGTTCGACGCGCGCCGCGCGGCACTCGGCAAGCGCTACGTCTACCTCATCGACAACGCCGCGGTCCCGAACCCGCTCCTCGCGCGCTACGCGTGGCATGTGCCCGGGGGCCTCGACGTCGCGGCGATGCGGCGGGCCCTCGCGCCCCTGCGTGGGCGCCGCGACTTCGGCGCCTTCTGTGCGGCGCCTGGGCGGGCGAAGGATCCCGTGTGCGACGTACGGGCACTGCACGTCGTCCGGCGCCGCGACCGGATCGCCGTGCTCCTCTCGGCGGATCGTTTTCTCCATCACATGGCGCGGAACATCGTCGGCAGCGCGGTCGCCGTGGGGCGCGGCGCCCGCGAGCCCGAATGGCTCCAGAAGGTGCTCGACTCGCGCGACCGGCGCCTCGCGGGGGCGACGGCCCCGGCGCAGGGGCTCACGCTGGTTCGTGTCCTCTATCCGAATTTCGCTTGACACCTTCCTCGTGATCGTATTCGTTCGGCAAGAACGGCGGGTTCTTTTGGGAGATGGGTGGCAGCATGCCGCCGGGCGCCGCTCTCACGGCCTACTACGTGTTTGATTCAGCGTATTGCAAGCCGAAGGCGGCCGCGAACTCGAGCAAATCAAGCCAGTGATGTAGGAGATGACTTATCGACACGTTGATGAGTGTGATCGCTGTGGTCGTCGGAGTGGGGTTGATACTCCTTCGCAGGCCATTCTCGCAGTACGCCCTGAGGCAGCAGAATCGGGTATGGGGGTTTCGGTTCAGGGACAACGCTAGGCGGTCGGCCGAGGTGGTTGCCCTAGTCGTCGGAATAGGGTTCGTCACGATAGGCATCTTGGCGACACTTGGAATTATTCGGCCGAAATAGTCTGTCGCTCCGCGGACCCGCATCACTTGTGTAGAGGCGGCAACATCCTTTGAGCTGACTCACTTCCCGTGGTCGGTGACTCACGAGTCCCTCTGTCGCGGCGCGGCCTTGCGTGGCCGGTGAGGTGACTCTTCATCTTGCGCTCCCTCTCTTCGCGGTTCCTCGGCGGGGCGCGCCGCCTGTTCGTCATCTCTGATTTCTTCCTGCGGCGGCTACCGCAAACTGGAAAACTAGGTTCGCAGCGAGAATCGTCGTCTTCGGTCCCGCATCAGTCAGCGGATTGACTTCGTTCAACGCAAAGCCGCCCACGCGCGGCGCGAGCCCAACGAGCAGATCGAGCAGTTCACCACTCGTCAGACCGCCGGGCTCGTGCCACCCGACGCCAGGCGCGTGTGCAGGATCGAGCACATCCATGTCGACACTGAGGAAGATGTGATCCGCGCCGCGGGTGATCTCTCCGATCCTGGCGAACGTCCACTCCGTTCCGCAGCGGCGCACCGTGCGCGCCGGCAGCTCAGCAAGGCCGATCTCGTCGATGAAGCGCTTCGATGACGGAAAGTTGAAGCTCCGCGTACCGACCTGCACGCATCGTCGTTGGTCGACTCGCGGCAACTCGAGCGCGCGCCGCATCCCGCTCGAATGGCTATAACGCCCTTGAGCAGGTGACTCATCCATCAGATCCAGGTGCGCGTCGAAATGCACGATCGCGACCGTGCCAGCGACGGCATCGTGAAAGCCTGCCACGGCCGGAAACAGGATCGAGTCATCACCGCCAACCACGGCGGGGACGCGTCCGTTGCGCGTCTCCTCTGCGGTCTTGGCGCGGGCGGCGGCGAGCGTCGCCATCAGGTCGTGAGGGACAACGGCCGCGTCGCCCGCATCGTGCAGTTGTCCGCGGTCGAACGGGACAATGCGGTCTTCGTCGACCCAGTAGATCTGTCCGCCCTGGACGCGGTTCAGCATCCACGTCAGATGCCTGCGAACCTCCGCCGGCGCGTAGCGCGCACCCGGCCAGCCGAGCGTGGCTGCACCGTCGTACGGCACACCTATAAACGCGATGATCGGATGGGCCATTGGTGATTCCTCCGCCGGAATCTTAACCGGTTCGTCGCCATCCAGCAGGGCGAGGAAGACGGCGTGAATAAGAGCGAGTCCTCCTCTGGTCCGTGGCCCCTATCGTCGCCGCAGTTGCGGCACTGCGGGCAATCTCGGCATGACACCCGTGATGCGCGCGAAGCGCGCGGCCAGCTGCTCGCCGAAGCCCGAGGCATCGAGTGGGTTCAACCCGGACTCCCCGATGGAAGCGAGCCGCGCCTCTGCCGTCCGGACCAGCCCGCGCATGCAGGCCAGGGCTTCGTAATAGGCCAGTCGTGCGGCATCCAGCGGCTGCCGGCGCCGGTACAAGCTGAGATAGCGGGCGACAAGGATGCGCCGCGCGACCTCGACCAGACCGCGCAGCGCCGGCGGGACACCCAGGAGCCCCACGGGGACCAGGTCCAGGATCACGCGTGTTGAGGCCACGTCGAAAGCGGGGTCGGCCACGATCACGTTCGGCCAGTCGATCACCCCCGTGACCCGGCCGTCCGTCATCAGGATATTCTGGGGATGGAAGTCCCCGTGGCAGATGACGCGCCGGCGCTCATCCATCGGCCGATGGTCGGAGAACCAGACGATGGCCTTCTCCAGACCGCGGAGGCTCCCGCGAGCGATCCGGCGTTCCAGGCGGGCGAGGTGGCTCTCGAAAGTGACCAGCTCACGGCTGATCGGCGGCCCGCCGGCCGCGCTCGACGTCTGGCCTTCACGGTCGAGCGCCAGGAGCAGGACCTCGGCGTCGAGCGCGTGAAGCCGGAGCTGCATCTCGACCAGCACCGACGCGACCCCGAGCCGCCGCGCATCGAGCAGCGGCCGGCCCGCCAAGCGCTCCATGATAAGGAATGCCCCGCCCAGGATGGTCGCGTCGGGGCTCGCCAGCAGCACACGAGGCGCGGGATAGCCGAGCCCGGCGACCGTGTTCTGGGCGGTGCGTTCGCTCAGGACGCGCGCGGGAGGATGCTGGCTCCCGAGGACGCGGAGGATCAGCGGGATCGAGAAGGGCTCTGGAGCGCCGCTCAAGCGGAAGGCGAAGATCCGGGTGTCATAGCCGCCGGTCATCGGCGTCAGCGGCTCGGCGTAGCCCAACCCCGGCTCGCGGAGCTCCGCGCGGAGATGCTCGAGCAGCGGCTGGGCCGGCTCGGTCATCAGGTGTTTCGCTCGAGTCGCCACAGCCATTCCTGGGTCACGGAGGCGGCGAGATGGACTGGCCTCATGGCACTCGCGGGCGGACGAAGAGGCTCTTGCTGAGGATGAGGTCGAGCATAGCTGTCCTCTGGTCGACGAGCCGGATATATTCGGCCGAGCAGATCCTGCAGAAGTATGGCCCGAATCCGGCAGCGATCATAGCCGTGGCCACGCAATGGGAAGGCGCGACGACGAAGTCGCTGATCCTCCACTCCTGGACCGACCTAGACTTCAGGTCGCCGTCTTGCCAAGAAGATCCTCGCGTGCTAGATATGGCGGATCATTCGGACCGCCGCACTCACGCACTTAACCGACCGTGTGCGATTCGGGAGGCGAGCCATGGAGATGAACCGGCGGGAGGCGCTGAAGACGCTCGGGGCCGCGGTGGGAGCGGCGTTCGTCCCCGGCCGCGCCAGCGCCCAGAGTGGTGAGATTTCGGTCGGCAGTCTCCTCGACGGGACCGGTCCCATCAACATCTACGGGCTCCCCATGATCGACAGCACGAAATTCGCCGTCGACGACATCAACGCTCGGGGCGGCGTTCTCGGCCGCAAGCTGAGGCTCATCCAGCTCGACGCCCAGTCGGACAACCAGATTTACGCGCAGTACGCCACCAAGCTGCTCGTCGAGGACAAGGTCGCCGTGCTGATGGGCGGCATCACCAGCGCGTCCCGAGAAGCCGTCCGCCCGGTCGTGGGCAAGTACAAGCAGGTCTACTTCTACAACGAGCAGTACGAGGGCGGCGTGTGCGACAAGCTCGTTTTCTGCACTGGCGTCACACCGGCCCAGCAGCTCGGTACGCTGATCCCCTGGGCGGTGAAGGAGTACGGCAAGAAGGTGTACACACTCGCGGCCGACTATAACTACGGTCACATCTCGGCCGACTGGGTGAAAGTGTTCCTGGGAAAGGCCGGTGGCACGCTCGTGAACCAGGAGTTCATCCCGCTCGACGTCGTCAACTTTGACTCGGTGATCAAGCGGGTGGAGGGCGCGAAGCCCGACGTCGTCATGTCGCTCCTGGTCGGCGGCAATCACATCGCGTTCTACCGGCAATTCGCCGCCACCGGGCTGAAGGGAAAGATCCCGATCGTGTCGGCGACGTTCGGGCTCGGCAACGAACAAGTGGTCCTCGCCCCGGAGGAGGTCGAGGGGCTCGTGGTGATCTATCCCTACTTCCAGGAGCTCGAGAACGCCGTCAACCGGGAGTGGGTGCGCCGCTGGCACCAGCGCTTCGGCGCGAACTACGCCTACATCACCGACTCGGCGTGCACCGTCTGGAACGGCTGGCACCTCTGGGCCATGGCGGTGAACAAGGCGGGCTCACTTGAGCGGGACGCGGTCATCAAGGCGCTCGAGAGCGGCCTGACGTTCAAGTCGCCAGAGGGCGATATCACGCTCAACCCCGAGAGCCACCACGTCGTGCACACGGTGAACCTCGCCAAAGTGAACAAGCAGCGTGGCTTCTCGATTATCAAGACGTTCCCGAACGTCGCGCCCACGGACACTATGGAGGTGTGCGATCTGATCAAGAACCCGAATCAGGCCAAGCAGTACACGCCGAAGTTCTAGCGCCGGTGTCGCGTCGCTGCCCGCCCTGGGGCCGCCCAGAGCCGGCGGCGCGCACGACGATGGATTTTGTCGCAGTCACCGCGTTTGGCATCCTGTACGCGATCGCCACGCTCATCCTCCTGGCCCTCGGCCTCGCCGTGATCTTCGGCATGATGGGTGTGATCAACCTGGCGCAGGCCGAGTTCCTCATGGTCGGCGCCTACACGGTGCTGATCGCGACCGCCCACGGCGCGAGTGTTTGGATCGGGATCGCGGTGGCGCCGGTCGTCGTGGGCCTCCTGGGCCTCGTGATCGAGCGGACGATCATCCGCTTCCTCTATGGCCGGATTCTCGACACGATGCTGGCGACCTGGGGGCTCAGCCTGGGTCTGGTCGGCCTTGTCACCCTCGTGTTCGGGCCGACGACCGAGGGCATCGCCACGCCGTTGGGCCACGTGATCATTGGTCGGTATCGGCTCTCCGAATACAGCGTGTTCGTCATCCTGATGGCGTTCGCTGGTCTCGGGCTCACCTATGCCGTGTTCAACTACACGCGCTTCGGCCTGGTGGCGCGCGCGACCATGCAGAACGACAACATGGTCTCCGCCCTTGGCGTGAACCCCGCGCGGGTGTACATGGGAACCTTTGCGTTCGGCGCTGCCCTGGCCGGCCTGGGCGGTGCCGTGATAGCGCCCCTCACTGGCGTCGTGCCGACGCTGGGTCTGGCCTTTATCGCCAAGATCTTCATCACGGTAATCGTCGGCGGGCCCGTGATCCTCCTCGGCACGACGACGTCGGGCGCGGTGCTGGGCCTCGTCGAGAGCCTCGTCTCCTACAGCTCGACGCCCATCTACGGTCAGGTCGCGATGCTCGCCGTCGCAATCATCCTTCTTCGGCTCCTCCCCCAGGGCATTTCTGGCTTTTGGCGCCGAGGCGTCTAGTGACGGCGTGGGCGCCGTGGGCCGTCGCGGTCGTCGTGGTTACGGCGCTGCCGGCCGTGCTCTCGGCCTTCCAGATCGTCCAGCTCACTGTGTTCATGATCTACAGTCTGCTCGCGCTGAGCCTCGACCTGATCTGGGGCTTTGGCGGGATCCTTTCGTTCGGACAGGCGGCGTTCTTCGGCGTGGGCGGCTACTGCTACGGGATCGTGGGCATCAACTCGGGCAGCACGGCGCTCGCGCTCACCGCAGGTGTCGCCGGCGCCGCTGGGCTCGCGGCACTGCTCGGCTACTTCACGTTCTACGGCCGGGTCGGCTCGATGTACTTCGCTGTCATCACGCTGACGGTGACGCTGATTCTGCACCAGGTGATGGGCACGACGGCCGACCCCAGGTATGCGGTGGGCCAGGCTCGCCTCGGTGGCTACAACGGGATGACGGATATCCCGTCACTGGCGCTGGAGGTGCCCGGACGCGCCCCGCTCACGCTCGACCCCGTCCCGCTGTTCTACGTCGTGGGCGGCCTGCTTCTTCTGGTCCTCGCCCTGACCCGCGTCCTCGTCCAGTCGTCCTTCGGTCGCGTGCTTGCCGCGATTCGCGAGGACGAGCTGCGGACGGAGCTGCTCGGGTACGATCCCCGCTGGCGCAAGCTCGTGACGTTTGCGATCTCCGGCGGCATCGCCGGCCTCGCGGGGGGCCTCTTCGCGGGCTGGGGCAACTTCATGAATCCGCAGGTCTTCAGCATGTTTCAGTCGGCGCTGGTGGTCATCTGGGTGATGGTCGGCGGCCGGGGCACGCTGTACGGGGCCGTGGTCGGCACGCTCGTCGTCCAGTTCCTCACCAATTACCTGGGCACGGCGTCCGTCACCTACACGACCGTCGCGCTCGGCGCGGTTCTCGTGGTGATCGTCCTGCTGTTCCCGCGGGGCCTGCTGCCGGCCGTCGAGGGCGCCGTCCGGCGAGCCGTCGGGCGGCCGGCCCCGGCGCCGGAATTCGCGCGATGAATGACGTTGTGCTCCAGGCGCGGGGTCTGGTGAAGGAGTTCGGTGGGCTGCGGGCCGTCGACTCCCTCGACTTCACCCTGAGGCGCGGCGAGCTGCGCTGCGTGATCGGCCCCAACGGCGCCGGCAAGAGCACGCTGTTCAAGCTCCTGACGGGTCAGCTCAAGCCGACGGCGGGGACGATCCACTTCAAGGGCGTTGACGTCGCGCGGCTTCAGCCCCACGAGATCGCGCGAGCTGGGATCGGGATCAAGTTCCAGGTGCCGCGCGTCTATGATGGCCTGTCCGTCGCCGAGAATCTCTGGCTCTCGGCGCGCTTCCGTCATGGGGTCGCCGGCGCCGGCGCGATCGTCGACCGGGTCCTCGCCGAGATTGGCCTCGTCGAGCGCCGGGCCAGCTTTGCGGGTCACCTCTCGCACGGCGACCGGCAGTGGGTGGAAATCGGCATGGTGCTGACGTCCGACCCCGACCTGGTCCTCCTCGACGAGCCAACCGCCGGCATGACCCACGCCGAGGCGCGACGCACGGCCGACCTCGTGCGCGAGATCAACCGGCGGGCGACGCTGATCGTGATCGAGCACGATATGGATTTCGTGCGAAACATCGCGGGATACGTCACCGTGCTCCACCGGGGCGCGGTGCTGGCCGAGGGGACCATGGAGGAGATCCGCGCGAACGACGTCGTCCGCGACATCTATCTGGGGAAACGCCCGCGTGCTCGAAGTTGAAGGGCTCCACGCGCGGTACGGGCAGGTGCCGGTGCTGAACGGTGTCTCACTCCGGGTGGGGGCGGCCGAGCGCGTCGTGATCATCGGACGGAACGGCGCGGGCAAGACGACCCTGCTGCGCGCGCTCATGGGCTTCCTCCGCGCCCGCCAGGGGCACATCCGCTGGCGAGGGGTCGATCTCACGCACCTGCCGCCCTACCGGCGCGCCCGGCTCGGCCTCGGGTACGTTCCCCAGGGGCGTGAGATCTTTCCCACCCTCACCGTCCGCGAGAACCTCCGGATGGGCGCCCTCTCGGGCGACGGATCGCGCTTCGACGAGCTGCTGCAGATCTTCCCGCGCCTGGGCGAGCGCCTGGCGCAGCGCGGCGGTAGCCTCTCCGGGGGCGAGCAGCAGATCCTCGCCATCGCCCGCGCCCTCATGGGCGACCCGAAGCTGCTGCTGCTCGACGAGCCGACCGAGGGCGTCCAACCCTCGATCGTCGATGAGATCCTCGAGCAGCTCCTCGGGATCAACGCGCGATTCGGGGTGACGATGATCCTCGTCGAGCAGAATGTGGACTTCGCCAGCGCGTTCGCGCAGCGCGCCTATACGATGCTCAAGGGACAGATCACCGAGGAGCTGAGGCCCGAGGCCCTCTACGACCCGCGTGTCATTGCCGACTATCTTGGCGTCTGAGGGCGCCCATACCGCCGGAAGGGGGAGACACCATGAAAAGCGACGATCCCGTCACGAAGGAAACCGTCGAGCGCCTCTGCGCGCAGGCCGACCTGCCGCTCGGGCCGGAACGTCGGACCAGGCTCGTCCCCATGCTCGCTGGCCTCATCGCGGCTGCCAACGAGCTGAGCCGCAAGATGGCGGCCGCGGCGCACCAGTCGATCCTGCCGATCCTGCGATTCCCCGAGCGATAGGAGGCACGTCATGGCACAGGGAGATCCGCTGGACCTGACGATCATCGAGGCCGCGGCGCAGCTCGAGGGGCGCCGGCTCTCCCCGGTGGAGCTGACAGAGGCGATGCTTCAGCGCATCGCCAAGGTCGACAAGCAGATCCGCGCGTACATCACCGTCTGTGACGCGCAGGCGCGTGAGGTGGCGCGGGCCGCCGAGCGCATGATTCAGGCGGGATACTGCCTCGGCCCGCTCCACGGGATTCCGGTCGCGCTCAAGGACAACATCTACACGCGCGGCGTCCGCACGACGGCCGGGTCGAAAATCCTGTCGGACTTCGTCCCGTCAGAGGACGCGACCGTGGCGGCTCGGCTCAAGCGCGCCGGCGCCATCATCGTCGGCAAGACGAACATGCACGAATTCGCCTGGGGCGGCACGACCGACAACCCGCACCACGGCACCTGCCGCAACCCCTGGAACCCCGAGCGCTTCCCGGCCGGCTCGAGCGGCGGTTCGGGCGCGGCGGTGGCGGCGCGCACCTGCCTCGGCGCGCTCGGGACGGACACGGGCGGCTCGATCCGGCTGCCGTCCTCGGTCAACGGAATCGTCGGAATCCGCCCGACCATCGGCCGCGTGAGCAACTACAACGTCGTCCCCTTGGCGTGGACGATGGACACCGTCTCGCCGATGACGCGCACGGTAGAGGACTGCGTGGTCATGTTCGAGGTCATCGCGGGCTACGACCCCTTCGACGAGCATTCGGCGCAAGTTCCCGTGGCGGATTACCGGGGGGAGCTCGGCCGCCCGGTGCACGGCCTCCGCGTCGGGCTCATCCGGGATTACTCACTGACCCACGTGCAGAAGGCGGTCGG
The DNA here is from genome assembly GCA_003220675.1 of Candidatus Rokuibacteriota bacterium. Taxonomy (GTDB): domain Bacteria; phylum Methylomirabilota; class Methylomirabilia; order Rokubacteriales; family CSP1-6; genus 20CM-2-70-11. Next base: position 5,795 of record QHTD01000177.1, on the reverse strand, counting down.
CGACGCGGTCCGCGCCGCGCTGAAGACGCTCGAGGGGCTTGGCGCCCGGATCGAGGAGATCGCGATGCCGTCGATCCACGGCAACATCTCCGCTCAGCTCACGATCGAGTCCTGCGAGCCGAGCGCCTACCACCAACAGTGGCTCCGCACGCGCGCCGCCGACTACGGCGAGGACGTGCGGACCTTGCTGGAGCTCGGTGAGATGTACCTGGCCACCCACTACATCCAGGCCCAGCGGTATCGGAGCCTGCTGCGGAAGGAGTTCCTCGAGGGGTTCAAGCGCGTCGACGTCTTCGTCACGCCGACCCTCCCATTCACGGCCACACCCTGCGGCGCCACCGAGGTCGTGATCGAGGGCAACCGCAAAGAGGACATGCTGTCGGCCATCATGCAGTTCACCGGGGTGCCGAGTCTCGCCGGGCTGCCCGCGCTGTCGCTTCCGGTCGGCTTCGACCCCGACGGCCTGCCCGTCGGAATGCAGGTGATCGGACGGCCCTTCGACGAGGGGACGTTGTTCCGGGTCGGTCACGCCTATCAGCAGGTCACCGACTGGCACACGAGGTCACCTCGACTCTAGCCAGCCGTCCGCGCTAGAATCACGTCGGAGCGTCGCGATGCGGACCTACCTCCGAGTGCGGGGCAATCGCGCCGACGAGATCGTCGGCGAGGTGGTGCGCGAGCAGCCGCTGACGATCTGGGTCAACGGCGAGAAGTTCCTCACGCTCCTCTGCTCCCCGATCAAGCTCGAGGCGCTCGTCGTCGGATACCTCTGGATCGAGAAGGTGATCGGGGACCCCGCGGAGATCACCCGGCTCGACGTCTCCGCCGTGGACGGCCGCGCCGACGTGACGCTGGACCACCCGGTGACGCTGCCGACCGAGCGGATTCTGACCTCGGGGTGCGGCGGCGGCATCACGTTCCGCATCGACCACCGGTTGTTCCCCAGGCTCCACTCCACGCTCCGCGTGGCGCCGGAGACGCTGGCGCTCAGGATGAGAGAGCTCTTCGCCGCGGCGATCCACTACAGGGCCTCGCGCGGGATCCACGGCGCGGCGCTCTCGGACGGCGAGCGGCTGCTCGTCGTCGCCGAGGACGTCGGGCGCCACAACGCGGTGGACAAGGTCAAGGGCGAGGCGCTCATGCGTGGGATCCCCACCGAGGACCGCGTCCTCCTGTCGACCGGCCGCGTCTCCTCCGAGATGCTGCTCAAGGCGGCGCGGATGGGCGTGCCGCTCGTCGCGTCGCGGACCTCGCCCACGGAGATGGCGGTGGCGCTTGCCGAGCAGCTCAACATCACCGTCTGCGGGTACGTGCGGGGGGACAGCCTCAACCTCTACGCCGGGAGCGCGCTCCTCCTGGGGGAGGGGGCTGTGGTGGCGCGACGCTGACCCGCGCGGCTCCCGCGATACAGCGCCTGTCGTCGGACGAGCTCAAGCGGGCCCAGGGCGAGACCCTGGCGACGCCGCGGATGCGCTACGGCGTCCTCGCGCACGCGCTGTTCCTCACGATGGACCTCCTCTACGGGCGCGCGCGCCACCTGTCGAAGTTCAAGGTCCTCGAGGTCATCGCCCGCGTTCCGTATCAGGCGTGGGAGCACGTGGCCTACATTGCGATCACCCACATGCATCCCCGCCCGGACTTCGCGCGGCGCATCTTCGAGCGGGTCAAGGAAAGTCGGCTCCAGCAGGACAACGAACAGTGGCACCTCTTGATCCTCGAGGAGCTCACCGATCGGAAGGGGATCAGGGAGGGCTTCGTCCGGTACCGGTTGGTGCCGCAGCTGATCGCCTTCGTCTACTACCACATCAGCTGGCTGCTTTACGTGCTCCGACCCCGGTGGAGCTACCTTCTCAACGCCTGGTTCGAGGACCACGCCGAGCCCTTCGAGAGCATCTTCGCCGACGACTACGGGCACTTCGCGTCGCTCGCCCACCTCTTCCGCCAGGTCGCCTATGACGAGCGGGTGCACAAGCTCGAGAGCCTCGAGCGCGTCGCGACCGCACGCTTCGAGTAGAGGCGCATGAGCGAAGAGCCCTCGGTCGAGGGGAAGTACCAGGCGCTCCGCCGGGGTCTCCGGTCGCGGCGACGTGACGACCCCGCGCTCGATCTCTTTCGCCGGATCGAGACGAGCCTCTCGGACATCGGGTTCGTCGACCGCATGCTCCTCGAGCTCAGCCGCTGCTACAACCCGCTCACGAACGGGCCCATCGTAGACCTGGCCACGCGCCGGGGCATCGTGGAGTCCCTGCGAGCGGGGCGGTCCGATGATGCGAGGAGGCTCTTGGACGAGTGCCTCGCGCGGTACGCGCCCCCCGCCGAGGCGCCCAGGGCGTCGCCCCCACCCGACCCTGGCGAGCTTCCCCTTCCAGGGCACTCCGGGGAGGCGTCGAGGCCACCTCCCACACGCTAGGAGCCTGGTGGAGTATCGAGGAGCGCCACGGCTTCGCCGGGGTGCTCCGAGCGTTGGGGGGTTTGGGGGGCCATGTCGGGGCCCCCCATTTCCCTAGACGCGCCGCGGCTTGACGATGGTCAGACCAGTGTCTAGGATTCCGGCGATCGAAGCGCCAGACTCCCGGGATTCGAGGAGGTTCAGGCGATGACGCAAAGTCTCACCGACCACATCCAGACATCGCGCTTCGTGGTCGTCGACGTGAAGCATGCCGAGGGTCGCCTGCGCGTCAGGGGTGAGGCCGACGTGTGTACCGAGCTCGCCTGCTCGGCGCAGACCCTCGTCGTCACGGACGAGGACACCAAGGCGGGTCTCGACGCGTTGAACCCCGGAGACATCATCAAGGTCGAGCCAGCGGACGGGCGTCCCGAAAGGATCGTCGTGCTCCGCCGGGCGTGGGATGAGCTGGCGAGCCCCGAGGTCTAGCGGCGAGCCGGTGACCCCGCCCGAACGGGCCCTCCAATCCGATCATCGCAGAGGAGTGTCGCTATGAGTTTGTCGCGACGCGACTTCCTGAGATACGGCATGGCCGCGGCCTCCACCGCCGTCGCCTCCGGGGGGATCGATCTGAGCCCCGTGGAGGCGGCTGCGACGTCGCTGCGGATCAAGGAAGCCAAGGCGTTCCCGGGCGTGTGTCCGTATTGCGCGGTCGGCTGTGCCCAGCTCATCTACGTCAAGGACGGAAAGATCGTCGACATCGAGGGTGACCCCGATGCGCCCCACACCGAGGGCGCGCTCTGTCCGAAGGGCTCGTCGACGTACCAGCTGTCGCTGAACGAGCGGCGGATCACGCGGTGCCTCTACCGCGCGCCGGGCGCGACCGCGTGGGAGGAGAAGCCACTCGACTGGATGATGGCCGAGATCGCCCAGCGAGTGAAGAAGTCGCGCGACGCGACCTTCGTTGAGACGGTGAAGGTCGGCGCCAACGAGGTGCCGGTCAACCGCTGCGAGGGCATCGCGTGGCTCGGCTCCTCGGTGCTGGACAACGAGGAGAACTACCTGATCGCCAAGCTCGCGCGCGGGCTTGGGCTGGTCAATCTGGAAAATTCGGCCCGGCTCTGCCATTCGGCGACCGTTCCGGCCCTGGGCGCCACGTTCGGCCGCGGCGCGATGACGACCAACCTGATCGACGTCCAGCACGCGGACGTCATCATGCCGACCTCCAACTGGGCCGAGTGCCACCCGGTCAGCTACAAGTGGGTGATGAAAGCCAAGGAGCGCGGCGCGAAAATCATCCACGTCGATCCGCGCTTCACCCGGACCTCGGCCACGGCGGACATCTGGGTGCCGATCCGGTCGGGCACCAACATCGTGTTCTTCGGCGGCCTGATCCGGTACGCGATCGAGAGCAAGAAGTACTTCCACGACTACGTCGTGGCGTACACGAACGCCCCGCTCCTCCTCGATCCCAACCTCAAGACCCCCGCGGAGCTGGACGGGCTCTTCAGCGGGTTCGACCCCGCCAGACGGAGCTACGACCAGTCCACCTGGAAGTTCCAGCTGGATGCCGACGGCTATCCGAGGAAGGACACGACGCTCCGCGATCCGAACTGCGTGTTCCAGCGCCTCCGCCGGCACTACAGCCGCTACACCCCGGAGATGGTCGAGCGCGTGTGCGGCATTCCGAAGGAGCTGTTCCTCAAGGTCGCCGACATCTACTGCTCGGCGTCGGGGCCGGACAAGACGGCGACGGCCTCGTACGCGCTGCAACTCAACCAGTCCACGAACGGCGTGCAGCAGATCCGCGCCCTCTGCATGCTACAGCTCATCCTCGGGAATATCGGGCGCCCCGGCGGAGGCGTCGTCGCGCTCCGCGGCCACTCGAACGTGCAGGGCGCGACCGACTTCGGGACGCTTTACCACATGCTGCCCGGCTACCCCGCGGAGCCGTTGCAGGGGCCGCACCCGACGCTGACCGACTACCTGGAGAAGACGACGCCGAAGGGCGGCTACTGGGTCAATAACCCGAAGTTCGTCGTCAGCCTGCTCAAGGCGTGGTGGGGGCCGGCGGCGACGAAGGAGAACGACTACGCCTACGACTACCTCCCGAAGCGCGAGAAGGCCGACGCGTACTCCCACCAGCACTTCCTCGTGGGGATGTACGAGAAGAAGGTGAAGGGGTTCATCTGCATGGGCCAGAACCCCGCGGTGGACAGCCCGAACGCCAAGATGGCGCGGCAGGCGATGCGGAATCTGGAGTGGATGGTGGTCGTCGATCTCTTCGAGACCGACACCGCCGCCGTCTGGAAGGAGCCGGGTGTCGATCCGAAATCCTCGCAGGTCGAGGTCTTCTTCATCCCCGGCGCGCCGGCCGCCGAGAAGGACGGCTCGATCACCAACACGATGCGGATGGCCCAGTGGCACGTGAAGGCCGTCGAGCCGCCCGGCGACGCGCGCTCCGACGCGGCGTTCATCGTGGACGTCGGCAACCGCGTCAAGGAGCTCTACAAGGATTCCAAGCCCAAGAAGGACCGGCCGGTCCTCGACCTCGTGTGGGACTACCAGCCCCAGGGGCCCAAGAAGGAGCCCAACATGGAGCTGGTGCTCAAGGAGTGCAACGGCTACGCGACCGACGACATCGTGGACAAGGACGATAAGCCCCTCTACAAGAAGGGCGAGCCGCTCAAGACGTTCGGCCACCTGAGGGACGACGGCTCTACCGCCTGCGGCAACTGGATCTACACCGGCATCTACCCCGAGGAGGGCAAGAACCTGGCCCTCCGACGCGAAAAGCCCAAGGAGGGCGACTACCTCGGCCACGGCTGGGGCTTCGTCTGGCCGGCGAACCGGCGGATCATCTACAATCGCGCCTCCGCCGATCCCTCGGGCAAGCCCTGGAGCGAGAAGAAGAAGCTCATCTGGTGGGACGCCGAGGCGAAGAAGTGGGTGGGCAACGACGTCCCGGACTTCAGCCCGACGATGGCGCCGGACGCGCCGCGGGCGAAGGACGGCCCGTTCAAGGGCATCAGCGGCACGGACGCCTTCATCATGAACCCTCACGGCCTCGGGCAGTTCTTCGCGTCGATCGTGGACGGCCCGTTCCCCGAGCACTACGAGCCGTTCGAGTCGCCGACGAAAAACCTCCTGTCCAAGGTGCAGAACAACCCCGTGGCGAAGGTGTACAACATCGGCGACCTGAACAAGCTCGGCACGCCCGACAAGTACCCGTACATCCTGACCACGTACCGGCTCACGGAGCACCACGCGGCCGGCATGTCGCGGCACGTGCCGTGGCTCTCCGAGCTCTTCTTCGGTCACTTCGCGGAGATCGGGCCCGAGATGGCCAAGGAGCTCGGGTTCCAGAACGGCGACATGATCACCGTCGAGACGCCGCGCGCGAAGATCA
>QHTD01000314.1 GCA_003220675.1 Candidatus Rokuibacteriota bacterium | reverse complement strand
TCGTTTCCCGTGCTCTCCGCGCGCTTCAAGCATCCGGAGGGGCAGTGGATCGCCATCGCCGACTTCAATCCGCGCTTCGCCCATCCCCCGGCCACGCCCCCCGCCGTGTAGCGCGGATCCGCGCCGTCGAGCGCAAGACCGGACGAATCATCCCGTTCCTGTTCCCGTACCTCAGTGGTCCGCTACGCCTGGGCCGGCGCCGCCGGGACTTCAGGAAGGCATGGGCGGCCGCGTGCGAGGCGGTCGGCGTTCCGCGGATGCATCGGCACGACTTCCGGCGCACCGCGGTGCGGAATATGGTCAATGCCGGCGTCCCGGAGCGCGTCGCGATGAAGGTGACCGGCCACAAGACGCGCGCGGTGTTTGATCGCTACCACATTGTGAGCCCCGGCGACCTGCAGGATGTTGCCCGCAAGCTCACGGGCACGTTTTCGGGCACGTCGGGTGTTTCCGTCGTTGACGCGCAGCCGCAAGTCCGCGAGAATCCAAGCACGGGCGGATAGCTCAGCTGGGAGAGCGCGGCCCTTACAAGGCCGAGGTCAGAGGTTCGATCCCTCTTCCGCCCACCACCGAACGATCCAGAATTTTCGACCAGTTCCTGACCGTCGGTCAGTTCCTCGCCAATCGACAGCTGTCCACTGACGGGTAGGTGAAACGCCAAGCTCTTGATTTTCCGGACTCTGACGACCGCGTTCCGTTTGGTGCCCGGCTTGCACTTTGACGCGCCTGAAATGAAAGAGGATCTCCGGGCCGAGCCCCTGAGGCCGGGCGACCTTCTCATCGCCAGTTCGGACTACGCGCTGCGAGCGCGGATCGTCCGGACTCTGGGTGGCGAGGCCGATCTCAGATCGATCCGCGAGGCACCGGACCGGGCGACCGCTGAAAGACTCCTTGCGGCGCTCGGCCCCTCGGTCCTTCTCCTCGATCTCTCATCGAAGGGGTTCGACGGGCTTCAGAGTCTCAAGACGATCCGCTCTCTCAGTCCGACGACCCGGACGATCGTGCTGGCGGACGCCGACGGCGACTTGGCCGCCGTCAGGGCGCTGAAGGATGGTGCGCACGGGTATTGCTCGCGGAACACCGATCCCGGCCTCATCCTCAAAGCGATCCGGCTCGTCCGGCAGGGAGAGATTTGGGTCGGGCGAAAGGTGATGCTCGAGCTCATCGACGAGCTGACGGCCCTGCATGCGGCGCGCGCGGTGGAAGACGAAACCCGACTTCACCGGTTGACTCAGCGCGAGCGCCAGATCAGCGGCCTGATCGCCATCGGCGCGAGCAATAAGGAGATCGCCGACAGACTCTCGATCACGGAAAGGACGGTCAAGGCGCACCTCACGAACATTTTTCAGAAGCTTCAGCTCTCCAGCCGTGTCCACCTCGCCATCCACGCTCTTCAGCTGAGCGCCGCGACTAAGACCAAAGTCCAATAGATCGACCCTCGCGTTCCTGGTAATTCAGGGAGACGCGCCTCGCGGCGCCGGGAGGAGTCGATGGCCGACGTCACCGTGGTGATTGCCGCTGAATCGCACCAGCGCGTGCGCGCCCTGCTCGATGGCGAGGCAGGGATCGTGGTCGCCGGTGAGGCGCGAAGCCTGGCTCACGCCTTCGTCCTCGTGGCGCGGCTCCGGCCCGCCGTGCTGCTCCTCGACTTCGGCCGAAGCTGGCGCGACGCGTTGGCCGCGCTCCGGGCGATCCGCAGCCAGAGTTCGCGCACGCGTATCATCCTCCTCACCACCCGTCGGACCCCCGAGTCGTCGATTCTCGAAGCCGTGAGGCAGGGCGCGGGCGGGTATCTGGGCGAGGCGGCGGTCGGCGGCTTCCTCGCCAGAGCGGTGCGAGCGGTCCACGCAGGCGAGGCGTGGGTCCCCCGTCGGCTGGGCGCGCAGATCCTGCGCCGACTGATCCGCGCTCGTGGCCTGGCGCGTCACGCCCGGCGCTTCCAGCGCCCGGCGATCGGATCGGGGAAACCTGCGCAGCCGGCTGCGGTCCTCCTCCTGTCGAAGCTCCGCGCTGCGTGCACGCCGTCGTGATCAGGATCACTCGAGTAGGACTAAAGTCCAATAGACCGAGCGCCGCGCCTCTGATAACTCATGAGAGTCCCAACACGCGCGAGACGACACCCTCTCAGGCCTGGAACCCCAGGAGGTTTGAATGGCGAATCTGACGCTGCCAAAGCTGTTGATCATTCTGTGTGGGCTCGGCGCCCTGTTGATGATCCAACCCGAGATCGCGGCGGCCGATGATGACGAGGATGAGAATCAGCATGAGACCTACATCCTCTATTTCAGACCGACGCAGAACGCCCCGCCCGGCGCGTCGGGCAAGATGAAGATTAGTGTCGACGCGTCTCGCGGCGACACGCGCGTGAAATTCTCCGTTCGCCACGCGTATCCCAACACGCTGTACACGATCTGGACAGTCTTCAACGAGCTGCGCTGGCCGTTACCCAAGAAGGGCGTCGACGTCCCCGCGAGTTCTGCCGCCAAGCGCCCCGGATTCCCACAGGATGGCAACGGGGTCTCCCCCCTCGCCCGCCTGGACGCCTCGTTCACCGCCGGCATGGGCATCGACCCCGGAGCGTCGTTCGTGACTGACGAGGATGGCGACGGCGAGATCGCGCTGACACTGGATTACGACCTGATCCGTGAAGCTCCCGTGAGCAACAAGGACGTCATCACTCAGTGCGTCTCGAGGGCGTTCGATGCGACCAAGGGCTGTCTAGATACTGTGAAGATCACGACGACGTGGCTTCGCACGTTCATCGGCGAGTTCCCGCCTTCCGAGCGGGCCCGCCGCTGCGCGAACTACGACCCGGACGCGGATTCGGACGTCGTGTCCGACGAGACGAAGCGTCGCGGCGCGGACGCGCGACTCTGGCAGTGCGTGGACCCCACGTCCGTGAATCGGCGGAGCGGGAGGTTCATCGTGCGGGTGCCCCGATTCGAGTTCGACCACTTCCGCCTGGCCGCCCATCCCGACAGTCTCACGCACGGCTTCATCGGCGGCAATGGGACGGACCATCGGATCGACATGGTCGGCCGCCGCAGCGACCTCATCACGGACTGACCCAGAGCGAGGAATGACAATGCTGCGAAACGTGGACTGGACCCGCGGCCCGGAGGGGCCGCGCTCCGTGCTGACCGTTCTCCTCGCGCTCTCCGGCCTCGTCTACTTCGGCGTCGTGACCCTCACCTCGGTGCTCGCGCCCTACCGCTTCGCGATTCCGTATGCCGTGCCCATCTTCGATACGCCGTTCGTCCTCGCGGCCATCGGCGTGGGGTATCTCTGCTGGGAGCGTCATCGAGTGCGGCAGGACGTCCGCTCGGCGTCGCTCGGGGGCGCGCTGTGGCTGGCCGGCCTGCTGGGCGTGGCGCACATCCTGGCGCAACCGGATTACTCGAGCACCCTCGGCGTCAACCCCGGCATCGCTCCGTACTTCTTCTTCCTGAGCTACCTGGCTGGCTTCGTCGGGGTCGCCCTCGCGGCTTCCCTTGCCGATCGGCCGCTCCCCCTCAGTGACCGGGCCCGCCTTCGGATCGCGGCCGCCGCCCTCGGCCTGAGCGTCGTCATCGTCGTCGCCGTGTGGGCGATCCGGCCGCTGCTACCGTCACTCGTCATGAAGCCCGGCCGTCTCACCCCGTTTGCGATCCTGGCCGGCGCGCTTAGCGCCGGGCTCGCCGGCGTCTGGGCGCTCGCGGCTGGACGGAAGAGGGCTTCCGGGAGGGACGGAGACGTGCTCGCCGCGTTCCTTCCGCTCGCCGCGTTTATCTGGCTCCTCGGGCTCACCGGGTTTCTCCTCTGGCCGTTTCGCTACGGGCTGCCCTGGTACATCGCGGGCCTGGCGCGCCCGGTCGGCCTCGGCGTGATCCTCGTGGGCCTCATGCGCGAGCAGATCTGGCTCTACCGGGAGATCATCAGCAAAAACCGCGACCTCACGGCCCGCGAAGTCATGGCTCGCGCCGAGGCCGCCGCCTCCGAGCGCCGATTCGCGGGTCTTGTGCAGGATCTCGACGCCGTCGTGTGGGAGGCGGACGCGACGTGGCGGTTCTCGTTCGTGAGCGACCGCGCCGAGGCGATCCTCGGTTACCCCGTCGCGCTCTGGCTCGCCGACCCCCAGCTCTTCGAACGACACATTCATCCGGACGATCGTGAGGGGACGCTGACGCTGTTCCGAGAGGCCGCCGCGCGGGGCCGGAACTCCAGCTTCGAGTACCGTGCCGTCGCGGCCGACGCCCGCACGGTCTGGCTCCGGGCGATGGTTCACGTCGTCCAAGACGCGCATGGAAGAGTGGAGAAGCTCCGCGGCTTGATGGTGGATGTTTCCGAGCGCCGGCAGCTCGAGGATGAACTGCGGCAGGCGCAGTGATCGAGAAAGCCGCGGAACGCGCCGCGGAGCTGACCCGCCAGCTCGTGGCGTTCAGCCGGAAGCAGGTGCTCCAGCCCAAGGTCATCGATCTCAACGCCGTCGTGACGCACGTGGGTACGATGCTCCGACGGGTCATCGGCGAACGCGTCGAGCTGGTCATGAGCCTGAAGCCGCGGCTCTGGCACGTGAAGGCCGATCCTGGGCAGATCGAGCAGGTCATCATGAACCTCGCGCTCAATGCCCGCGACGCAATGCCGGCCGGCGGCCGGCTCACGATGACGACCACGAACGTGACGGTCGAGGCGACCAGTCAACGCCAACGTGCCTTGGCGCCACCGGGCGCCTACGTCGCCCTGACCGTGAGCGACACGGGCTGCGGCATGGACGCGCAGACCCAGTCGCGCGTCTTCGAGCCGTTCTTCACGACCAAAGAGATCGGCCGGGGGGCCGGTCTGGGGCTGTCGACGGTCTACGGCATCGTGAATCAGAGCGGGGGCGCCATCCGGGTGGACAGCGAGCCGGGCGGCGGCAGCACCTTCACGATCTACCTGGCTCGCGTCGACGACCCGATTCCACCCCTCGAGCCCCGCAGGCCGGCGATCGAGGCGTTGCGGGGCTCCGAGACGATCCTGGTGGTGGAGGACGAAGACGAGGTTCGCGACGTCGTGCTCCAGGCGCTCGGGATCAACGGCTACTCCGTGCTGCAGGCCCGTGATGGTCGCGAGGCCCTGGCGATCGCCGATCGGCAACCAGGGCCCATCCATCTGCTCGTGACCGACGTCGTCATGCCGCACATGAATGGTCGCGAGCTCGCCGAGCAGCTCTCTCCACGCCGCCCTGAGATGAAGGTCCTGTACATGTCCGGCTACACGAACGATTTCGTTCGTTCCCCGTCCGCCGGTGATCAGCAAACGGCGTTCTTACAGAAACCCTTCAGCTGCGAGACGCTCGGACAAAAGGTTCGAGGCGTTCTCGACGCGGGTGCGCCGGCCGCCTTGGTTCACGTCCACGAGTAACCACGGCCTCCGGAGGGATCGTCGTGAGGAGGAGCACGTCCGCCAGGCCTGCGATCTGATGACGACGCTGGTCGGCTTCCTCGGAGCCGCGGAATCGCCCGAGTTCAGCAGTGAGCGCCGAGCGCAGCTCACGGCGATAGCCACCCGTCAGGCGACTGCCCTGCGGAACCTGCTCAAGGGCCGGCTCAT
>QHTD01000313.1 GCA_003220675.1 Candidatus Rokuibacteriota bacterium | reverse complement strand
AACGTGCTGCGGGAGCTCCGGGGCACGACGACGATGCTGCTGGTCGAGCAGAACGCGGATCTGGCGCTCGCGCTCTCGGACCGGGCGTATGTGATCAGTAACGGCTCGATCGTCTGGGAGGGCGACGCGCGCGCGCTCCACGCCGACCAGGAGCTACGGCTCAAGCTCCTCGGGGTGTAAGTCCCACGACAGGTTCGACGTTCCTTGAGCCACTAGACTGGGATGACGTTTCTCGTCACTCCGACTGCGCCATAGAGTCACCACCGGAAGTCCCCGGGGACGGACGCAGCCTAAGTCATTAATCATAAGGAGATCCCCAAGATCGGGCCTCTGGCACGCAAGATGCCTCTGCTTGCTCTGGTCGTCGAACGTCGCGTACGGCTCCCGTCCTCAAGGAGGGCTGAATGATCGAGCAATGGCATAGGAGGCGACTCCGAACACGGAGCCAGCGGGGCTTCACCCTCGTCGAGCTGATGATCGTCGTCGCGGTCATTGGCATCCTGACGGCCATCGCCATCCCTCTCTACTCCGACATCCAGGCGCGGGCCCGCATCGCCAAGGCCCAGGCCGATACCCGCACGCTCGCGTCGGCGGCCGCGCTCTACCAGACTCACATGGGCTTCGTCCCGAGCGCGCTGCCCGACCTGACTGTCGTCGCAACCAACAGCCTGAGCCAGACGGCCGGGCCGTTCATGCCCTCGATACCGACGCCTCCGGGTACGGCAGCTGGCTGGCCGGCCGCCTACGCCTACGCGCAGAACTCCGCGGCCGGCACCTACCAAATCTCAGCCTTCGGCGACGGCACCAGCGTCAGCGTGCCGTAGCGGTATACGGGAAGCGTCGCGACCAGGAGCGGCGGAGGGGTTCCCTCCGCCGCTTTCATTTTGTGCCACCTCATTTCTCTCCGTTCGATAAGATCATGCCGCTGAGCGTCGGAGCCTAACCTTGGAGAGGAGACGCGATGAGACTCGTGCTCGTGGCGGCGACCGTTCTGCTCTTGGGCTGCGCCTTGGATCTGAGCGGCTCGTCCTGGAAGAAGTCGGGCGCGATGGTCCAGCAGGTCACTGCGGACGAGATGAAGTGCGCCCGCCAGACGTACGAGATCGGTTACGCGCCCGATCTGGTGGTGGGCGGCCTGCTCGATGTGCTGCGTCTGGCCGTCAATGAAGCGCGCCTGCAGCGCGCGTTTAGGAGCTGCATGACCCGCACCGGCTACGCCCGCGCGCGGTAGAATCTCCCCGGATGCGCGCCGCATTCTATCAGGGCGCCAGAACGTTCACGACCGGGACGGTGGCGACGCCCACGCCGGCGCCCGGCCAGGCCTTGCTGCGGGTCAAGCGCGTCGGCATCTGCGGGACCGACCTGCACATCTTCCAGGGCCACCTCGACCACCGTGTGCCGAAGGGCGGCATCATCGGCCACGAGATCTTCGGCGAGGTGACCGAGGCGCCCGCGGGGAGCGGCTTCAACCCCGGCGACCGCGTCGTCGTCGAGCCTCTCTCGTTCTGTCAGCAGTGCCGGGCCTGCCGGATGGGAGCGTCGTACCTCTGCTACAGCCTCAAGGTGTTCGGCGTGGATCTGCCGGGTGGCATGCAGGAGACCTGGGCCGTGGACGCGGCGCGGCTGCTCAAGGTGCCCGACTCGCTCGACGACGATCAGGCCACGCTCATCGAGCCGCTCGCCGTCGCCACCCACGACGTGCGCCGCGCGGCGGTGAAGCGTGACGACACCGTGCTTGTCTTCGGGGGTGGACCGATCGGGACGCTCATCGCGCTGGTCAGCCGCCATCGCGGCGCGCGTGTCGTCGTCGTCGAGGTGAACCGCCATCGCCTGGAGATGCTGAAGGGGCTCGGGCTCGAGACCGTCGGCCCCGACCGCGACCCCGTAAAGTTCGCCAACGAGTGGACGGGTGGGACCGGCGTCGACGTCGCCTTCGAGGTCACCGGCCATCCCGCCGCCGTGCGGGCCATGACCGACGTCGTCCGCGTATGGGGCACTCTGTCGATCGTGGCGATCCACGCAGAGCCGGTGCCCGTGCACCTCTATCAGATGTTCGCGCGTGAGCTCGTCATGCACGGCGCTCGCCTCTACGCGCGCGAGGACTGGGAGGAGGCGATCCGCCTCGCGGCCGGGGGCGTCGTCCCCCTCGCCCCGCTCGTGAGTCGGAAGATCCCGCTCGAGGCGCTCCAGCAGGGCATGGAGCAGGCGCTCGGCGGCGGGCCGGTCATGAAGGTTCTCGTGGACCTCACGACATAGCGTTGGTGCTGCGGGGCTGAGTGTTGCCGCTCAATCAGCGGCGCCGCGCCGCCTGCCACAACTCGACGTTCTTCTCGATCTGGCGGGCGTGGCCTTCCAGATGGTCGGCGTAGATCTTCAGCCAGTCCTCGGCCGTGTAGCGTCCCGACTCCGTGTGGCGGCCCTCGCGCGTCCACGCCGTCTCGGGGAGGCGCCCGATGAGCGCCAGCGTGTTGGCGCGCACCGCCTCGACCACGGCGAGCGCCGGCTCGAGCGGGTGGCTGTGGTAGTCGAAGCTCCGCGCCCACTGATCCTGGTCGTACCCCTGGAGGACCGGATCCTTCTCGGCGAGCAGATAGCGAATGCGCGCGTAGGCGTTCGTCTCGGAGTCGGCGCAGTGGCAGACGATCTCGTGCGCCGACCACTCTCGAGGCGCCGGGCGCCACATCATCGCGTCCTTCGGGACCTTGGCGAGCGCCGTCTTGAGGCGCGCGGGGCCGGCGGCGTACTGCGCGATGAGCTGCTCGCGCTCGCTTCGGGAGAGGGTCATCGTGACAACTCTACTCAGCATCCCGTGCGCACGCAACTGGGGTAGAATCTCCCACTGTCGGCACGTTCTCATCCCTCGCGCACAGAGAGGACAGCGATGAGCATCAAGCGTCACGGCGTCGGACCCCGACTCTCGCAGGCCGCCGTCCACGACAACACCGTCTACCTCGCGGGCATGGTGGCGGGCGACCCGTCCGCGGACACGAAGGGCCAGACGGAGCAGATCTTGAAGAAGATCGACGAGACCCTGGCGGCGGCCGGCAGCCACAAGTCGAAGCTCCTCTCCGCCACGGTCTACCTCGCCAACATGGCGACCTACAACGACATGAACGCCGCCTGGGATGCCTGGGTGGACAAGAGCAATACGCCGGCGCGCGCCACGGTCGAGGCGCGACTGGCGTCGTCCAAGTACCTGGTCGAGATCATGTGCGTCGCGGCGATCTAGCCGTGCTCAAAGGAGACCGTCATGCGTGAAGCCGTCATCGTCGCGAGCTCCCGCACGCCGCTCGCCAAGTCGTTCCGCGGCTCGTTCAACCTCACGCGGCCTGACGACTTCGCCGCCCACTGCATCAAGGACGTCCTCGGCAAGGTCCCACAGCTCGACCCGACGGAGGTCGAGGACGTGATCCTCGGCTGCGGCCAGCCCCACGGCCCGCAGGGCCACAACATCGCGCGCGTCGCGGCGGTCCGCGCCGGGCTCCCGGTGAGCGTCGGTGGTCTCACGGTGAACCGCTTCTGCTCCTCGGGCCTCCAGGCGATCGCGATCGCGGCCAACTACATCATCAACAACGGCGCCGACGTCGTGATCGGCGGCGGCGTCGAGTCGATCACGATGGCCCAGCGGGACAGCGCGCCGAACCCGTGGGTGAAGGAGCACTATCCGGGGATCTACATGGTGATGGGCGACACGGCCGAGGTCGTCGCCAAGCGCTACAAGATCGGCCGCGAGGCCCAGGACCGCTACGCTCTGCTCAGCCAGCAGCGGACGGCCCGCGCCCAGCGGGAGGGCTTCTTCAAGGAGGAGCTTGCACCGATGCACGTCACGCGCGGCATCCTCGACAAGAAGACGGGCGAGATCGTCGGCAAGGAAGAGTGGTACTGCGACAAGGACGAGTGTAACCGCGCCGACACGACGCTGGAGGGTCTCCTGGCGCTCCCGCCGCACTTCGACAAGGAGAGCGGTCAGGGCACGGTGACCGCGGGCAACTCCTCCCAGCTCTCCGACGGCGCGAGCGCCACGCTCGTCATGTCCATGGAGCGCGCGAAGCAGCTCGGCATCCGGCCCAAGCTCGTCTTCCGCGGCTTCGCGATCGCCGGCTGCGCGCCCGACGAGATGGGGATCGGCCCGGTCTTCGCGGTGCCGAAGCTCCTCGGGCGCTCGGGCCTCAAGATCGGCGACATCGACGTCTGGGAGCTGAACGAGGCCTTCGCCTCGCAGGTCGTCTACTGTCGCGACCGGCTCGGCCTCGACCCGGAGAAGCTCAACCGGAACGGCGGCTCGATCTCGATCGGCCACCCGTTCGGCATGACCGGCTCGCGCATGGTGGGCACGATCGCCAACGAGATGCTGCACTCGAAGGCGCGCTACGGCGTCGTGACCATGTGCATTGGCGGCGGCCAGGGCGCCGCGGGGCTCTTCGAGGCCTGCAACTAGTCTCGTGAGTCTGATCCGTCGACGATGGGCACCGTGACGTGGTCCGTCCTGCACCGCGAGAGGAACGACGCATAGGTCTATCTCGGAAATCCCGGCTGAGAAGAGCCTCGATGTCTCCGACCCTGCTGCTCGCGGGTGCAATCGTGTTGCTGTCTGGCTGCGTGGCGCAGCCGCAGACAGCCCTGCAGCCCGCTCCAAGCCTCAGCCCGCCTCGAATCCTCCACAGGCTCGTCCTCACCTCTCCCCAGGGGCAAGGCGTCCTTGAGCTCAGGCGAGAGGCCCGATGGCAGGACGGTATGGAGACGATGACGGATAGCGCATCGGGAGCCATCGTCGTGACCGACGATGTGGGCAACTGGCGATTTGCCTACACCAAGACGAGCCTCGAGGGCGTCGGGCTCGCTCCGGAGGAGTGGCTCGTCGGGCTCCACGCCTT
>QHTD01000437.1 GCA_003220675.1 Candidatus Rokuibacteriota bacterium | reverse complement strand
AGCGCGCGGCTGATCGCGAGCATCTTGCGCTCGCCGCCGCTCAGCGTGGCCGCCGGCTGACCGAGCCGCTGCGCAAGCTTCGGAAAGATCGCGAGCACCGAGTCGATCGCCTTGCGGTCGCCGGCGGCGGCGGCGCCCACCTCCAGGTTCTCGCGCACCGACAGGCGGCCGAACACCCCCTGCTCCTGAGGCACGTACCCCACGCCGAGGCGCACGCGGCGCTCGGTCGGCAGGTGCGTGGCGTCGCGCCCGTCGAAGACGATGTCGCCGCCGCCTGCCGCGACCTCACCGACGATGGCCCTCATCAGGGTCGTCTTCCCCGCGCCGTTTCTGCCCAGCACGGCGACCGCGCCTCGTCGCGGCGCCGTCACGCTGACGCCGAACAGCACCTGGCTGCGGTCGTAGGAGGCGCAGAGGTCACGAACATGGAGAATCGCCGCCGCCTCAGACACGGGTCAGGTAGACCTCCTGGACCTTGCGGCTTTTCTGGATCTGCTCGACGGTGCCCGTCTCGAGCACGCGCCCCTGGTCGAGGACGGTGAGCACGCCGCAGATCTCGCGGATGAAGTCGAGATCGTGTTCGACGATGACGATCGAGCACGCGCGTCTCAACGGGACCAGCAGCGCGCCGGTCGCTCGCCGCTCCTCGACGCTCATCCCCCCGGTGGGCTCGTCGAGCAGCAGGAGCCGCGGCCGGGAGGCCAGCGCCATGGCGATCTCCAGCCACTGCTGCTCACCGTGCGAGAGGACGGCGGCCGCGGCCGCCCCCCGGTCGAGAAGGCGAAGCTCCGCCAGGATCTCCATGACGCGTGCGTGGAGGCCCGGGCGCGTTCGGGAGAAGGCCAGGACCGTGAGCGGGTTCTGGGCCTGGAGGGCGAGCAACACGTTGTCGTAGACGGACAGTTCCGGGAAGACGCTCGTGACCTGGAACTTGAGGCTCAGCCCCGCTCGGGCCCGCGCGGATGGCGTGGCTTGGGTCAGATCGCGGCCGAGGAAGCGGATCCGCCCGCTGCTCGGCAGCTCGGCGCCGGCGATGCACTTGAGCAGCGTGCTCTTGCCCGAGCCGTTGGGACCGATCAGGCCGTGGAGCTGCCCCTCCTCGACCCCGAAGTCCACTTCGCTCAGCGCCGTGAGCTGGCCGAAGGCCTTGGTGACCCCCGTCGCCTCAAGCAGCGCCATCGTCGGCCTCCTTTGGGATCCGCCGCGGGCGGCGGGCGGCGACGCGGAAGATGCCGACACGCGCCCGCCGGGGGACCAGATGGGCCAGACCGTCGGGTACGCGTCGGCGAGGACGAAGCTGACGATCTCGATTGCGATGACGCCGATGACGGCCCCGATCAACGTGCCAACGCCACCGAAGAGCGCATAGAGGACGATCTGTGTCGACAGGATCACGCCGAGCAGGTTGGGCCACACGAAGCCCTCGTGGAAAGCATAGAGCCCGCCCGCGAGGCCGGCGATGGCGCCGGCCACCGAGAAGACGATGGCCTTCAGCGACTGAACGCCGTACCCGAAGAACGCCATGCGCGCCTCGTTGATGCGAATGCCGGCGAGTGCCAACCCGAGTTGCGAGCCGACGAGATATCGACAGGCGGCATAGACCGCGATCAGGGAGGCCAGCGCCAGATAATAGTAGGTCACGCCCTCGGTGAGCTGCAGCGGACCGGCCGTCATCGGCGGAATCGAGGGAATGCCGTTCTGCCCCCCCAGGTAGTACCAGCCGCGCGCGAGGCGATCACCGGCATACGAGCCGGTCAGCGTCCCCAACGCCACGAACGTGATGCTGGGCGGGTTGCGGCCGAGCAGCAGAAAGGACGCGACGAGGAAGGCGAGCACGAGCCCGACCGCGAGCGCGGCCGGCAGGACCAGGAAGATGGACGTGACGCCGGCATCACGGGCGAGCAGCGCAACGGTGTAGCCGGCCGCCCCGAAAAACAGCGCCTGCCCGAAGCTCATGATGCCGGCGAAACCCCAGACGAGGTCGAAGCTGAGCGCCAGCAGCGCGAGGATCAGCACGCGAGTCACGAAGATGACCCAGAAGTCTTGTAGAGCCAGCGGCAGCAGTGCAAAGACCACGAGCAGGAGGACCTCGAGGGCGGCGACGATCGTCCCCGGCGACGGGCTCGACCGGACTCCGCGTGCCGCGAGGCCCGCGCCCGTGACGCCCGCGCGCCCACCGCTGCCCGCTGGCATCACGCCTCCGCCGCTCAGCACTCCTTGGGATCGACCAGCCCCTTGCTCCGGGCGACGATCTCGTACGTGCCCTGCTTGGCCACGGCGGTGTACATTCGCATCTTGCAGTGGCGCTTGCCCGGCACCATCTCCGCCGGGCCCCCCGGTCCCTCGCCGATCCTGGCGTGATCGAGCGCCTTCGCCACCGCCTCCCGGTCGACCGAACGCGCCTCCTTCACGGCCGCCTCCCACAGCCGGAGCCCCCGGTACATCCCGGTGGCGGCGCTCCCGGCCGCGAAGACGATGTTGCCCGGGAACTGCTTGTCGTATTCGGCCTGGATCCGCGCGCTGCCCGGCTCGTCGTTCGTCACCGCGCGGAAGTAATCGAGGCAGCTCGCCAGGCCTTCGATCTCGTGCGGGGCGTTGATGTTGAGCGTGTTCTCGTCGTAGTACACGCAGGAGAGCCGGCCGCCACGCTTCGTGAAGCCCGCCTCGTAGAGCTGCTTGAAGAACGGCCCCACCCCGGGCGGGATGACCGTGTTGAACACGACGTCGACCTTGTTCGTCATGATCTTGTTCACGGTCGCGCTGTACTCCACCTGGTCGAGGGGGTAGTACTCCTCGAAGATGACCTCGCCGCCGTTCCCCTCGATCACCTTGCGCGCGTACTGGTTCAGGACGTGGGGCCAGATGTAATTGGCCGAGGGCAGCG
>QHTD01000312.1 GCA_003220675.1 Candidatus Rokuibacteriota bacterium | reverse complement strand
GGCGCGGCACGCTCCCGCGCTTCGACCTCGTGCTCCTGGGCCTCGGCGTGGACGGCCATACCGCCTCGCTCTTCCCCGACTCGCCGGTCGTCCGTGAGGTGTTCCGGGCGGTCGCCGCCGTGCACGTGGCCGCGGCGTCGATCCCGCAGCGCCTGACGCTCACCCTACCGGTCTTCAACGCCGCCGCCCGGGTCGTCTTCCTCGTCACGGGCGCCGAAAAGGCGAAGGTGGTCAAGGCCGTCCTCAGCGAGCGCGCGACACTTCCGGCCGCGATGGTGCGGCCGGCCGACGGCGAGCTCGTCTGGCTCCTCGACCGCGCCGCCGCGGCGCAGCTCTCCCCGGCCGCGAAAGGGTAACGCGCGTGTCCGCCGACGAACCCTTCTCGCTGATCATCTTCGGCGCGTCGGGCGACCTGACGCGACGCAAGCTCATGCCCGCACTCTGGAGCCTCTACGCGGGGCGCGTGCTCCCCGAGCCGTTCGCGATCATCGCGACCGCGCGGACCGGCATGGCCGACGACGAGTTCCGCGTGCGGACACGCGCGGCGATCGGGGAATTCGCGCGGATCCAGCCGCCGTCCGAGGCGGTGTGGGAGCGCTTCGCCGGGGCGCTCTCGTACGTCGCCGGCGACCCCGCCGACGCCTCACTCTACCCGCGGCTCGAGCGCGCGCTGAAGGACGCCGAGGCGACCCGGTCCGGCCCGGCGAACCGGCTCTTCTACTGCGCGACACCGCCGAGCCTTTACGACGACATCACCGCGAACCTCGGGGCCTCAGGCCTCGCGCGCCCGGCGGCGGGCGGCTTCACGCGGATCATCATCGAGAAGCCGTTCGGGCGCGACTACGCGAGCGCGCAGGCGCTCGGCCGCCGGCTCGCGGCCGCCTTCCGCGAGGAGCAGGTCTACCGGATCGACCACTACCTCGGCAAGGAGACCGTCCAGAACATCCTCGTGTTCCGGTTCGCCAACGGCATCTTCGAGCCTCTGTGGAACCGCAACCACGTGGCCGAGGTCCAGCTGACCGTCGCCGAGTCCATCGGCGTCGAGACCCGCGGCGCGTACTACGAGGAGGCGGGGGCGCTGCGCGACATGATGCAGAACCACCTGCTCCAGCTCCTCTGCCTGATCGCCATGGAGCCGCCCGCGACCTTCGACGCGGGCCCCGTGCGCGATGAGAAGAACAAGGTCATGCACGCGATCCGACCGTTCGATCCCGCGCGGATCCGGGAGGCCGCCCTGCGCGGCCAGTACGGCCCCGGCTTCGCAGGGGGCAAGCCCGTCCCCGGCTACCTCCAGGAAAAGGGTGTCGCGCCCGACTCGAAGACGGACACCTACGCCGCGCTCCGGCTCCTCGTGGACAACTGGCGGTGGGCGGGCGTGCCGTTCTATCTGCGCACGGGCAAGCGCCTCGCGAAGCGCGTGAGCGAGATCGCGATCCGCTTCCGCCGCACGCCGCACCTGATCTTTCGCCGGAGCGCTCACCGTCGCCGCGAAGACGCCAGGCCCCGATCTCCGGCTCGGCCCCGTCCGGCTCGACTTTCGCTACGGCGAGGTGTTCGGCGGCGAGCCGCCCGAGGCGTACGAGCGGCTCCTGCTGGACGCGATCCACGGCGACGCGACGCTCTACGCGCGGGGCGATTGGGTTGAAAAGGCGTGGCAGCTCCTCGGACCGGTCCTCGACGCATGGGCAGAGGCGCCGGGGCCGCCGCTCTGTCTGTACGAGGCGGGCTCCTGGGGACCGGCGGAAGCCGACGCCTTCATTGCCAGGGACGGTGGCGCCTGGCGTCAGCCCTAGCGAGGGCAGCGACCGCTGGGACTACCTGGGCAGCGGGATGGCGCGGCTCGCCGTCAGCTCGACGTAGGTGAAGATCCGGAGCCAACCCTCCCAGACGCGGACCTCGAGCGAACTCCCCGCCTTCTCGTAGACCTGGGTAGTGCCGCGATTCTCCACGCTCGTGGTGCTGACGTGGCGCCAGCCGTTGGCCTCGAGCGTCGCGCGCAGCGCGGCGCCCAGGCTCGCAGCTTCGAGCCGCCCGCGATAGACCAAGCGCGCCGCCTTGACCGTGGGCGACTCGATGATCGTCGACTTGCCGGCGCGATACGTGAGCCCCTTCGGGACGGGGATGTCTTCGAACTCGCTCCGCGCGGGGTTCGTGGGCGCCGACGCGCACGCCCCGAGGAGCAGGACGACGAGCAGTGTGCCAACGAGTCTTTGCGGTCTCATGCCCGGAGCGTAACAGGCGACGCAAGGAACGGCCAGGGAATTTGGCCCGCGCGACCTCGTGAAGTTGCTCCGGTGCGAGAGCGCGGGTGGCACCGCTCAGCCCTGGATCGAGTAGCCGCCGTCGACGGGAATGGCGGATCCCGTGACGAAGTCGGAGGCGGGGCTCGCGAGGAAGACCGCGATGCCCGCCATGTCGTCGATGGTTCCCCAGCGGCCGGCCGGCGTGCGCTGGAGGACCCGCTCGTGCAGGCCCGGGATCTCCTGCCGCGCCCGGCGCGTGAGCGCGGTGTCGATCCAGCCCGGCAGCACCGCGTTGACCTGGATATTGTCCAGGGCCCACGCCGAGGCGCACGCCCTGGTGAACTGAACGATCCCGCCCTTGGAGGCGGCGTAGGCCGGCGCGAAGCCGGCGCCGAAGATGGACATCATCGAACCAATGTTGATGATCTTGCCGCGGCCGCCCGCCTTCATCGTCGGGTAGGCCGCGTGCGAGCAGAGGTAGGCGCTCGTCAGGTTGGTGTCAAGCACCTGGCGCCACTCGGCGAGCGACACCTCGTGCGGGGGCTTCCTGATGTTGGTGCCCGCGTTGTTGACGAGGACGTCGAGCCGCCCGAAGGCGTCGAGCGTCGCCCTGACCATGCGCCCGACCGCCGCCTCGTCAGTGACGTCCGTGGTGACGGCACGCGCCTCGGCGCCGAAGGCCTCCAGCTCCTTCACCGCGTCCTTGGACTTGGCCTCGTCGCGCGCCGCGATCACGACGCGCGCGCCGGCCCGCGCGAGGCCCCGCGCCATGCCCAGGCCGATGCCGCCGTTGCCGCCCGTGACGATCGCCACCCTGCCCTCGAGCTGGAACACCAGTCACCTCCCGATCGGCCTGCGCTTCCCCGCCATCTTACCCCGATCTCATAGCTTGTAGACGTCGCCCCCGCCGAGGGCGAACAAGAAATACCCGGTCTCGAAGGTACGTCCATGGGCCGTTGCGCCCTTTTTGACTCTGAAGATGCCGAAGGGGCCGTTCGTCGCGCGAAGCCCGAACGGTTCAATCTGTTTCCATTCAGGGCCGAAAAGCTGAGCGTAATCGGCTTCGGTACACACGACAAGGCTCTCGGGATGTGACCAGCCGCTGCCTTGGCGTACGGACGCGACAAATTGATCTCCGTCCCTGGAGATCTTCACCTCTGCCCGGCCCTCGGGCTTAAGGGCGTATTCGCCGACGAGCGCATCTACGCTCCTTGCTGTACAGGATGCAGAAAAGATGGCGAGAAGGAACACAACGGCGAGACTGCGGAACGCCGTCAACGGCGCACCTCTTCGTTGACCACAGACCAAGTACTTCGAGAGAGGTCTACGAACTCCGTAAGGTGACTCGTCGCACGCTGACCCTCCGGACTTCGCCAAGCAGCCTCCATGGTTGGCCAATCGTCCCAGTAAAGCTCAACAACCGCATCCCAGCCAGGGTGTGGCCGGCGCGGGTCCGGTGCCACATGGTTCTGGACATACTTCCGGAGGCCGGGGAGGCGCTCCGCCAGGAGGCCGTGCTCGTTGCGGAGATTGGCATGGAACTGCTCCGGCGAGAGGTCTGGTCTGCGGTAGAGCACAACGATGAATTTCAGCAGCGTCGACACCTCGGCGTCAGAGCACCCTTGTCGGTAGAACGGCCGGCTTCAGGCGCGCGCCGCATGCGGCGCGTCGCCCTGCAAGCTGTGGTTCGGTGACGCAGGCGTTCGTTCCGCACTGCATGAAGGCGCAGCAAACGACCACGAGCCGTCACTCAATCGGTCGGGCTGGCGGTCGAATCGTGACGCGAGCACCGCGCCGCGAAGCGCGGTGCTCGGCATTCGACACTGGGCCTCGTCGCCTCAACCGATCGATCCCATGGGCCCTGGATAGCTCACTTCGTCGAGCCTCGCGGTATCCACGTCGTAGACGAATCCACGCACCGTGACCGCATCGGCCCCGGTTGTCGGGATCCAGGGATGGTTCAGGATCGAAGACATCCCTCGCCGCACATCCCATGCGAGACGCTCCAGGTTCTTCGCATCGCGCGGCGCATCAAGCGGCTCGATTTGGCCGCGGAAGGCGTGGAACGCCGACGGCGTCGCTGAGGACTTCTTGCAGCTCACGAACGCGCGCCCCGTCGCCTGGCCAAGCAATTTCTCGGCCGTCGAGTCACCCTCCAGACCCGCCTTGAGCAGGTCGTCGGTGAAGGCGAGCATGCCGCAGCGTGTGTGGTGGATCAGGATGATCTCGTTGGTGTTGAGCAGGTGATGCGAGATGATGAGACAGCGGATCGCGTCATCGCTCACCACGCCCCCCGCGTTGCGGATGATGTGTGCGTCGCCCGTCTGCAGGCCGAGCAAGTCCTCCACGTCGAGGCGCGCGTCCATGCACGCCAGCACCGCTACGCGCTTGGACGGTTGAATCGGCTGCTTTCCCGGGTGGACAGGCTTATGCACCGCCTGCCCGCTCGCGTACTGTTTGTTGTTGTCCAGATACCGATCAGTCATCGCATTTGCCATTGCTCCTCCTCCTTGGGGCTAGGAACATTCATCGCACCGGCCTGCCCGATGGTCGGAACGACGGCGAATTGCTACTAGCAGGGCTTGTAGAGCGTCCGCCGGTCGTCAGAACTGGCGGTGTCGGCAACCTGCCACCGAACGGCCAGGCTGAGCGGCCGGCGTCGAGCCCGACCGCTCAGGCCTTATGTTAGACCGTTCACGCTTCCATGCGCAGGAGCCTTCCAACACGGCGTGTACGTGGCATCGATTTAGAGGGACCGGCCCACACGATCAAGCCGGGGCCAGAACTGTACTCTGTCCCACGACCAGTAAATCGTGAATGCCCGTCCAACAATCTTGTCGCGCCTGACGAAGCCCCAGTAGCGACTGTCCTGTGAATTGTCGCGATTGTCGCCCATGACGAAGTAGGAGTCGGGGGGCACGGCAGTGATCTCGCAACCGTAGGCGTAAGCGCAGTGGCCAGACTGTCCGACGTGGGCGAGTGCTGGAGCGCGAGGCTTGACGTAGGGTTCCTCGAGCGGCTTCCCGTTGAGGAGCACTTGGTGACCGCGGATCTGGATGGCGTCGCCCGGGGTGCCGATGATGCGCTTGATGAAGTCCCGGCTCTCGTCCTGCGGATACTTGAAAACGATAATGTCTCCACGCTGTGGGTCCTGAACACGATAGGTGGAGTTATTCGTCAGAATGTAGTCGCCGACTAACAGAGTTGGCTCCATCGCGCCCGAGGGGATCGTAAAGGCCCGAGCGTAATGTGTTCCGTAATAACTCTTGATTGGCTCCGCCAGGACCCAGTTGCCACCGAAGAGCGCGGTCCACGAGATCAGGAGGATCAACCACCGAGGCTTCACGACCGGCACCCATAGGGTGTCGAGCGCACTAGCCACGTGCAGGAGAGGGCCGACGATCGCAATGACCGCCATCGTGAAAAACGAGACTGGCAATATGAAGAGGAGGATGAGTCCGAAGGCCGCCACACCAATGGCCCAGGCTATACCTCGGCGAATGCTCCAGAGAAGGAAATGACCGGCCCCGGGCGCGATGAGAGACAAGAGGAAAGCGGCGACGCGAGCGCCGCGACCGGTCCCCCGACTTGGCCCCTGAGGCCTGTTCTCCAGCCTTACCATGTCTGCTCCGATGTCTCTCTAACCGCTTGGCGATGAGCGGCCGCCGCCCACTGCGGCCCGCCCCGACAATGAGCCATTCATGCGGCGGTCCGCTCCATCGCCGGCTTAGGAAGCGGTGGGCGCAGGACCCTGCGGCGCCTACGCATACGTGCGCGACCAACGTTGCTGAATCTGCCTACCGAGGGCCGGATAGACAATGAGACGGCGAAATGGATCGATCAGGGCCATGTAGAGCGTAGTGAGACGACTCACTGGCTTCACGTAGATTGCTAAGTAGAGCGTGTATCCCCCGGGGCTTGGCGTGAGAGCGAGCGCCACGAAGGCATGCACGGTCGCATTGCGAAGCTCGCTAAGGGCTTCCTCACCGAAGACGTAGAGCACTCGAAACTGGCCCTCGCGAGTCCCCGGAGCAACCTGAGACTGCGAGCGATCGGCTTCAGCAAGGCGATTGACGTACGATACGCTGAATGGATTATGGCGCTCGTCATCCCATCCGAACGCTCGGCCCAGGGCCCAGCGCAGCGCGAAGAGTCCTCGAACCGCGAGGTT
>QHTD01000176.1 GCA_003220675.1 Candidatus Rokuibacteriota bacterium | reverse complement strand
GGTCTCCGCGTCGGCCGACATGCCCGCGTGGGCCCAGAGGAAGCGGACTTTCGGGTAGCGTCCGAGGAGCTTCTCGATCGTTTCGGCGTCCACGTGGGCTTGCAGGAAGAGGTCACGTTCGGCCGCCAGCTCGGCGATCCGTCGGACCACGGGCGCGTCCACCGCAGCGGTATCCAGGTGGAACTCGCCGATGCCGCGGTAGACGCCTCGCTTGAGCCGCTCCTCCACGTACGCGGCGACGCCCGTGTCCTCGTGCCAGCTGTCCATGTCGTCGCGCGTGCGGTACGGCCGGAGGAAGGGCACGACCACGCTCGGAGCGCGCTCGTAGAGCCTGAGCGTGCCGTCGTCCGGCGTGCTCGAGACGATCGCGCGACGCACGCCCGCCTGGGCGAGGATCGCCAGCACCCGCTCCGGCGGGTACGCGTCCCAGTCGGGGTGGCTGTAGTGGATGTGCGCGTCGAAGATCGGGTACTGGGCGGCGGCGAGCCGCGGGTCGCCGACGAGGAGCAGAACGGCGGCGAGCGAGACGAGCGAGCCGCGAGCCGTCATCGCGGGCATCCTATCACGCGGCCGGTCACGCGGCCGGTCGGCACACGCGGCAGGGACGGTAGCCGACGCTCCGGGCGTCGCCCAGCGAGGCGAAGACGACGCGATGCTGCTCGGCGACGCGCTGGTCGTGAGCGCAGCCGCGCCGGCAGACGATCCGCGTTGTCGTGGATCCGACGAGCACCGGCGTCGCGCGCTCGAGCGTGAGCAAGAGCGTCTTCATCTCGTGGCCGAACGCGTAGTGCCCCCAGCTCCCGTCGCCGCGGACGATCCGGTGGCACGGGACGATCACCGGCACCGGGTTCCTGCCGAGGGCGCTGCCGACGGCGCGCGCGGCGCGCGGGTGACCAATGCGCTCGGCAAGCGTCGCGTACGAGACGACTTCCCCGAACGGGACGCGCGCCGCCTCGGCCAGCACCTTGGCCTGGAACTCGGGCACCCCGTCGAGGTCCACCGGCACCGCGAAGAACGTCCGCTGTCCCGCGAGGTACTCCCGGAGCTCCTGGTGCGCCTGCTCGGCGTGGCGGCGTGCGCGCCGCGACTTCGCGCCCACACCTCGCCCCGGCCGGAGGCGCGCGACACCGCGGTCGGTTGCCTCGATGCGGAATCGGCCAGCGAGCGGCTCGAGCTGCGGCGGGCCAGCGTCGAGCCCGCGGACAAGGCGGGCGAGCGCGTCGCGCGGAAGAACCGCCTCGGTGAAAAACTCCCTGAGCTTCAGGTCGAGGTCCATCGTCAGTCCTCCAGCGCTCGCCTGAGAATCGCCTTGCCCCTGGCGAGCTGGCTCTTGACCGTGTTGACGGAGATGCCGCGAATCCTGGCGAGCTCCCGGTACGAGAGCCCGTCGACGTAGTGGAGCGCGAGCAGGAGCCGCGCCTCGCGCGGCACTGCGCCCAGGGCGCGCGCCAGGTCTACCCGCTCGACCCCGCCTGTGACGTGCTCGCCCTGGCCGGGCGGGGGCTCGGGGACAGGCCGGCGCCTTCATGAGGGCGCGCTGCACGGCGTCCTGGGCGTCCGCGCGGTTCCTGAGGAGCCGATAGGCGACGGCGTAGAGCCGGCCGGCGTACTCCTCGGCCACACGGGTGAACGCGCGCTCGTCCATGGGCTGAAGGGTATACGCCGACGTGGGCGCGAGAGGGTGGAAGAATACCTCGAAGCCGGGTAGAGTCGTGGCGCGGTTATTCGGGCCGGGGAGGGGAGCATAGTGCGGAGCCCTCGCAGGGAGTTCCTCAGAACCGTCGGCGGACTCGGAGCGATCGTCGTCTCGGCGGGGCTCCTCGCGCGGTCGCCCCGCGCGCTCGCGCAGCAGGCGGATCCGATCCTCGCCGGGCGGCCGCTCGTCCGCTACCCGGAGAAGACGGACCTGATCCTGCTGACGTCGAGACCCCCGCAACTCGAGACCCCGATGACGTATTTCGACCGGGCGATCACCCCGAACGACGCCTTCTTCGTGCGGTACCACACCTTCCCGGTCCCGACGAGCGTGGACGTCGGGTCGTGGCGGCTGCGCGTAACGGGCCTCGTGGACCGGCCGCTCGAGCTGTCGCTGGCCGACCTCAAGGCGAAGTTTTCGAAGGCGGCCGTGACCGCGGTGGCGCAGTGCTCCGGCAACAGCCGAGGGCGCTTCGCGCCGCGCGTTCTCGGCGGCGAATGGGGCGACGGCGCGATGGGTAACGCCGAGTGGGTGGGCGTGCGCCTCCGGGACCTCCTCGCGGCGGCTGGCGTCCGCCAGGGCGCCGTGCAGGCCACGTTCGAGGGCCTGGACAAGCCGGCCTTCCCGAGCGTCCCCCACTTCGTCAAGAGCCTCGACATTCGGCGCGTGATGGACGATCCCGACGTCATCGTGGCCTACCAGATGAACGGGCGCGAGCTGCCCATGCTGAACGGCTTTCCGGCACGGCTTGTCGTGCCCGGCTGGTATTCGACCTACTGGGTGAAGAACCTCTCGGAGATCGCGGTGATCGACCACGTCTTCG
The DNA here is from genome assembly GCA_003220675.1 of Candidatus Rokuibacteriota bacterium. Lineage (GTDB taxonomy): Bacteria > Methylomirabilota > Methylomirabilia > Rokubacteriales > CSP1-6 > 20CM-2-70-11. The sequence goes on along the minus strand of QHTD01000176.1, from coordinate 25,159 downwards.
AGAAGTTCTGGATGAAGCCCGCCTACCGAATCCCCGACACGCCATGTGGCTGCGTCGAGCCGGGCACGGCTCCGAAGAACACCGTGCCGATCAGCCGCATGACGGTCCGCTCGTTCATCGGCACGCCGGCCAATGGCGCGCGCGTTGTCCCGGGGCGACCCGTGACGCTCAAAGGCATCGCGTTCGACGGCGGCTACGGCGTGCGCGAGGTCGAGGTCTCCGACGACAGCGGCGTCACGTGGCGGCGCGCGCAGCTCGGGCCTGACCTCGGCCGTTACGCGTTCCGGGAGTGGAGCGCGGCTTGGACGCCGGCCAGCGCGGGGGACTATACGCTTATGGTTCGGGCGCTCAACGCAATCGGTGAGTCGCAGGGATACGAGCCCCTGTGGAACCCCGCGGGCTATCTGCGCAACGTCGTCGAGCGCGTCACGGTTCACGCGGGCTAGCGCCATGCGACGCACGCTCGGTATCGCGACGCTCGTGCTGGCGCTCCCGCTCGCTGCCGCGGCTCAGCTCAAGACGATCACGCTCCCGCCCGATCACCCATACGGCGAGCTCAAGCCCGGACCCGGGGTCGAAGTCACGCAGCGCGCGTGCCGCGCGTGCCATTCGACGGACTACATTGTGATGCAGCCGCGGGGGGACGCCAAGCAGTGGGAAGCGGTCCTCACCAAGATGATCAAGGTCTTCGGCGCGTCGATCAGCGACGAGGATGCGAAGGCGATCGTCGGGTACCTGTCGACCGTTTACGGGAAGTAGCTCCGGCCCGGCCTAGCCTAGCGGAGCTTCGCGAGCTCCGCGCGGCACCGCTCGAGTAGCGGCCGCATCCCGAGCTCCTCCGCGATCTCCTGCGTCTCGTCGAGGTGCTCGGCGGCCCCCCTCCTGTCACCACGTGCCAGCGCGACCTGGCCGAGCACGAGCTTGGTCCATCCCTCAACCCAGCGCTCGCCGTGCCGCTCAGCGAAGCCGAGCGCTTGGCGAGCGGTCGTCTCGGCGTCGTCCAGGCGACCCGCCCCGAGGTAGACCTCCCCGAGAATGGAGAGCCACAGCGCCCGATTCACGAAGGCGCCGGCCTTCTCCTGGAGCGCGGCCGCTTCCCTCACGAGGGGGATGCCTTCCTCGGGGCGGCCGGCGAGGGCGTAGGCGTGGCCCAGTCGGGTGAGGCCCCGCATGAGCTGGCCGACGAAGTTCTTTTCGCGGCACGTCTGGACCGCCGGCTCCAGCACCGCTATGGCTTCGGCGGGCGCGCCTTCGCGGGCCAGGAAGCTACCGTGCGCGACGGCGAGCACCATCCTGCTGTAGAGGTGGTCGGCGGCCTCGGCGGCCCGCTCGCCCCGCCGGACAAGCTCAAGCGCGCCGTGCGTGTCGCCGAGCTCGGCGAGGGCCTCGGCGGCGGTCGCGCAGGCGCCCGAGTAGGGCAGGCCGGAGAGCCCGAACCGCTCGCCCTCCTTACCGCCCTCGAGGAGTACCAGGATCTCCCTCGAGTGCTCGATCGCGGGCGGGAACTGCCCGAGTGCCTGGTAGGCGTGGGCGAGGTAGAAGTGGCCGGTGACGCGAAGCCCGAGATCGCCCCGCGCCTCCGCCGTCGCGAGGCAGCGCTTGCCGTACTCGATCGCCTGGTCCTGCTGTCCTTTCGCCCAGTAGTACTGCACGAGGAACGCGTAGATCGTGTCCAGGCGCTCGGTCTCGTCATACCGGGTCGCGAGCGCCTCCGCTTCCTTGAAACGCTCGAAGAGGGGATCCAGACGGCCCGAGCGCCAGAGGGGCGCGCGCATGGCCAGGCGGATGTCGATACCGAGGCGCGCGGTCTCGGCCGTCTCCGGGAGTCGGCCGAGGGCATCGAGGACCAGCTCGTAGAACTCCACGGCCTTGGCGTCGACGAAGAGCGCTGTGGCCTTCTCGGCCGCCGCCCGCGCATACTGGACGACCTTGTCCCGAACCTCGCCGCGTGAGAAGTGGTACGCGAGCTCTTCGGCGCGCTCCTCGAGGCGCCCGGCGTAGAGCTCCTCGATGGCGGCACCGATCAGCGCGTGCAGCCGCCGCCGCTCGGACTGGAGCAGCGATGCGTAGGCGACGTCCTGAGTCAGCGCGTGGCGGAAGACGTATTCGACGTCGCCGAAGCCGGCCTTCTCGTAGATGAGCTCGATCCGCTTCAGCTCGCCGAGGCTCTGCTCGAGTCGATCGTGGAGTTCGGACACCCGCCGGAGGAGCGAGCGCGCGAACTCGCGTCCGATCACCGACGCCGTCTGGACCGTCCGCTTCTCAGGCTCGGCGAGCCGGTCGAGGCGGGCTGCGATGACGTCCTGGACCGTGTCGGGGACGGTGATCGTCGAGGCCGCCTTCGCCAGCACCAGGTGCCCGTCCTCGGTACGCACCGCGCCCGTCTCCACCAGCGTGCGGCCGATCTCCTCCAGGAAAAACGGGTTACCCTCTGCCTTGGCCGCGATGGTCGCCGCCAGCTCGCGCGGCAGATCGGCGACGCCGAGCGTCGCGCGCACGATGCGGACGGCGGCTTCCTCGTCGACCGGGTGAAGCCCGATCCGCCAGTAGTACGTGCGATCGCCGAACGGCTGCGCGTAGATCGGGCGGTAGGTGACGATCAGCAGCACCGCCATGCCGGGCAGGCTCTCCGTCAGTGACGTCAGGAAGTCCTCCGAGGCGCTGTCGATCCAGTGCGCGTCCTCCACCACGAGGACGGCCGGGCGGCGTCGGCGGCCCGTCGCCGCCAACCCCTGGATGGCGGCGACGATCCGTGCTCGCCGCAGGAGCGGATCCAGGCTGGCGACCCCGGGGTCGCCAGGGTCCACCGACAGCAGATACCGGAGGTAGGGCGCGATGTTGGCTGCTTCCTCGCCCATGAAGGCGAGGCCGCGCTGGACCCTCGCGATGATCTGCGCCTCAGCGTCGCGAGCCTCGATGCCGAAGTTCTGCTTGAGCATCTGGACGATGGGAAGGAACGGGATCGACTGGCCGAACGAGATGCAGTCGCCTTCGACCCAGGTCGCCGCGTCGCCGAGGCGCCGGCGGAACTCGAGCAGGAGCCGCGACTTGCCGATGCCCGCATCGCCGACCACGAAGACGGCCTGGCCGCGGCCGCTCCGGGCCTGCGCCCAGGCGCGCTCGAGCGTCGCGAGCGCGTCGTCGCGCCCCACGAGCGGTGACAGGCCCCGCGCCGCCCGCGCCTCGAGGCGCGTCACGCCCTCGCGCGCGCGGACGAGCTCGTACGCCGCCACGGGCTGGCTCTTGCCCTTCAGCGGGATGGCGCCCAGCGCGCGCGTCTCGAAGTAGGGGGCGATAAGGCGCTGGGTCGCCTCGGCCACCGCGATCCGGCCGGGCTCGGCGAGCTGCTGCACGCGCGCCGCGGTGTTGGTCGTGTCGCCGACCGCGGTGTAATCCATGCGCAGGTTGTCGCCGATCGCGCCGACGACGACCAGGCCCGTGTTGAGGCCCATGCGGAGACGGAAGTCGATCCCTCGCGTCCCCTGCAGGTCGTCGCGGTACCGGGCGAGCGCCTGCTGAGTCGCCAGCGCGGCGTGGGCGGCGCGCTGCGCGTGGTCCTCGTGGGCGATGGGCGCGCCGAACAGCGCCATGAGCCCGTCTCCGAGGAACTGGTTGACGGTGCCCTCGTAGTGGTGGATCTCGGCGAGCATCAGCTCGAACGCGCGGTTGATCAGCGCGTGCACGTCCTCGGGATCGAGCTTCTCGGACAGCGACGTGAAGCCGGAGACGTCGGCGAAAAGGACCGTCACTTGCTTGCGCTCGCCAGAAAGCGCCGTGCGGTCCTTCAGGATCCGCTCCGCCAGGTGGGCCGGCGTGTACGCCTTCGGCGTTGCGAACCGGTCCCCGGGCGTGTCCGCAGATCTCGCGGCGGGACCGAACGCCGCACCGCACGCGCCGCAGAATTTCTTCCCGGGCGGGACGCTCGCGCCGCACGCGGGGCACAGCGCCTCCAGCCGGGCGCCGCATTCCTCGCAGAACCTCACGCCAGCGCGGTTGTCCACACCGCAGGCAGCGCATCGCATCGTGGATATTCTACGCGAGCGGGCGGCGCGGCTTGGCGACGTTCGTCGATGGCCGGCGTGGTCGTGTTGTGGCAGTATGAGTCTCCGAACGAGGAGGCTCACGCCATGAACTACCGTCCGGTCGACAGTTGGGGAAGGCTGCCCGAGGGGTGGTCCTACGTCGAGGCCACGAGCGTCGGCGTCGACGCGAAGGACAACGTGTACGTCTTCAACCGCGGCCCGCACCCGGTCATCGTCTTCGATCGGGAGGGGAACTTCCTCCGATCGTGGGGCGAAGGCGTCTTCCGCCGGCCGCACGGCATCACGATCGCCCCGGATGGCACGCTCTGGCTGACCGACGACACGCACCATACGATCCGCCAGTTCACCCCCGAGGGAAAGCCGCTCCTGACGATCGGTGATCCCGACACGCCGTCCACGCTCCAGAGCGGCAAGCCGTTCAACCGGCCGACCCACGTCGCGCTCTGCCCGAAGACCGGCGACCTCTACATCTCCGACGGCTACGGCAACTCGCGCGTGCACAAGTACGACCCCAAGGGACGGCACCTGTTCTCATGGGGCGAGCCGGGCACCGACCCCGGCTGCTTCAACGTCCCGCACAACATCGCCACCGACGCCGACGGCGTGGTGTACGTCGCCGACCGTGAGAACCACCGCGTACAGGTCTTCGACGGGAAGGGGCACTACCTCACGCAGCTCAACAACCTGCACCGTCCGTGCGGGCTCTTCGCGGATCGGCGCAACGGCGGGCTGCTCTACGTCGGCGAGCTGCCGACACACCTCGCCGTGAACGCCATGGTGCCGAACCTCGGCGCGCGCGTGAGCATCGTCACTCTCAAGGGCGATCTGGTCGGGCGGATCGGCGGGCGGTTCCAGGGCGAGAAGCCCGGCGAGTTCGTCGCGCCGCACGGCTGCGCCGTCGACTCGCGCGGCGCGCTCTACGTGGCGGAAGTGTCCTGGACCGCGCAGGGAAGCAAGGAGACGCCACCGCGCGAGATCCGCTCGCTGCAGAAGTTCGCGCGCGAGTGAGCACGATGGCCGACCGGCTGCTCGACGCCATGGCGCGCTCCGCGTCGCGCCTCTACGGCGGCGAGGCTGTGTCGGAGCTGGAGCACGCGCTGCAGTGCGCCGAGCTCGCGCGGGCCGCGGGCGCCGACGAGGAGCTGCAGCTCGCGTGCCTGCTGCACGACGTCGGCCGCTACGCCGTGGATCCATCGCTCGTCTTCGACACCGGCGAGCCCTCGCGCGCGGGACCGCACGCCCGGGGACACCATGAGGTCGGGGCCGAGCTCCTCGCGCCGTGGGTTCCCGAGCGCGTCGCGTGGTGTGTGCGCGCGCACGCCGACGCCAAACGCTACCTCTGCGCGACCGAGCCCGACTACTTCGCCCGGCTGTCCGCCGCCTCCCGTCATACGCTCCGGCTGCAGGGCGGCGTCATGACGGCTGTCGAGGTCGCGCGACTCGCGGTCCACCCGTGGCTCCCGGACGCGCTCGCCCTCAGGCGCTGGGACGACGGTGCGAAGGTCGTGGGCAAGGCCACGCGGCCACTCAGCGCGTGGGCACCGCTGATCCGGCGCTGCTTCGATCGATGACCCTGCTGAGCGACGCGGCGGTCCTGGCCGAGCTCGAACAGACGCCCGGCTGGACGCGGGTGAGCAAGACGCTCGATCGGACGTACCGCTTCCAGAGCTTCAGAGACGCGATGTTCTTCGTCAACGGCGTCGCCGCGCTCGCGGAGAGCGCCGGGCACCACCCGGACATCGCGGTCCACTACAACGTGGTCGCCCTCTCGCTCTGGACGCACTCGGCGGGCGGCCTCACCGCCAAGGACTTCGCGCTCGCGCGCACGATCGACGCGGTCCTGGCGTAGCCCCTACTGCCAGCCGATGACCTCGTAGCCCCGCTCCCCCAGACAGCGGTCCACGTAGCGCTTGTAGACCGGGCTCGGCTCGGTCTGCTTGGCGGCTCCGTGGACGGCGCCCGCAGTCGCGCCCGTTGCCGCGCCGACCGCCGCCCCGGTTCCGGCGCCGCGGCCGCTGACCGCGCCACCGACGGCACCGATCGCCGCGCCCGCCGCTCCTCCGACGGCCGCGCCCTTGGCGACGTCCTTGGCCGCGGTGCTCTGCACGTAGTCATCGGCGAGCTTGCGGCACTCCTCGATGTCGCGGCTGGCCTGCTCGCGGCCGACCTGCTTCAGCTTCGCGTTCGGGTAGAGCACCGGCGACTGGCTCGAGGCACACCCGCCGAGTGCCAGGAGACCGGCGAGGACGAGCGTCATGGGCTGTCGGGTTTGCATTTCGCCTCTCTGGACTCCGGGCACCGATCCTTCCCGGCCTCTCTCGGTCTGCGACCGATCCTCCACCCGCGCGCTGCGGCTCGCGAGGGCCGCGTCGGTGATCAGACGCGAGAGAGGAGCGCGAGGACCGGCGGCCGCTTCGGCGCGGGCTGGAAGCGACAGCGAAGATCGGTCCGCTCCAGAAGCTCGACGTACGCGCCCATCACCATCCGATAGTAGTGCGGGTGACGTCCTGAGGGGCCACCGTTGTACTCGGTGAGCGCGTCTTTGATGTTCGGCTTTCGGCTCATGATGTCCCGGAGGTAGGCCATCGCGAACCGCGTGCTGACGCGCGGGTCGGCGAGGTCGCCGAGATCATGCTGGCCTTTCAGCACGGGGCGCCGGAAGGGACCGACCGTCGATTCGAAGAGCGCGGCCGTCGACGGCAGTATCTGGAACAGCCCGACCTCGCCCGCGCTGCCGACCGCGTCGTGACGGAACTCGGACTCGACCTCCGCTTGCGCGAGCACCAGGCAGTGGTCGATGTTCGCGCGCTCCGCTTCGGCGAGGAGCACGTCAGGGAGTTTCTGGAATGCCTTGATCGGCGCCCGCGGGTTCTTCTCGGCGATGTACTCGAGGATCGCGCGGTTAAGCCGCTCGGCGTCGGCTTCTCCCGCGACGGCGATGACTTGGCGTGTGAGGATGAACCCACCCACCGCGACGGCGACCGCGAACGTCAGGACCGCAAGCGCCTTGCTGTGTCTGCCCATATGGTTCCTCCTCCAGTTTCAACCTCGGAATCTGCGTTCTGATGAACGAGCGTTCTGATGAGCGAGGGAAGGGTAAGACGGTATGAAGTCGAGTGAGTATGCCAAGGTGCGGAGTGTTCTGCAACAGGATGTTGAGATGACGTCGATCACCACAACGCGCGGTGTCAACTGGCTGACACCCGAGCCTGCGAGGCTGATCTGGCGCGGAGTTAGGGAATGACCGAGTTAGCGAATTACTGGAAAGGGCGCCGGGGTGCGGGAGGAATCGTGTCGTGAAACGCGCGCGCGTCGTTGTCGGTCTTGCCACCGACCGTCGTGCCGCACTCGGCACAGACGTAGTCGTACTTGTTGCCGCTCGGGAGCACGAGGAGCAATTTCTTACGCACCGGCGTCGCGCGGCGGCAGCGCGGACAGAAGAGGCTCGTCGCCTCGAACTCCTCGAAGCTGTCGGGTCGGGCCATCAGAGGAGAATTCTAGCAGACCGTACAAGCGCTGTCTGCGCCCGCGCGGGCTGCGGACGGCCGGATCGTAGTCACGGATCGTAGTCATGGTAGGATCGGCCATGCGTCTCGTCCTGGCGTCGGCGATCGCGCGCCGGAACGACTGGTCCGGCGCCGAGCTCGCGTACCGCGACGCCGCGAAGCGCTGAGGCGCCCGTCGATGGTCCACGCACGGCTCGCGATCAAGATCGGGCTGCTCATCGTAGTCGTGCTGATCATCGGATTCGGCGCCTCGATGCTCGTCACGATCCAGCGCGAGTCGGTCGCCCTGATCGACCAGAACAAGATTGGGGCCCGCCGGCTGACCATGGCTGTGGTCGCGTCCGTCGAGGGCGCCATGCTGCAGGAGCGCCCGGACGTCACGCGCACCATGATCCAGCAGCTCAAGTCCTCGTCACTCGTCGAAGGGTTCACCATTTACCGCCGCAATGGCGTCGAGGCATTCACCGACCTCGCCACCGCAGGGGAAGTCGAGCGGAGGGCCGGCCTCGCGCCCGACGTCCTCGCCAAGATCACGAAGATGCAGCGGGCGCCGGGCGCGCCGATGACGGGGCCGCTCTTCGCGCGGGCGCTCGAGACGCTCAGGACGCAGGAGTCGATCGAAGTCCACGACGGGGTCTCGTTCTTCACGCTTCACTATCCGATCCCGAACCGAGAGGCGTGCCAGGGCTGCCACGGGAGCGACCATACGGTGCGCGCGGTCGTCCGCGTGGAGGCATCGATGGAGCCGGTCTACGCGGAAGTGCGGCGCCTGCGCAACCGCCAGATCCTGATCGGCGTGCTCACCATCGTCTCGGCGGCGATCGTCCTGACGGTCGCGATGCGCTCGGTCATCGTCCGTCCCATCGAGGCGCTCGCGGCGGCCGCGCGCCGGGTGGGCGAGGGCGACTTCGCCGTCCGCGCGCCCGCCGGTGCCCGCGACGAGATCGGCGAGCTGGGCGCCGCGTTCAACGAGATGACCGGGCGGCTGGCCCGGGCCCACGAGGACCTCGGCGCGAAGAACACCGAGCTCGAGTCGGCGCTCCGGAACCTCCAGGAGTCGCGAGCGCGGCTCGAGCTACTCGAGCAGCTCAAGGGCGAGCTCTCGAAGTTCGTGCCCGACGCCGTCAAGAAGCTCCTCGAGCAGAACCCCAACGCCACGGAGCTCGAGAAGAAGAGCGTCGACGTGTCCGTGCTCTTCCTCGACATCGCGAGCTACACGAAGCTGTCCGAGCAGCTCGACCCCAAGCGCCTCAACCAGCTCGTCCAGACCTACTTCTCGAGCTTCCTGGAGATCATCCAGAGCCACCACGGCGACGTGAACGAGACCGCCGGCGACGGCCTCATGGTCATCTTCGAGTCCGATCGCGGCGGGACCGACCACGCGCTGAACGCGACGCGTGCGGCGTTCGCGATCCACCAGAAGACGTTGCGTCTCAACGAGGAGTACGGCGGCGTGTTCCCGCCCATCATGCTCCACATGGGCATCAATACCGGCGAGGCGCTCGTGGGCGCCACCAAGCTCGGCACCGGAGCGGCGCAGCGGTGGACATTCACGGCGACGGGCCCCACGACGAACGTCGCCGCGCGCTTCGCCGGGTCGGCGCAGGGCGGGGAGATCGTCGTGGGCCCGACGACGGCCGAGCGCATGCGCCACCACTTCGTCCTCGAGAGCCTCGGGGAGAAGACCTTCAAGAACGTCTCGCAGCCGATCCACGTCTACCGCGTCATCCCGCCGGGCATCTACGAGAAGATCGCCTAGCCTCACCCAGCGCGTGCGAGTCGGGATCTGCTCCTGGGCGGATCCCGCGCTCATCGAGAGTGGCGGCTTCTATCCGAAGCGGTCCATGTCGGCGGAGGCGCGCCTGCGCTACTACGCGAGCGTGTTCGACACCGTCGAGGTGAACAGCTCCTACTACGCGATCCCCGACATCAAGAACACCGTCCGCTGGGTCGAGCGCACGCCGCTCGGCTTCGTCTTCCACGTCAAGGCGTATGCGCTGCTGACCGGGCATCACCCGAAGCCCGAGAGCCTCCCGGCAGAGCTCCAGGCCCTCCTGCCGCGGCAGCCCGGACGGACGCGGCGCGGGGAGATCGAGGCGGCGAGCTTTCCGCCCGAAGCGGTGGGCGCCGCGTTCAGGCTCTTTCGCGCGGCCGTCACGCCGTTGGCTGACGCGGGCAAGCTCGGCTACGTCCTCTTCCAGTTCGCGCCGTGGGTGCATTTCGAACGGGCGCGGCTCGACTACCTCGCGTCCCTTGCGGAGCGGCTGCCCGGCTGGACGATCGCGGTCGAGTTCCGCCACCGCTCGTGGTTCCCCGAGCACGCAGCCGAGGCGCTCGCGGCGCTCGGCGACGCACGGCTCGCCCACGTGATCGTCGACGCGCCGATTGGCGCCGGTGCGGTGCCGCGCGTGACGGCGTCGACGGCGCCGACCGCGGTGTTCCGGCTGCACGGGCGCAACGCCGACGGATGGCTCCGCCAGCTCCGCGGGGAGGAGCCAGCCGTGCGGGAGAAGTACGACTACCTCTACAGCGAGGCGGAGCTCCGTGAGCTCCTTCCCGAGATCGGGCGGATCGGGGAGGAGGCCGAGCAGGTCTTCATCTCCTTCAACAACAACAACCGCGACTACCCGGTCCAGAACGCCCGCATGATGAAGCGCCTCCTCGGCCAGCCGGTCGGCGAGCCCCGGGCGCCCGCCGATTCCTTGCCTGGCGACCTGTTCGCCTGAGATAGTGAGACCCATGGTGACGGGCGCGCCTCCGATCCCGCGGATCGAGCTCGCCGTCGTTCCCACCCCGCTGCTCAAGCTCGAGCGACTCTCGCAGGAGCTGGGGATCGAGCTGTGGGTGAAGCGCGACGACCTCACGGGGCTGCTCGAGACGGGCAACAAGATCCGCAAGCTCGAGTTCCTCGTCGGCGAGGCCTTCGCCCGGAGCGCTGACACGCTGATCACGTGCGGGACGCTCCAGTCCAACTGCTGCCGCACCGTCGCCGCCGTCGCCGCCCGGCTCGGCATGAAGGCGATCCTCGCGCTCAAGGGCGCACCGCCCGAAGAGTACGACGGCAACCTGCTGCTCGACCGGCTGCTCGGCGCCGAGGTCCGGTTCTGCAGCGACGACGAGTGGGGGCGGATCGACGAGCTGCTCGAGGACCTCGCTGCGCGGGTCCGCTCGCGCGGCGGCGCGCCCTACATCATCCCCGAGAGCGGCGCCACGGTCACGGGCGCGCTCGGATACGTCACGTGCGGCGAGGAGCTCGTGCAGCAGATCCGGCACGGCGCTCCCGCGTTCGACACGGTCGTGATCACAGCGTTCAGCGGCGGGAGCCACGCCGGGTTGCTCATGGCCAAGCAGCTCCACGGGCTCCGGGCGGAGGTCGTCAGCGTGCCGATCGCGTGGGAGGCCGCGAGGGTCCGCGCCTATGTCGCCGACCTCATTGGCCAGGCCCGCCGCCGCTACGGCCTTTCCGTGGAGCCGCCCGGCGAGATCCGGCTCCTCGACGGCTACCAGGGGACGGGGCGCGCCGAGGTGCGCGCCGAGGCGCTGGAGACGGTCGTGCGGGTCGCGCGGCTCGAGGGGATCGTGCTCGATCCCGTCTACACCGCCAAGGCCTTCGCGGCGCTCCTCGACCGGATCCGCCGCGATCCGCGCGAGCTCGGCCCGCGCGTCTGCTTCATCCACACGGGCGGCATTTTCAGTCTCTTCCCGTACCGGCGTCCACTGAGCCGGATGCTCGGCGGAGGCGGTCTGGTAGAATCGTAGCCTCATGCCAGAACTCCGGCTTCGGGGCGGGGAAGTCGACGGGCTGGATCTCCACTACATCGTCGCGGGGCGCGGCCCCGCCGTCGTCCTCGTGCACGGCCTCGGCGGATTCGCGGAATCCTGGCGGCACACCACCCGGGCGCTTGCGGACCGGACGACCGTGTACGCGCTCGACCTTCCCGGCTTCGGCGCGTCCGCGAAGCCCCCCGCCCGCTATCGTCTGTCCTACTTCGCCAGCGCGCTCCACGGGTTCATGGAGGTGCTCGGGATCCGGGAGGCCTCTCTCGTTGGCCACTCGCTCGGCGCGGCCGCCGCCGTCACCTACGCGCTGACTCATCCGGCGCGCGTCGAGCGGCTCGCGCTCGTGGGGGGCGTCGTCCCGGGCTTCGGCTATCGTCCGTCGTGGATCTACCGCCTCGTCGCCCTGCCGCTGGTCGGCGAGACGCTCTCGCTCTGCCGCTCGGCGAGGCTCTACAAGGTGGCGCTCGCGCGCTGCTTCGACCGGCCGGTACGCGAGGAGGTCGACTTCTTCGTCGACTTCGGGTTCGCCGCGCGGTCCTCCGCCGCCGCGCGCGCGGCCTACCTCGCCACGCTCCGTCACGTGCGGACGGATTTCGAGGGCCACGCGCCGGACTACCGCCGGGCGATCGCGACCCTGGACGTGCCCGTCTTGCTGATCCACGGCCGCCAGGACCACGTCGTGTCGCCGGCGCACTGCGCGCAGGTCGCCGAAGGCTTCGCCCGCGCGACGGTGCGCTGGGTGGATGCGTGCGGGCATTTCCCCCAGATCGAGCAGACCGAGACCGTGAACCGCTGGCTCGTGGACTTCCTCGTCGGGCGGCCCGCGCCCCGCTGAGAGGAGATCGCGATGGACTCCCTCACGCCTCAAGAGCTGAAGGCGCGGCTCCTGCGGAACGACCGGCCCCTGCTGCTCGACGTGCGTCAGGACTGGGAGACGCGGCTCTGCCGCCTCGAGAACTCGGTGCACATCCCGATCGAGGAGGTCGAGCTCAGGACGGACGAGCTGAACCCCGAGGACGAGATCGTCGTCTACTGCCACCAGGGCGTGCGGAGCGCGGCGGTCGCCGACTACCTCCGCCAGCTCGGCTTCAAGAACGTGAAGAACCTCCTCGGCGGCCTCGATCACTGGGCGCGGACGGTCGATCCGACCATGCGCCGCTACTAAGTGTCGCCGCGAGGTTTCCGCGGTGCCTGAGCCGAGCGCGGCGGGCAACTGATGTCGGAAGCGCCCCTCAGCGTCGAGCGGGCCGGCGGCGCCGCCTGGTGCACGCTGGACCGTCCGCCGCTCAACCTCCTCGAGCCCGGCCTGATCCACGCCGTGCGCGCGACCTTCGACGCGCTCGCCGCCGATCGCGTCACGCGCGTGGCGATCCTGACCGGCGGCGGGCGCGCGTTCACGGCGGGCATGGACGTGCGGGTGTTGCGTGATCTCGACACGGCGCGGGCGAAGGACCTGATCACCGCGCTCCACGGCGCGATCGACGCCGTGCACCAGGCGCCGTTCCCGGTGATCGCCGCGGTGAACGGCCCGTGCCTCGGCGCCGGCTTCGAGTTGGCGCTCGCATGCGACCTCCGCGTGGCCGTCGCGGGGGCGTCGCTCGGCCTGCCCGAGGTCCGTGTGGGCGTACCGTCGGTGATCCAGGCGGCGCTCCTGCCGCCCCTGGTCGGTCCCGGCCGCGCCGCGGAGCTGCTCCTCACCGGCGAGCCGATCACGGCGGAGCGGGCGCGCGAGTGGGGGCTCGTCAACGACGTCGTACCCGTCGAGCGTCTGCGCGCGACGGTCCAGGCGCTCGTGGAGCGGATTCTCGCGTGCGGCCCCGAGGCGATCCGGCTGCAGAAAGAGCTGATCGTCCGCTGGCGCGCGACCGACCTGGCGACGGCGGTGCGCTACGGGATCAACGCGTTCGCCGCGGCATACGCGACCGACGAGCCGTACCAGGGTATGAGCGCGTTCCTCGAGAAACGGGCGCCGAAGTTCGGGAGCTCACACTGAAGATCACGACGATCACGATCGACTTCTGGGGCACGCTGCTCCACGATCCGCCGTCGAGCGACAACCGATACAAGAAACGCCGCATGGCGGACTTCGCGACGATCCTGACCGCGGCCGGCCTGCGCGCCCGGGCCGCGGCGCTCGACCGCGCGTACGAGGAGTCGGGGGCGTTCCTCTCGAGGCTCTGGAGCCAGAACCGCGACGTGCCGGTGGCGGAGCACGTCCGCGCAATCCTCGCCGCGGTCGATGCCCGGCTCCCGCGCCAAGTGACCGGAGAGGCGATGGCGATGCTGATCGAGGCCTACTCACGCCCCGCGCTCCTCGTACCGCCGACGGTGGACGAGTCCGCGCGCGCGGCGCTCGAGGCTCTGGCCGGGCGCGGGTACACGCTCGCCGTCGTGTCGAACATTATGCGCACGCCCGGCGTCACGCTGCGCAAGCTCCTCGAGCGCTACGGGCTGCTCGGCTACTTCCGGCACACGACCTTCTCGGACGAGGTGGGCGTGCGCAAGCCGGACCCCGAGATCTTCGCCCTCACGCTGCGCGCCGTCGGAGCCGGGCCCGAGAGCGCGGTGCACGTCGGGGACGACGAAGTGCTCGACGTCCAGGGTGCGCGTGCCGCCGGAATGCGCGTCATCCACGTCACGAGCAACGCGCCGCGGGCGCTCGGCCTGCTCAGCCCCGACGGCGCGATCCCGCGGCTCGCGGGTCTGCCCGACGCCATCGCACAGCTCGAGTCATGATCGCGGCGGTTGGGGAGAGCGACGTCGGCGCGCGCCTGCGGGCGGCGCGCGGTTAGGTGTGACTGAGGCCCGAACCCATCGGCGGCTGGTGGAGCCGCCAGGGAGACTCCGACGCGGTGACGATGCCGATCTCCTCGAAGTAGCGCCGGATCGGATCCGTAATCCGGTCGGCGTACGCCTCGAGAATGCGGCAGGAGATGCCGCGGTAGTAGGTCGCGTCGGACGGCTCCCCGGTCCGCCAGCCGAGGACCTTGGCACCGCCAGTCATGCGGTTGCGGAGGACGAGGCCGAACGTCCCGAGCCCGGACGCCCAGTGCTCCGCTTTGTGAAGGCTCAGCTCCGTGCAGACGCCGGCGATCTCCCAATTCCTTCCGACGTCGTTGCCGTGAAATTGGCGAGTTGAGCGGCAGCGAGCGCGTGAGGCGCGCGTCCGTGGCGTGACGGATGACGCCCGAGCGTGTCACGGTGCCAGCCTCGCGGACACTTTGGCGCCGCCTTGCGTCTTGCGCGCTGCGACATGGAGCGAGTAATATAGGCGCGCGATGGACGTCGCCGAGCTCCGGGCGAAGATCCGCGACATCAAGGATTTTCCGACCGAAGGGATCCTCTTCAAGGACATTACCACCCTCCTGAAGGACGGTCCGGCGTTCCGCTACGTGATCGATGTACTCGCAGGCCGATACCAGAAACAGCGCGTGGACATCGTCGTCGCCGTCGAGTCGCGCGGGTTCATCTTCGGTGGTGCGCTCGCCCACGAGCTCAGCGCGGGCTTGGTCCCCGTGCGGAAGCTTGGCAAGCTGCCGGGCAAGACCATCGAGGTCGAGTACGAGCTCGAGTACGGGCGCGACGCGCTCGCGGTCCACGAGGACGCGATCAAGCCGGGGCAGCGCGTGCTCGCCGTCGACGACCTGCTCGCCACGGGCGGGACGATGGCTGCGACGCTCCGGCTGATCGAGCAGCTCGGAGGCCAGGTCGTGGGCGTGGCGTTCCTGATCGAGCTCGCGTTCCTCCACGGCCGCGACAAGCTGAGGAACTACCCGCTGCATTCCCTCATCGTCTACGACTGAGGCGTCGCCGAACGTGCGGACACCGAGGAGGCGAGAGGTGGTCATCGTGCGCGAGGGCGTGGCCGTGCTGATCTGCGTGCTCGTGGCGCTCGGCGCGTGGGTGCCGGTCGCCGGGGCCGAGGAGGCGAAGACGCCGATCAGCGCGTCGATGATCCTGAGCATCTTCGCACAGCCGGTCACGCCACGCGTGTCGGCATTCGACCGGGCGCTCAAAGAGGACGGTCCACCGCGCCGCGCCGCAGACTGCGAGGCGCAGCCCGACGGCAGCGTCCGCTGCGGCGCCGGTGCAGGCTCCGTCTCGGTCACCGTGAAGAATCCGTGCCCGCCGGGGACCGCCCACTACGAGCCTCCGCCCCTGCCGGGGCGCCGCCCGCGGAACTAGTGCCGTTCCAACTAACTTCGCCCGGCACCTCGAGTCCGGCATGAGGCTTAGTCCGAATTCGTTGGAAGTCCACTAGGTCGCCGCCGTTCCGGGGAAATTGACGTGACCATCAAGAACGTCGGCGTCATCGGCTGCGGTCTCATGGGCTCGGGCATCGCCCAGGTCGCGGCCCAGGCGGGGTTCCCCGTGACCGTCGTCGAGGCGAACGACGAGCTGGCCAAGCGGGGCCTGGACCGGCTCCGCGAGACGTTCGAGGCGCTCCGGGTGAAGGGCAAGCTCGACGCCAAAGCCAAGGACGCCCTGCTCGCGCGCATCGCCGGCACGTCGCGGCTCGAGGAGCTCAAAGGGTGCGAGCTCGTCGTCGAGGCCATGACGGAGAACCAGCAGCTCAAGAACGAGACGTTCGCGAAGCTCGGCCGGATCGCGCCGCCCCACGCGATCCTGGCGACCAACACCTCGTCGTGCAACGTCACGGCCATGGCCGCCGCGAGCAAGCGCCCCGGCCAGGTGCTCGGGCTCCACTTCTTCAACCCCGTGCCGCTCATGAAGCTCGTCGAGGTGGCGCGCACGATCCTGACCGACGAGGGCGTGGTGACGACGGCGACCGAGTGGGTCCGCACGGTCGGCAAGACACCGGTCCAGACGAAGGACTCGACGGCGTTCATCGTGAACCGGCTGCTCGTGCCATACCTGCTCGACGCGGTCCGGCTCTACGAGAGCGGTCTCGCCGCGCTCGAGGACATCGACACGGCGATGAAGCTCGGTTGCGGCTACCCGATGGGACCGTTCACGCTGTTGGACCTCGTCGGGCTCGACACGACCATGTACGTCGCCGAGGTGATGTTCGAGGAGTTCCGCGAGCCCCGCTATGCGCCGCCGCCGCTCCTCAAGCGCATGGTGATGGCGGGCCGTCTCGGACGGAAGACGGGCCGCGGCTTCTACACCTACAACGCCTGAGCCCGCCGGCGGCGCAGGAGCCAGAGCGCGCCGCCCGCGCCGATCCCGAAGAGCGGGAGCCCCACCGACCAGCGTTGGCGCTCGCGCGCCCGCGCGCGCAGCGTGCGGAGCACCATCCGGTCGCCGGCGAGCATCTCGGTCCGCCCCGCCAGGTACTGACGGACCCGCTCCTGCGTGTCCTCCGACATCGGTCGCGTGCCCCACTGCGCCTCCTCCTGCATCGCGCGCACGCGCCCGAGCTCCGCGACGCTCCGCTCGACGCCCTCGCGGGCGTCCCGGTACGTCTCGCGCTCGTCCACGCGGAGGAACAGGGCGTGCGCTGCGGGGGCGGCGGCCTCGAGCCAGTCGAGCCACAGGTGGTCCATCCGCGGGAAGAGCGCGAGCAGGAGCCCCGCGACGCCGACGGCCACGAGGAGCGCGGCGGCGACACCGCTCAACGCGGCAGGCCCCCGGGCCCGCGCCGCGCGCACGATCGCCCCCGCGGCGAGCCCGAGGGCGAGGGCGGCGAGCAGCGCGCCGAACGCGACGACCACGGTGGCGCCGGTAGGCAGGTCCCACGCCCACGATGCGCCGAGCCCGCCCACGCTCACGAGGACGCCGAGCGCCCAGCCGACGGCGAGGCGGCTCCAGGGTGCGCGCGCGAGCAGGGCGCCGGCCGTCGCCGGCACGACGAGGTAGGCGAACACGAGGAGCACGCCCGCGAGCCTCACCGAGCTCGTGACGACGAGCCCGAACGAGGCGTAGAAGACGAAGTCCCACCAGGGCACGGCCCGGCGCGCGCCGGCGCCGTCGGGGTCGAACGAGATGTCGAGCAGCGGGCGGCGGACGAGCCAGTGGAGCGCGGCGATCGGCGCGTATAGCAGCGCGAGCGTCCCGACCTCGGCAGGCGTCACCGTCAGGATGTTCCCGACCAGGAGCTGCTTGATGTGCTCGCTCCCCTGGGGTGCCTGGTCCACGACAAGCACGGCCGCCGCCGCGGAGACCGCGTAGACGATCCCGATGATCGCCTCCTGCGGCACCGGCGCCCGCCGCGTCCGGCTCGTCGCGAAGAGGGCCGCACCGCCGAGCGTGAACGCGAGCGCGTACCAGTACGCGGCGTCGCTCTGGATCGGGTGCCCCGCGAGGAACGCGACGGTGATCCCGAGCGCCGCGACCTGGGCGAGCGCCAGATCCACGAAGATCACGCCGCGCGCCAGCACGTGGAGACCGAGGTAGACGTGGATCGCCGTCAGGACGAGGCAGGCGAGGAGCGGTGCCCAGAGGACCTCGATCACGAGCCGAGGGTGTGGAGGAGCCGGCGGACGTTGATCTCGAAGAGGGCCAGGTAGTCGCCCGCCTCGGGGGCGGCGCCCACCGACGGCACGAGCACGACCGCGCGGGCGCCGCTCCGCGCCGCCACCTGGCTCACGAGCGCCGCGTTCGAGGAGGGCTCGGCGATGAGGAGCCGGACGCCCGTCTCGCGCATCTTCTGGGTGAGCGCGGCGAGCGACGACGCCGACGGCGGGACGCCCGGCGCCGGCTCGATCGCCGCGACGACGACGAGCCCGAAGCGCCGAGCGAAGTAGGGCCAGCTATCGTGGACGACGACGGCGCGCGTGCCGCGATACGGCGCGAGCGCCTCCGTCCAGCGGGCGAGCGCGTCGTCGAGCCGCGCCAGGAAGCGCGTCCGGTTGGCGGCGAAGGCGTCGCGGTCGGCCGGCGCCAGCCGGGCGAGCGCCTCGAGGATCGCCCGGGTGATCGGGCGCGCGTTGGCGGGGTCGAGCCAGTAGTGCGGGTTCCCGAAGCCGTGAACGTGCACCCCGCGTTCACTCCGGACGCGCGCCGTCTCCGTCTGGAGCAGCTCGACGCCCTTGGACACGTCGAGGTCGTCGGGCCCGCCCGGGGCGAAGCGCGGATCGCCGCCGGCGCGCCGCACGCGCGCGAGCCAGGGCTCGTGGTCGAGGCCGATCCTCACGAGGAGCGCGGCCGTCTTGAGCTTCGCCAGCTGACCCGGCTTGACGTCCACCGCGTGGGGGTCGTGGACGGCGGGCGCGAGGCTCTCGACCCTGACGCGGTCACCGCCGACGGCCTCGACGAGCGCCTTGAGATCGGTGGAGGTGGTGACGATGGCGAGGGCGCCGCCCCAGGCGGGGACGGCGCCGCCCAGCGCCACCGCGAGGGCGAGGAGCCGCAGCACCCGCTACTTCTTGACGAAGAGCGACTTCGGGACCATGCAGTGGACGCCCTTGCGGATGTCCACCACCTGCGTCACGCGGCAGTCAGCGGCCATCGAGGCGAGCGAGTACGCCTCGTAGCGGTTGAGCGGGATCATCTGCTGCGCCTCCAGGAAGTTGACGGTCTCCCGCACCGCGTTGACCAGCGCCTTGTTGAGGTCCTCGTCGAACCCCATCATGATCCAGTGGGTCTTCGTCTCCATGCGCGGCCACTCGAGCTTCATGTCCTTGCGCGCGATGAGCTGCATCGCGATCTCCCGATAGGAGCACTCGAGCGCGGTGAGGTTCACCTCGCCGTTGCCCTGCCGGCAGTGCGAATCGCCGGTCCACACGAGCCCGCCCTTGAGGAAGACCGGGATGAAGATCGTGGTGCCTTCCTGGAGCTCGTTGATGTCCATGTTCGAGCCGTTCTTCCACGGCCGGAGTGTGGAGACCGGCGCCATCGGGTCGGTGGTGCCACCCTTGCGCGGCGCGGGATCGTTGGGATCGATGCCCACCGCGAGCGTGCCGGGGAACGGGCGCAGGTCGAGGATGATGCCCGGCTTGAACTCGGCCTGGCGCTTCGCGAGATCCAGGGTGAAGAACTTGACGAAGCCGTCGGGCATCTCGAGGGCGAGGGCCCCGATGGTCGGGAAGTCCTTGCCCGGGAGGTTGAAGTTGATGCCGAACGGTTTCGGGACGATCTTGAGGATTCGGATCTCCATCACGTCGCCGGGCTCCGCGCCGTTGACGTAGATGGGGCCGGTCACCGAGTGGGGGCCTCCGCCCGGGTTGGCTTTGCGGAGGGCCACGATCTCGTCCATCGTGATTCCGGGCCGGACCTTGCCGTGCGAATGCATCATCGTCTCGACCGACACGATATCGCCCGAGTCCACCGTGAGCTTGGGCGGCTCCTTCGGGTCGAGCCAGCCCCACTGCACCGTCTCGAGGGTGGCCGCCAGCTTGTGACGCTTCGGACCCGCCTGCGGCGCCGGCGCTTTCTTCGCCTCGCCCGTCTGCTGGGCCAACGCGTAGAACGCCGCCCCACACAGCAGCACGATCACGGCGAAGCTTGTGACGAGGCGCTTCTTCGTCCTGAGCAGTGCCATCACGCGTCTCCTTTTGTGAAGGACAAGAGCGGAGGGCGCAATGATCAGGCAGGAGGTCGGGAATCGTCAAGGTGGCCTGACGATAATTGTCAGCGGCTCCGGCGTGGCCGATAATGCCTCCAGGATGCGCGACCTCCTCGGCCTGACCGACGAGCAGGGCCAGATGCGCGACCTCGTGCGGGTGATCGCCCGCGAGCGGATCGCGCCGCTCGCCGCGCGGGTGGACGAGACGGAGACGTACCCGGCCGACCAGCTCGCGTGGCTCGGCGAGCAGGGGCTCATGGGGCTCTACATCCCTGAGACCTACGGCGGCACCGCCCTGGGCACGCTCGCCTTCTGCCTCGCGGTCGAGGAGATCGCGTGGGCGTGCGCGTCCACCGCGGTCATCTATCTCGTTCAGTATGCCGGCGGGTTCCCCATCGTGATGGCGGGGAGCGAGTCACAGAAGCGGCGCTACCTGCCGCGGCTTGCCGCGGGGGAGACCACCGCAGCGTTCTCGCTCTCGGAGCCGGGCGCGGGCTCCGACGCTGCGTCGCTGACGACGACAGCCGAGCGCCGGGGCGACCGCTACCTCCTCAACGGGACCAAGATGTGGGTGTCGAACGGCAGCCATGCGAGCGTCATCACCCTCTTCGCCACCGTCGACCGCGGCCGGGGCGGGCACGGCGTGACCGCATTCCTGGTCGAGCCGGCGTTTCCCGGGTTCTCCCTCGGCAAGCTCGAGCGCAAAATGGGGATTCGCGGCTCCCCGACGGTCGCGATCCACCTGAGCGACTGCGAGGTGCCCGTCGAGAACCGCCTGGGCGAGGAGGGCGAGGGATTCGCCATCGCGCTTCGCGTCCTCGACGGCTCGCGCCCGGCCGTGGGCGCCCAGGCCGTGGGGATCGCCCAGGCCGCGCTCGACGCCGCAGTCGCCTACGCCAAGGAGCGGCGGCAGTTCGACCAGCCGATCGCGGCCTTCCAGGGGATTCAGTTCATGCTCGCCGACATGGCGATGCAGGTGCACGCGGCGCGCCTCATGGTCCACCACGCCGCGGCGCTCGTGGACCGCGGCGCGCCCGCGACGGCGCTCGAGTCGTCGATGGCGAAATGCTTCGCGGGCGACGCCGCGATGCGGGTCACGACGGACGCCGTTCAAATTTTCGGCGGTTACGGCTACACGCGCGAGTATCCGGTGGAGCGCTTCATGCGCGACGCCAAGGTCACGCAGATCTACGAGGGCACGAATCAGATCCAGCGGGTGGTCATCGCGCGCGAGCTGGCGCGCGCCTAGCCTGCCCGTGACGGGTGACCGCGCGGTCACGCCGATGAGCCATGACGTTTCGTAACCGCGCCGCGGCCGGGCTTGCGCTCGCCGACGCGCTGGCTCCGGTGCTGGCGCCGCCCTTCGTCGTCGGCGCGATCCCCCGAGGCGGCGTGACGGTGGCGCTGCCTCTCGTCGAGCGGTTCCACGCGCCGCTCGCGCTCGTCTACGCGAGCAAGCTGACCTCGCCGGTCGCCCCCGAGTTCGCCTTCGGCGCGCTCGACGAGGACGGTGAGGCGCACGTCGAGGCCGAGTCGGTCGCGATGCTCGGGCTCTCGCCAGAGGACGTCGAGCAGGCGAAGGCGCGGGTGGGCGGAGAGATCCAGCGCCGGATGGCGGCGTACGGCGCGCCGCCCCTCGGCGCCCACCTCCCGGGGCCCGGCGTGGTGTTGGTGGACGACGGCCTCGCCACGGGCCTCACCATGCGCGTCGCACTCGCGTACGCGCGCCGCCACGGGCCGCGCGACGTCACGGTGGCCGTGCCGTGCGCCTCGGCGCAGGCTGCACGCCAGTTCGAGCGGGCCGCGGATCGCTTTGTGAGCCTCGTCGTGGACGCGGAATTCCAGGCCGTCGGCCAGTACTACCTCGACTTCTCGCCCGTGACGGACGACGAGGTGCTGGCGATGCTCGCCCGCGCGGCGCCCGCGTCCCCGGCGTAGGCGCGGGCCGCGAGCGGGCGATTTGACGACCCGGGGGCGACGGTGCTAGATGTCTAGACATCCTGACAGCGGAGGCCCAGCGGGTGAACTACCGTCCCGGGATTCCCCGGTATCTCCAGATCGCCGACGCGATCCGCCAGGACCTGCGCGGCGAGGGCGAGCGCATCTCCTCCGAGCACGCGTTCTGCAAGCGGTTCAAGGTGAGCCGGCCGACCATCCGGCAGGCGCTCGACGTCCTCGTGGAGGAAGGGCTTCTCTACCGTCACGCGGGGCGCGGCACCTTCTCGACACCGTCGGCCGGGGCCGACCCGAAGCTTCGGGTGATCGGCTCGGTCGGCGACATGATAGCGCTCGGCGACGAGACGTGGTTCAAGCTGGTCGCGAGCGAAATCGTCCCGGTGCCGGCCAACATCGCGAAGGCGCTGCGTCTCCCGCCGCGCTCGTCGGTGTATCAGATCAGCGGCGTCCGCCACGCGGACAACGGACCCTTCCAGCACGTGACGGCGTACGTGCCGCTCACGATCGGCACGGCGCTCTCCGACGAAGACCTCTCGAAGACCTCGCTCATCGGCGCGATCGAGCGCGTGCTCGGCGTGCCGATCAAGCTCATGGAGCAGGTGGTGGACGCGGCGCTCGCGCCGCGCGCGATCGCCGAGTTGCTCCAGGTGCGGCCGCGCTCACCGCTGCTGCGCTTCGAGCGCACGTACTTTGCGGTGAGCGGCGAGCCCGTCGAATACGCGATCACCTACCAGATGCCCCGGCGCTACCCCTATCGCCTCGTGCTCTCCAGGGCCGAACGCCGGAGCTAGAATGCCGGCCCCGGGGCTCGCTGGAATGAGAAGCGGCTGGCGGAACGGAGCCGGGGCGCACCTCGTCTCAGGCCACCCACCGATCGCGCCGGGCTCGCGGGGCCCGGTGGAATGAAGAGAGACATGCGGTACGCAGCCAGGCTGCACCTCGTCTCGGGCCACCCACCGATCGCGCCGGGCTCGCGGCCCCCGGTACAATGATGGCCTACCGCATCGGCTTCGACGTCGGGGGGACGTTCACCGACTTCGTGCTGCAATCGCCGTCGGGGGAGCTCCACATCGCGAAGATGTTGACGACCTACCCCGACCCGTCCGAGGCGTGCCTGGCGGGGCTCGACGAGCTGATCGCGAAGAGCGGCGTCGAGTGGCGCGACGTGGCTCTGGCGGTCCACGGAACCACGCTCGGCTCCAACATCGTCATCGAGCGCAAGGCGCAGGGCGTCGGCCTCGTCACCACGCGCGGCTTCCGGGACGTGCTCATCATCGGACGCGAGAAGCGCTACCAGGTCTACGACCTCCAGATCGAGAAGCCCGCGCCACTGATCCCCCGCCGGTTGATCGGCGAGGTGGCCGAGCGCGTCCTGGCGGACGGCTCCGTGGAGCGCCCGCTCGACGAGGCGGACGCCCGTCGGGTCATCCGGGAGCTCGTCGCGCGCGGGGTGACGACACTCGCGATTTGCCTCTTGCACGCCTACCTGAACCCGGTCCACGAGAAGCGCCTGGCCGAGCTCGTCGCCCGGGAGGCGCCGCACGTGACCGTCACGATGTCGCACGAAGTGTCCCCGACCTTCCGCGAGTACGAGCGGACCTCGACGACCGTGGTGAACGCCTACGTGATGACGGCCGTGCGCGAGTACCTGCGCGGGCTCGCCGCCGCCATGACGGAGCGCGGTTATCGCGGCCGGCTCTTCGTCATGCAGTCCTCGGGCGGTGTCGCGACGGCGGAGGCGATGCAGCGCTACCCGGTGCGGATGATCGAGTCGGGTCCCGCCGCGGGCGCCCTGATGGCGGGAGTGTACGGCGAGCTCGTGGGCCACCGCGATCTGATCGCGTTCGACATGGGCGGCACCACCGCCAAGCTCGCGCTGATCGAGAAGGGGCGGCCCTACACGACGACCGCGTTCGAGCTCCATCGTGTCGACAACGCCCCGGGCAGCGGGCTGCCCGTGAACATCCAGGCGATCGACCTCGTCGAGATCGGCGCGGGCGGCGGCTCGATCGCCCGCGCCCGGCTCGGCGTGATCGCCGTGGGCCCGGAGAGCGCGTCGTCGGTGCCCGGGCCCGCCTGCTACGGGCGCGGCGGCGCCGAGCCCACAGTCACCGACGCGAACGTGGTGCTCGGCTACATCAACCCCGACTACTTCGCGGGCGGCTCGATCACGCTCCAGCCGCGGGCGGCAGCGCGCGCGATCGACGAGAAGGTCGCGCGGCCGCTCGGCCTGGCGCTCGAGGACGCGGCGTGGGGGATCCATGTGATCGTCAACACCAACATGGAGCTGGCGACGCGCGTCGTCTCGATCGAGCGCGGCCGCGACCCGCGCGATCTGACGTTCGTCGCCTTCGGCGGCTCGGGTCCGGTGCACGGCTGCCGCCTTGCCCGGGCCCTCGGCATCCCGCGCGTGATTCTCCCTGCGGCCGCCGGCGTCACGGCCGCGCTCGGCCTGCTTGCCGCCGAGGTCCGGTTCGACGTGGCGCGGAGCTATGTGCGCCGGCTCGACGCCGTGGACCCCGCGCAGCTCGGCCGAATGTACGCGGAGATGACGCAGCAGGCGATGGAGGTCGTCCGCGAGTCCGCCGTCGGCGGGGAGATCACGGTCGCGCGCTCGGCCGACGCGCGCTACGTGGGCCAGGGGTACGAGCTGACCGTCCCCGTGCCGCCGGGCGAGCTCGACGCCCCGGCGCTCGCCCGGGTGCGCGCGGCGTTCGACGGGCTCTACGCCGCCCGCTACGGCTACGCGAACCCGAGCGAGCCCGTGGAGGTCGTCACCTGGAAGCTCTCGGCGGTCGGCGGCTCACCCCGGATCGCGCTCGCCAAAGCGCCGACTCAGGGCGCCGGCCCGGCCGTGAAGGGCGGGCGCCGCGCGTACTTCCCCGAGGCCCACGGCTACGTGGACACGCCGGTCTACGACCGCTACGCGCTCGCCGCGGGGGCGCGCCTCGCGGGGCCCGCGATCGTGGAGGAACGTGAGTCCACGACCGTGCTGCCGCCCGGCGCCAGCGCGTCCGTGGACGAGTACGCGAACCTCCTGGTGGAGCTGCCATGACGCGGGTCGACCCGATCACCCTCGGCGTCGTCTGGGGCGCGCTCCAGTCGATCGCGGTCGAGATCGGCACGACGGTCCACCGGACAGCCTACTCGGAGCAGGCGCGCGAGGGGCAGGATTTCTCCGTAGCGGTCTTCGACGCCCAGGGGCGCATGGTCGCGCAGGGGCCGTACTCGCCGGGTCACATGGGCGCGATGTCCTTCGCCGTCAGGAACGCGCTCGCGGCTCATCCGGTCGACTCCCTTCGACCCGGCGACGCCATTCTGCTCAACGATCCGCTCCTCGGCTCGGGGCATCTGCCCGATTTTTTCATCACCCAGCCGGTGTTCCACGAGGGCGAGCCGATCGGCTT